>CAZRSA010000033.1:0-23078 GCA_964602525.1 uncultured Woeseiaceae bacterium
AGCTGACCGGCCGGCGCAGCATCACGCGCACGGTGACGGCCACGGGTGACAGCGCAGCCACGTGGCAGGTGGAGATCGAGCCGCCGCCGGGCACGGTGGTGTCCGTCACGCCGGCGACGCTGTCGCTGAGCCCGGGCGAGAGTGCCACCTATACCGTCGAGCTGGAGTTCGTCGGCGCCGGGCTGGACCTGTGGTACTTCGGCGCCGTCACCTGGCGCGGAGGCGAGACTGCCGTGCGCACGCCCGTGGCCATCCGCCCGGTATCCCTGTCCGCGCCCGAGGAGGTACGGGACGCCGGCGGCAGCGGCACCCTCGGCTTCGACGTGGAGTTCGGCTACAGCGGCAGCTACGGCGCGGGCGTGCACGGGCTGAACGAGGCGCTGGTGATCGACGGTTTCGTGGACAACGACCCCACCAAGACCTTCACCTTCCGCGACGGCGACGGCGTCACCACCCACGTGATCGACGTGCCGCCGAATCAGGCGTATCTGCGCTTCGCCCTGTTCGACGAGGCCACCGACGGCGACGACGACCTGGACCTGTACGTCTACTACTGCCCGAACGACATCTGCAGCCGCATCGGCGAGAGCGGCTCGGAGACCTCGGAGGAGGAATACAGCCTGGTCACGCCGCCCGCCGGCCGCTACGCCGTACTGATCCACGGCTTCGAGACCGACCAGGTGGCCGGCGGCCCCGGCGCCAACTACCAGCTGTTCGCCTGGGCCTTCGGCCTGGTGGACGACGCAGGCAACATGACGGTGTCGGCGCCGTCGAGCGTCACCGCCGGCAGCACCGAGACGCTGCAGGTGAGCTGGTCCGGCCTGGCCGCCGACCGGCGCTACCTGGGGGCGATATCACACGTCACGCCGAACGGGCTGATCGCGCTCACGATTGTGAATATCCGGAACTGACCGGAGTGAATACGCGGAACTGACCGGCCTCACGCCGCCAGGCGCGCGCACTCGGCGTGGCGGAAACAGCCCGTGACGTGGTCGTTCACCATGCCGGTGGCCTGCATGTGGGCATACATGATGGTGGAACCGACGAAGCGGAAGCCGCGCCGTTTCAGGTCCTTCGCCAGCGCATCGGACTCCGCCGAGGTGGCCGGCACCTCCGCGTCGCTGACCCAGCGGTTCTGCTTCGGCGCGCCGTCGACGAAACGCCAGATGTAGTTGCAGAAGCCGTCGAACTCCTCCTGCACGGCCAGGAAGGCGCGGGCGTTGGTCACCGCCGAGCGCACTTTCAGCCGGTTACGGATCACCGACGGGTCGGCCAGTATCCTCGCGATCCTCGCCTCGCTGAAGCGGGCGACCTTCTGCGGGTCGAAGTCGGCGAACGCCCGCCGGTAGCCCGCGCGCTTGTTCAGTACCGTGGACCAGGACAGGCCGGCCTGGGCGCCCTCCAGCACCAGGAACTCGAACTGGCGCCGGTCGTCACGCACCGGCACGCCCCACTCCGTGTCGTGGTAGTCGACGTAGTCCTGGTTCACCCCGAGTGACCAGGCGCAGCGCACCGGCTCTCGGTTCATCTTCCCCACTCCTCTGCCGCTCTCAGCGGAAAACGGGTTGTCCGGCCGGGTGCGGACGGCGGCCATCGGCGAATTCGGCTGCCGCCACGAAAAAAGGCCCGCGGCCGGAGCCGCGAGCCTCTTTCCGTGGTCGATCGGCGGATGCGATCAGACAGAGCCGCCGCACTTGCCCTCGCCGCAGGCGCCTTCGCCGCCCTTGTCGCCGCCGCAAGAGCCTTCGCCGCCCTTGTCGCCGCCACAGGAGCCTTCGCCGCCCTTGTCGCCGGAGCTGCCGCACTTGCCCTCGCCGCAGGCGCCCTCGCCGCCCTTGTCGCCTTCCTTGTCGCCTTCCTTGCCGCCGCCGCACTTGCCTTCGCCGCAGCTGCCTTCACCGCCCGAAGTCTCGTAGCCGCTGGACAGCGACGTCATCTCGAAGGGGCTCCCGGCGTTGTCGGCCTGGGCCACACCCACGGCGCCGAAAGTGGCGGCCAGTGCCGCGCTGACGGCGATCGCAATCGGCTTTTTCACATCCTTATCACTCATGATCTCTCTCCTCGCTGTTGTGGTGGCCCTGTCGGGCCGTCGATTCCCTGAGGGCGGCCGCGCCGCCCCGGCAGGATGAAAACTCGTTTTGCGTCTGCTCAGATCTGCCAGTCCACGGCGTTGCGGATGTTCTTCGTCACGTCGTCCACCGACTGGCCTTTCTCGCCGACGACGGCAATGCTGCCGTCGCCCACCGGCAGGATCACGCCGTGGAAACCGTCACCCTCCAGGGGCACCGGCGCGTCCAGCTTCTCACCGGCCATCAGCAGCAGCGTGACCGGCCCGTCCGCACCCTGGACCACCAGGTGCGGCACGTCGCGCCCATTGATCGGGCAGGTCTTGGCATAGGTCACCAGTCCGACCCGCCCGGCGTCAAGCCGGGATACGGCGGGCGCGAGCACGCTGCTCAGTTCTGCGCCAGCCACGGCCTTGTCCGTGGCCACCCGCGACCAGGGCTCGTGGTGCATGTGCTCGATCACCTCGGCGGCCAGGGCCGGGCCGTCCAGCGTGCGCGGTGAACTGCCGAACTGCAGCGCCAGGCCGACGGCCAGGGCGAGCGCGGCCGCGACGCCGGCCCAGGCCGGCAGTCCGCGCCAGCGGGCGCCGCCGGCACGCCGGCGCTTCTCGAGGGAGACCACCGTGTCGCCGTCGTCATGTCTGTCGATCTCGAAGTCCGGCACCGCCACCGCCAGCGCGGCGGCGAGACGGCGTTCGAACACGGCGGACTCGGCGGCGTAGCGGGCGCAGTCGGCGCAGGCGGCGGCATGCGCCGCGCGGCCGGGGAAATCCGCCCCCGGATCGCTGTCCAGCGCCTGTCTAAATTCCTCGCACCGCATGATCTTCACTCGCCGTCCTCGTCGCTCCGGGGCCCGTCGGCCGAGAGACGTTCCTTCAGCTGGTTGCGCGCCCGGTGCAGCCGGGTGAGCACGGTGGCCTGCTTCAGTTCCATCACCTCGGCGATCTCGTCGGTGGAGTAGCCCATCAGCACCTGCAGCACCAGCGGCTCGCGGTACTCGTCGGGCAGCTCCAGCAGCTGTGCCCTGAGGTCGTCCACGTCCGTATCGTGGGAGCTGGCCAGCATGCTCTCTTCCCTGCCGCTGAGATCATCTACGTCTACCGTCTCCAGCCGTTTCCTCTCGAAATGGCGCGCGTTCTCGCGCCTCACTATCGTCAGCAGCCACTGCTTCGCCGCACCGTCCTCGCGCAGGCTGTCGAGATTGCGCCAGGCTCTCACCATCGCCTCCTGCACCACGTCCTCCGCCATTGCCCCGTCCCGGCTGAGCCAGAACGCGTAGCGGTACATGTCCCGGCGGAGTTCGCCCACAAGCCGCTCGAAGCGGTGGCGGCGCCGGCTGTCCTCGGATGTTCCTGTCATGGATAGAGACCTGCGGCCCCCGGAATTTATTTCACGGCGCCTGCTGCGGGAGTCCCGTCCTTGGACACGAAAACGGAATCGGGGGAGAATCCGCTTTTTCCCGGATGACCCGAGAGTAAATATGAGCAGCCGCCCGGACACAAGGTTTCCCGCCACCCGACTCCGCCGCACCCGCCGTACCGGCTGGGTGCGATCGCTGGTGGCGGAGAACCGGCTGGCGCCGGCGGATTTCATCTATCCGGTGTTCGTGCTCGAGGGCGAGGGCCGGCGGGAGGAGGTGCCGTCCATGCCGGGCATCGAGCGGCGCTCCGTCGACCTGCTGCTCGAGCACCTGGCCGGGGTGCACGAACTCGGCATCCCCATGGTGGCGCTGTTCCCCATCATCGACCCGGCCGCCAAGACGCCGGACGGCGCGGTGTGCGCCGACCCGGACGGTCTCGCGCAGCAGGCCGTGCGGGCCATCAAGGAACGCTACCCGGATCTCGGCGTCATGACCGACGTCGCGCTCGACCCCTACACCACCCACGGCCAGGACGGCATCATCGACGACACCGGCTACGTGCTGAACGACGAGACCGTCGACATGCTGGTGCGCCAGGCCGTCTCCCATGCCGAGGCGGGCGCGGACGTGGTGGCGCCGTCGGACATGATGGACGGGCGCATCGGTGCCATCCGCAGGGCGCTGGAGCACGGCGGCCACGTGCACACGATGATCCTGGCCTATGCCGCCAAGTACGCCTCCAGCTTCTACGGCCCGTTCCGCGACGCGGTCTGCTCGGCGGGCAACCTGGGCGGCGGCGGCAAGCACAGCTACCAGATGGACCCGGCCAACAGCGACGAGGCACTGCGCGAGGTGGGCATGGACATCGCCGAGGGCGCCGACATGGTGATGGTGAAGCCGGGCCTGCCGTATCTCGACATCATCCGCCGCGTGCGCGACGAGTACGGCGTACCGACCATAGCCTACCAGGTGAGCGGCGAGTACGCCATGCTGAAGGCAGCGGCGGCGAACGGCTGGCTGGACGAACGCGAGACGGTGCTGGAGGCGCTGCTGTCCATACGCCGGGCGGGCGCCAGCGCCATTCTCACCTACTTCGCGCCGGACGCGGCGCGCTGGCTCAGGGACGACTGAGCGGATCGAAAACAACAACGATCAGGCGGGGGACAGGGACGTGAGCGAGCAGGACGAGCCGGACCGCTACGGGGTGATGGGATATCCCGTCAGTCACAGCCGGTCGCCGATCATCCACCGGGTGTTCGCGCAGCAGACCGGGCAGAACATCAGCTACGAGCTCCTCGAGGTGCCGCCCCCGGAGCTGGAGGCCGCCATCCGGGCGTTCCAGCGCCAGGGCGGCCGGGGTCTGAACATCACGGTGCCACACAAGAGCGAGGCGGTGCGACTGGTGGACGAACTGTCCGATGCGGCCAGCATCGCGGGCGCCGTGAACACGCTGACCATCACACCGGAATCCATCCACGGCGACAACACCGACGGCGTGGGCCTGGTGCGCGACCTGCGCCGGAACTACCGGGTACCGATCGAGGGCGCACGCATACTGATACTCGGCGCGGGCGGCGCCACACGGGGCATCGTGGCGCCGCTGCTTGAGGAGCAGCCCACCACGGTCACGCTGGCCAACCGTACGGTGTCCAAGGCGCAGGCGCTGGCGAACCACTTCGGCAGCCTGGGCGAGGTGCTCGCCTGCCGCTTCGACGATATCGTGCTGGACGTCGACTACGACCTGGTGATCAACGCCACCTCCGCCGGCGTTCGCGGCGAGGCGCTGCCCTTCCCCGACGGCATCGTCACCGGGAACAGTGTCTGCTACGACCTCTCCTACGCCACCGGCGACACGCCGTTCACCCGCTGGGCGAAGGGCCGGGGCGCGGCCCGAGCCATCGTCGGCTGGGGCATGCTGGTGGAGCAGGCGGCGGAGTCGTTCTATCTCTGGCGGGGCGTGCGGCCGGACACGAAGGGCGTGCTGAAGCGCCTGCCACGCTGAGGCCCGGGCTCAAGCTCAGCGCATGGTGACCAGCTCTTCGGCGCTGGTCGGATGGATGGCCACCGTGTCGTCGAAGTCCTTCTTCTTCGCCCCCATGCGGATGGCCACCGCGAAGCCCTGCAGCATCTCGTCCGCCCCGTCGCCGAAGATGTGGCAGCCGACGATGCGCTCGTCGTCGCCCACGGTGACCAGCTTCATGGAGCTCGGCCGCTTGAACTCACTGAGCGCGTAGAGCATGGGATTGAAGCGGCTGGTGAAACAGCCCACCTCCTCGCCGTAGAGATCCAGGGCCTCGTGCTCGGTGAGCCCCACCGTGCCCATGGGGGGATGGCTGAACACCACGGTGGGGATGTTCGCGTAGTCCAGGTGCCGGTCGGTCATGCCGCCGAACACCCGGTCGGCCAGCCGCCGGCCGGCCGCGATGGCTACCGGCGTCAGCGCAGCGGCGCCGGTGACGTCACCGATGGCGTAGATATTGGGCACATTGGTGACCTGGTAGTCGTCCACCGGGATGAAGCCCCGCTGGTCGGTCTCGATGCCGGCCGCCGCCGGGTCCAGGTCGCCGGTCGCCGGCGCGCGGCCCACGGCCCAGATCAGGCAATCGTAGCCGTCGAAGCGTCGGCCGTCCTCGCTGAGGAGACACAGACCGTTGTCGGTCTTCTCCAGACCCTTCGGGATGAAGTGGCGCTCGATGATGATGCCGTCGTCGTCCATGGCCTGCATGACCTCGGCGCGCAGCATCTCGTCGAAGCTCCTGAGCACGCCGTCGTAGCGCACGAACTGGGTCACGTCGGCGCCCAGTGAGTTCAGCATGCCGGCGAGCTCCACGCCGATGTAGCCGCTGCCGACCACGGCCACGCGCTCCGGCTTTTCCTCCAGCTCGAAGAAACCGTCGGAGGTAATACCGAGCTCGGCGCCGGGCAGGTCCGGCACGACGGGATAGCCGCCGGTGGCAACGGTGATGTGGTCGGCAGTGAAGCGCTCGCCATCCACCTCCACCGTGTGCTCGTCGATGAACTTCGCGCGGCCGGCGATGTGGGTGACGTGGCGCTTGTCGAGGTTGCCCGCGTAGATCCTGTTCAGCCGGGCCACGTAGGCATCCCGGGCCGTCTTGAGCCCGGGCCAGTCGTGACCGTTCACGGCCACGTCGAAACCGTAGTCCTTCGCCTGCTCGGTGTGATGGGCCATGGCGGCGGCGTACCACATGACCTTCTTCGGCACGCAGCCCACGTTCACGCAGGTGCCGCCGAGGGGGCCGCTCTCCACCACCGCCGCCCGGGCGCCGTATTCCGCCGCGCGCTGTGCATGGGCCAGTCCGCCGCTGCCGCCGCCTATCGCGATCAGATCGAAGTGGTGTGCCACGGTCACTCTCCGGTTGTCGTCGTCCATTTCCCGCCGCGAAGCCCGTTATCGGCAGGGCTCCCGGCGGGACGCGCATGCTAACATGCGGGCCGGTCAGGGAAATGCAAGACCGAGGTCGGGTTCGCCATGTCCAATCCGTTGCTGGAAAACACCGAACTTCCCCCGTTCCCCGAGCTCGAACCGGCCCATGTGCTGCCGGCCGTGCGCACCGTGCTCGACGATAACCGCCGGCGCCTCGCCGAAGTGCTGGCGGACGAATCCCCCGGCGCGGAATCGCTGGTGGTCCCGCTGGAGGAGATGAGCCATCGGCTCTCCCGGCTGTGGTCGCCGGTGAGCCACCTGCACATGGTCACCGCGGACCCCGCCTGGCGCGAGGCCTATGCCGAGGCACTTCCGCTGCTGACCGAGTATGCGACCGAACTCACACAGAACGAGGACCTGTACCGGCGGTTCCAGGACCTCGCCGAACGGCTGCCGGCGGACGGCGATCCGGGCCTCGCCAAACTGCTGGAACATGCGCTGCGGGACTTCCGGCTGGCCGGCGTCGGTCTCGCCTCGGACGACAAGCGCCGCTTCCGCGAGATTCGCCAGGCCATGGCGAAGGCAGCCACCCGCTTCGAGCAGAACCTGCAGGACTCCACCGACGCCTGGAGCCTGCACGTCGAGGACGAGGCCCGGCTGGCGGGCCTGCCGGCCGGCACTCTGCGCCGGGCCCGCAGCGCGGCGGAGGAGGCCGGGCTCGGCGGCTGGAAGTTCACCCTCGACCAGCCCACCTACCAGGCGGTGCTGACCCATGCCGACGACGAGCATCTGCGCCGCACCTACTACGAGGCCTGGGTCACGCGGGCCTCCGACACCGGCCCCCACGACCCCGCCCACGACAACGCCCCGCTGATCGAGGAGATCCTGGCACTGCGCCACGAGGCCGCCGGCCTCACGGGCTTCGACAATTACGCGGCGTACTCCCTGGCCAGCAAGATGGCGCCGGGCGTCGACGAGGTGCTGGAGTTCCTCCAGGAGCTGGCGGAGCGCAGCCTGCCGGCGGCGAAGCAGGAACTGGCGGCGGTGGAGGAGTGCGCGGGACGTGCGATCGAACCCTGGGACCTCGCCTACTACGCCGAGAAGCTGAAGCAGGAGCGTCACGCGATATCCGACGAGGAGCTCCGCCGCTACCTGCCGGCGCCGAAGGTGATCGAGGGCCTGTTCCGGCTGGCCCGGGAGCTATACGGGCTGGACATCGGCGTGCGCGAGAGCGTGCCCGTCTGGCACGACAGCGTGCATTACTACGACGTGCGCGACGCCGACGGCAGCTTGGTCGGCGGCTTCTACGCCGATCTGTACGCCCGGCCCGGCAAGCGGGGCGGCGCCTGGATCGACGAATGCGTGGTACGCAAGGGCATCGGCGGGCAGAAGGCCGCGCCGGTGGGCTACCTGGTGTGCAACTTCACTCCGCCCCACGGCGACGAGCCCTCGCTGCTGACCCACAGCGACGTGGTCACGCTGTTCCACGAGTTCGGCCATATGCTGCACCACCTGCTGACCCGGGTGGACTACCCCAGCATCGCAGGCATCAACGGCGTGCCCTGGGATGCGGTGGAGCTGCCCAGCCAGTTCATGGAAAACTTCGCCTGGCATTACGAGGTGCTGGCCCACGCCTCGGGGCACGTGGACACCGGCGAGCCGCTGCCGGCGGAGCTGTTCGAGCGCCTGCGCGGCAGCCGTAACTTCAACGCCGGGCTGCAGATGCTGCGCCAGCTCGAGTTCGCCCTGTTCGACTTCCGCCTTCATGCCGAGTACGTGCCCGGCCGGGGCTCGCGCGCGGCCGAGATCCTGGAGGAAGTCCGGGAGCGGGTGACCCTGGTGCGGCCGCCGTCCTGGAACCGGTTCCCCAACGGCTTCGCCCATATCTTCGCCGGCGGCTACGCGGCGGGCTACTACAGCTACAAGTGGGCGGAGGTACTGGCGGCGGATGCCTTCAGCGCCTTCGAGGAGGCGGGCATCTTCGATCCGGCCACGGCGCAGAGCTTCCGCAGCCACATCCTGGAGGTGGGCGGCAGCCGCGACATCATGGACGCCTTCGTCGCCTTCCGCGGCCGGGGCCCGCGGCTGGAGGCCCTGCTCGCGAGCAGCGGGATCAGCCGGGCAGCGTGAAAGTCGCCACCTGGAACGTGAACTCCCTGAAGGTCCGCCTGCCCCAGGTGCTCTCCTGGGTGGCGGGGGCCGGGCCGGACGTGCTCGCGCTGCAGGAGATCAAGCAGCCGGACGAGGACTTCCCGGCGGAGGCGCTGCAGGCGGCCGGCTATCACGGCATCTCCAACGGGCAGCGCACCTACAACGGCGTGGCGCTGCTGTCCCGCCAGCCGCCCGCCGATCCGGTGCGCGCGCTACCGGGCTCCGAGGATCCGCAGCGCCGGGTGCTGGCCGCCACCATCGCCGGCGTGCGCATCGTCAACCTGTACGTGCCCAACGGCCAGGCGGTGGACTCGGACAAGTTCGGCTACAAGCTCGAATGGCTGGAGCGGCTGCGGGACTATCTGGCCGACGAGCTGAAGGCCCACGAGAAACTGATCGTACTCGGCGACTTCAACATCGCGCCCGAGGACGGGGACGTGCACGACCCGGAACTGTGGCGCGGGCGGGTGCTGTTCAGCGAGCCGGAACACGAGGCGCTGGCGCACCTGCTCGAGCTGGGCCTGGTCGACCTGTTCCGCCAGTTCGACCAGCCGGAGGACGCGTTCAGCTGGTGGGACTACCGGGCCGCGGCGTTCCGGCGCAACCGTGGCCTGCGCATCGACCTCATCCTGGCCAGCCATGCCATGGCCGAGCGCTGCCTCGCCAGTGCCGTGGACCCGGAACCCCGCGGCTGGGAGCGTCCCTCCGACCACGCCCCTGTATGGGCGGAGTTCGAAGAATGAGGCTCCGCGCGATCCGCGGCGTTAGGTCAAACCCGCCGCTTGCGCTTCCGGCCGGCGTGTATGCTGCCCGCAGAACACACGATGGTCTGCTGCCGCGGACGGGGGGAGTGTCGTGAATCCGGACGGCGGAGTTCACGGACGGAACCGGCAGCCGGATCGCAGCGGGGAGGGCGCCGGCGGCGCCGGGAAGTACAAGAAGATGCTGCAGGACCGGCGCAACGATTTCGACGTCACCAATACGGTGCAGGTGAGCAACCCCGCCGCCGTGCGGGACGCCGTGCGCGAGCTGCTCGAGCAGACCTATCCGGACGCGGGCTTCGACAAAATCTGGCTCGCCTTCTACGACTTCGAGCGGCTGTTCACCGGCCGCATGCCCGGCTATCTCGGCTGCGACACCAGCTATCACGACATCCAGCACACACTGGACATCACGCTGGCGATGGCGCGGCTGATCGCCGGCTACGAGGCGGCCTGCCGCAGCGGCGAAGGGCTGGGGCCCGAGCGTGCCCTGCTCGGCATCCTCGCCGCACTGTTCCACGATGCCGGCTACATCCGCCACGAGCTGCGCGACCGGGAATACCGCAACGGCGCCGAGTTCACCCTCTACCACGTCAGCCGCAGCGCCGACTTTCTGCGCCGCTACCTGCCCGGCATCGGCCTGGAACACCTGGTGCCGGCCGCGAGCAAGCTGGTGCATTTCACGGGCTACGAGGTCGGGCCCGACGAGATCGGCATGGAGGACCCGAAGGACACCCTGCTGGGCCACCTGCTTGGCACCGCGGACCTGGTGGCCCAGATGGCCGACCGCTGCTATCTCGAGAAATGCCGCGACCGGCTCTACAGCGAGTTCCTGCTGGGCGGCATCGCCGTCGAGCACGCGCGGCCGGGGGAGTTCATGGTGCGCTACGCCTCCGGCGAGGACCTGCTGCGCCAGACGCCCGGTTTCTTCGAGCATTCGGCGAAGCCGCGTCTGGAAGAGACCTTCGGCGGCGTCTACCGCTACTTCGAGGCGCTGTTCGAGGGCCACAACCCGTATATGGAGGCCGTCGAGGCGAACCTCGCGTTCCTGCACTCCATCCTGGAGACAGGCCGATGGCGGCTGCTCAGGCGCAACCCGCCCGCCTTCGTGGGCGAGCAGTCGAGCCTGCGCACGATCCGCGAGATGGTGCAGGAGGAGACGGCGCGCCTGGAACGGGCGCGGCTCGGTACCACGGCGACGGGCTAGGAGTCCGGGCGGCTCAGCCCTTGTCGCGCAGGAATACGGGGCGGTCCGGCTCCGACTGCTCCGCGCTGTAGCGGTAGCCTTCCTCGGCGAAGCCGGTCAGGCCTTTCAGCGTGTCGACGCGCTCGCGGATGATCCAGGACGCCATCATGCCCCGCGCCCGCTTGGCGAAGAAGGCCAGCACCCGGTAGTCGCCGCCCTTCGCCCGGTCCTTGAACACCGGCGTGACGATGCGCCCGTCCAGCAGGCCCTCGTTCACGGCGCCGAAGTACTCGTTGGAGGCCAGGTTGATCAGCGCCTTCGGCTTCTGGTTGGCCAGCTCCTCGTTCAGGGCGCGGGTGATGCGGTCGCCCCAGAAGGCGTACAGGTCCCTGCCGGCGTCGTTGGCGAGCGAGGTACCCATCTCCAGCCGGTAGGGCTGCATGAGATCCAGCGGGCGCAGCATGCCGTAGAGCCCGGACAGGATGCGTAGGTGATCCTGAGCGTAGTTCAGATCCCGGGCGTCGAACTCGTCCGCCTGCAGGCCCTGGTAGACGTCGCCCCTGAAGGCGAGCAGCGCCGGACGGGCATTCTTCGTGCTCGGCCGCCCGGAGAACTCACGGTAGCGCTCCACGTTCAGCTTCGTGAGCTTCGGCGACAGGCTCATCAGCTTGGAGATCTCCGTCTCCGACTTGCCGCGCAGGATCTCCACCAGTTCGCGGGCCTCGCGCTGGAAGCGCGGTTTCGTGTGCTTGTCCGTCGGCAGCGGCGATTCGAAATCCAGGGTCTTGGCGGGCGAGAGGACGATAATCATGTGGGTCTACCGTGATTGTCGGGTCATGGCGGCCACCGTCGGCCGCGGGCATTGCTCATGCTATTGAAACGGCGTCGGTTGTAAAGGCGTTGTTGCGGCACCGTCGCAGAGCCGGGCTCAACGCAGTTCAGCGCCGGCGGCAGCCCCAGGCCACCACCTGGTCGCCGATGGTGACGGAGGCCTCGTCGTCGCGCAGCCACAGCAGGACATCGCCCGAGCGCCAGCGGCGCCCTTCCTCGGCGGTCACCTGCGGCAGGGTATAGCGGCGGCCGTCGAACTCCAGCAGGGCCTCGCCGGCCCGTGTCTCGACATGCAGCATCCCGCCCCGCTCGCAGACATAGCTCAGGGTGTCGACGGGTGAGCCGGCACAGCCGGCGCCGGTGAGCGCGAGGGCCGCCAGCCAGGCAGCCCGCAGGCTGGCGCTCAGCCGCGGAATGGCCGGTCCTGGCGCGGCCGGGCCTCGCTGACCCGTACCGGCCGGCCTTTCAGGTCCTGACCGTTCAGGACCCGGATCGCCTCCTCGGCTTCCTTGGCCTCATCCATCTCGACGAAGCCGAAGCCCTTGGAGCGACCGGTCTCGCGATCCATGATGACCTTGGCTGACTTCACGTCACCGAAGGCGGCGAAGGCCTCCCGCAGTTCGTCATCCGTAATACTGTAAGGGAGGTTACCCACATAGATATTCATCGATCCGTCCACACACCGCCGTTCTCAAAACGCTCACATCAGCCGGATCAACGGCGTGGGACCTCGGCCGGATGCCCCCGGTTCGCCCGGGCGCGGGCCGGCTGTCTGTGATGATCCGCCCCGCCGCGATCAATAGTATCCGGCGCCGGGGAGCGACTCAAACCCTCCGGGGTCGTGCGTTACATTGCGGTAACCCGGGAGTTGCGGCGGTCAGCCGAGGCGGACCGCTGTGCCGCTCACGCTCACCATCAGCATGCCGTTCGACTCGCCGAGCACCTCGTAGTCGATGTCCACGCCGATGACCGCGTTGGCGCCCTTGTCCCGCGCCGCGGCCTCCAGCTCCTCGAACGCCACCTCGCGGGCCTTGCGCAGCTCCTTCTCATAGGAGGCCGAGCGGCCGCCTACGATGTCGCGCAGGCCGGCGAACAGGTCGCGGAACAGGTTGGCGCCCAGGATGGCCTCGCCGGTGACGACCCCGAGGTAATCGCGGATCTTCTGTCCCTCCAGTGTGGGGGTGGTGGTCACGATCATGCTCACTCCTTGTTGTTGGTCGGATGGCCGGTGGCCGACGCCATGGCCCTGCGCATGGCCGCCAGGATGTCGTTGTGCTCGCGCCGGCGCGCAGCATCCGGGTCCTCGGCGACGGGCAGTGCGGCGATATTTTCGATGTACGGACGCGGGAAGCCATGGAAGTGTCCGCCGAACACCACCAGGTCCCGGTACCAGCGGAACGGGATCAGCGAGCCGTCCTGGAACTCGGTATCGGCCTTGTAGGTATGCACCTCGCCCAGGCCCGGCAGTCTCAGCAAGTGGGCATGGTAGCCCTTGTTAACCCCCTCGATGCGGTCGAGCGCCGGCTTCTCGTCGGCGTGGAGTTCGAAGATGGCGGCGTGGACGAGATCGCTGCCGGCCTCCGTCGGCGCGATGGTGGCCTTGGCGGAGCCGTCGAAACCCCGCTTGTCGAAACTGAGCCGCCAGCCCCGCAGCTCGAAGGTGGTCAGGAACACGGCGGAGGGGGTACGGCGACGCAGGCGCTCCGGGTGCAGGTTCGAACCGTAGGCGAGATAGCGAATGGCTGGCATGGCCGCAGATTCTCGCCGCCGCCCGGCGGGGGCATCAAGTGGACAGGCTTGCACACGGTGGGGGAGCCGGGTAGACTCTTAATTGAGAATGATTATCATTTAGATACAGGGGAGAGACGACATGATGACCGACGCCGCCTACCGACCCGTTCCCCGGGGCCTGCCGGCCGCCGCGCCCGCAGCCGACGGCCGCTGGCCAACAGGCAGCGACACCCGTTACCGGCTGAGTATCGCCCGCGTGCCCGGCGGCGCCGCCGCGCTCGAGGTCCACGACAACGTGCGGGGCTGCCCGCTGCTAGGCTGGCAGGGCGACGTGGCACGCCAGGTGCTTGATTCCGGCATCCTGCCGGCGGAGTATTGCCGGGCGGGCTGCCACGGCTGCGACAAATCCCTGGTGCAGCGGCTGATCATGGCCGGTGCGGCAGCGGAGATGCGCATCCGGGCGGTCGAGGACGCCATGCACTGACACCCGGGACGCCGGCGGACCCGGCGGCGGTATTCCATGCAGACAGCCGTTGCCGAGGCACTACAGCGCGTCCCCCTGCTGGCGGGGCTCGATGCCCGTGAGGCCGATGCCCTGTTCGGCTCGGCGAGCCTCCTGGCTCTGGGCGCCGGAGACACCGTCTTCCGCGCCGGCGCCGAGTGCCGTCACTTCCTGGTTCTGATCGAGGGCTCGGTGCGGGTCACGCTGAACGCACTGTCCGGACGATCGGTGACCCTGTATCGCATCGAGCCCGGCGATACCTGCGTGCTCACCACGTCCTGCCTCATGAGCAGCCGCCGCTACCCGGCCGAGGCTCGCGCGGAGACCCCGGTGACGGCACTCGCCATGGGACGGCCGCAATTCGACCGTGGACTGGAGGAATCGGCGGTATTCCGCCGTTTCGTGCTGGACAGCTTCTCCCGCCGCCTCGCCGCCGTGATCGAGCGTATGGAGTCGGTGGCGCTGACGCCGGTGGAGGCCCGCCTGGCCGCCGTGCTGCTTGCCCTGGCCGAAGGTGCCGGGGTCGTGACGGCGACCCACCAGACGCTGGCCGAGGAACTGGGTACTGCCCGTGAAGTGATCTCCCGTCACCTGAAGCGCCTGGAGGCGGCCGGGCTGGTCGCCCTCGGAAGAGGAAGGGTGACACTGATCGACGCCGCCGGGCTCCGCACCATAGCGGACGAGCCGCCGCCCGGTCCGCCTGTGTGACGAAGTCACTGAGGGCGGCGCCTGCACGCCGCACACTGTAGTCGTGACATCGAAAACCCCTCAAGGAGGCACGTCATGGCACTGCGTAACGAAGGCACCATCGACCGGGTTGTCCGCGTAACGGCGGGACTGGTTCTCCTCAGCCTGGTCTTCATAGGACCCCAGACCCCCTGGGGTTGGATAGGACTCGTACCGCTGGCCACAGGCCTCATCGGCTGGTGCCCGGCCTACTCCCTGTTCGGCATCAGGACCTGCAAAACCGAGTAGCGCGTTTTTTTAGCGGCGGCGCGCCATAGCCGGTAGACTAGCGCCCTGTCACGCAACGCGCAGAACAGGGGAAACCGGCTATGGCGCTAATGATTCTCGGGCTCGTGCTCTTCCTCGGCATCCATTCGACGTCCATCGTTGCCGAGGACTTCCGTAACCGGATGGCGGCCAAGAGCGAGCTCGGCTGGAAGGCGTTCTACGGCATCGTCGCCATCGTCGGCATCGTGCTCATCGTGGAGGGCTATGCCGCCGCCCGCATGGAGACGGCCGTCCTCTACACGCCGCCCACCTTCGTCAAGCACATCGCACTGACGCTGATGCTGCCGGCGTTCATCCTGTTCCTCGCCCCCTACTTCCCCGGCCGGATCAAGGCCTGGACGAAGCATCCCATGCTCGTCTCCGTGAAGCTCTGGGCCGTGGCTCACCTGCTGGCCAACGGCACCGTGGCGGACGTGGTGCTGTTCGGCTCGTTCCTGGCCTGGGCGGTGGTGGACCGCATCTCGATGAAGCGCCGGGTGGAACGGCCGGTGCCATCGGTGAAGCCCAAGGGCGTCAACGACGTCCTGGTGGTGTTCGCCGGGCTCGGCATCTACCTCACTTTCCTGCTCTGGCTGCACGAGCTCTGGTTCGGCGTCTCGCCCATAGGCTGAGCGGCATCGACGCCGCCGATCAGGCTGTCAGAACAACGCGGCCACCAGCATGACCAGCGTGGCGATGAAGCCCACCGACCAGATCAGCGAGCGGACCAGGAAGACCCCGGACGCATAGGCCGGCACGTAGAGGATGCGGGCCACCAGGTAGGACCAGGCGGCGGCCTCCGTGGTCGACGTCGAGGCCTCGCCGAGGACCACGACCACGACGGCAATCGTAAACAGGATCAGCCCCTCGAAGTGATTGTCCAGCGCGCGCTTCAGCCGGCCGGCCATCCCCCAGGGCTGTTTCTGCTCGTCCCGGTTGCCGCCGGTATAGGCGGGACCGAGCTGGGCGTTGACGGGCACGGCCATCAGTACGAACTGGACGAATTGCAGCAGCGCTGCGTAACCGAGGACCTTGAGTTCGACCGGCATGGGGTTCTCCCTGTTCTTTTGCGTCGAACCTATCCTACGCGCAGCATTCAGGGATGGGAACTTCCGCCAGCGCCCAACAGCCGGGTCACTATCGGCGGAATCTCGCCGAGGCCGTCTACGCAGGCGTCCGCATCGGGGTCGGTGCCGGGCGACCGGCCATAGCCCGAGCGCACGAACACCACGGGCACGCCGGCGGCCCGCGCCGCGGCCGCGTCGTTCACGGAGTCGCCCACCATTACGGCCTGGTCCGGCGCCAGGCCGAGGGCCTCCAGGCAGGCATGGACCGGCGCCGGATCCGGTTTCAGCGGCAGCTCTTCGTCGCCGCCGACGACGGTGTCGATCCAGCGACTCAGGCCGAGAGCCTCGAGTATGCTCCCGGAGATGCCGGCAGGCTTGTTGCTGCAGACGGCGTGGTGCCAGCCGGCATCGGCCAGCGTTGCCAGCACTTCGGCGGCATCATGCATCGGGCGGGTCTCCCGGGTGGCACATTCACCGTAGCGGGCCATGAACTCCCGCCGCAGGGACGGCACCTCGGCGCTCGTCAGCGGCCGGCCGGCCGCTTCGACGCCCCGGCGCACGAGTTCCGTGACGCCGTCGCCGATCATCCCGCGTACCGCCTCGAGGGTACGGGGCTCCAGGCCGCGGCGTCCGAGCACGCCGTTCAGCGCGGCGGCGAGGTCCGCGGCGCTGTCGACCAGGGTGCCGTCGAGGTCCCAGATGACAGCACGGGCGTTCGGGCTGTTCACAACAGCCCCCTAACTGCCTGTTGCTCCACGGTTAGATTCCGCATATTGGGCTGGACTCGGAGACTTCAAGTGAGGATAATCAACAGTATGGTGCAGTGCAGCATGGAGATATCCTACCGCCATGGACTACACGGACGTTTACTTCACACTCGACGGAATCGCGCTCGCCGGACTGCTGGTTGCGATGGCCCTGGCCTGCTACCTGACACACCGCCGCTACCGGCATCGCTCCGGTTCCGACGACAAGCCGCGCAAACGGCTGCGTCAGCGCAGAACCTGAGCGCCCGGTCAGCCAGTTGCTGACCCGGCAAACGTGGCGCTGCGGAAGCGGTTTTCGCACCCCTGAAAGAAGTGGACCCCGCCGGGGCGGGGTCCACTCGCCGGAACCGCTACGCGCGGATTATTTGATGGTGATCCTGCGCATCATGTAGTCGCCGGTGATCTCCCGCATGGCCGGATAGTTCTCCTGCGCGAACTCGGTCGCGGCTTCGGCCCGCTGCTTGCCGAACTCTTCCATCATGGCGTTGTAGCGATCCTTGCTCGGCTGCAGGTCGGCAGCGCTGTCGAGCGTCACGACGAGGATCAGGTTGAAATCCCCCGACTCCGAGAACTGGCTGCGGTAGATGGCGTAGTCGTTGATGTGGCCGAGCTTCTTCGCCGCCTCCTGCCCCGGTATCCAGGTCTGCTTCAGACCCTCCAGGTACACGTCTTCCATGGTCGAGTCGACCTTGATGGTCGTGACCAGGTAGACCTCGTCGCTGGCCTCGTAGTCGGTGAAGGGCTCGAGGTCCGCGTGGGCGGTTGTAGCGAGGAAAAGCAGCGACGCTGCGGTAAGGATCGTCTTGACGTGCATGGGTTCTCTCCCGTCGGTTGTTTTAGCTTCTTTTTGCCCCGCACCCCGGACCATCCCGGGCACGCGACGCATTGGACCATACGGGAAAAGTCATCCCAGGTATACCGTGGTCCGGTGCCGGGTGCCTGTCACCGTCCCATGATCTCCTTTCCGGCATCGCCAAGGCCGGAGGTCAGCAGCACCCAGCCACCGACGAGCGTACCGCCCACCGGCCAGGGAAGGCCCACTACGATGCCGGCCAGCACTGCCTTCAGGGCAGCGAGCCAGGCTGCATCCCGCGCTTTCCTTCTCTGGACGAGAAAGGTCCCGACGCTGCCGAGCACGAAGCCGACCACCATCACGACGGGGGTAGCGAGCCAGGCGGACAGGAGGTTCGAGGAGAACAGCACCCAGTCCAGCAGCAGAATCCACGCCCCGGTGACAGGCAGAATGAAGCGCCGCTGCCTCGGGTTGAACAGCCATCCCAGGAAGCCGCGGTCCGCACGGCTCAGCACCCGCACACTCCGTAGACATCCTGCTCTATAGTCGTACCTCCGGCGCTTTCGAGCGTCAGCGTTCCGGTCTGCACCCATACCTCATGATCCGGTCTTTCCGCTTGCTGCAGGTCCACCGTAACCTCGTACTCATCGCTGACATAGACGACGGTCCGCGTACCCGCCTCGTCATCGGCCCGGAAGTCCTGCAGCCTCAGGCGGACTGGCTTCCCGTTTATGAAGACAAACGCGAAATCCTCGCTTGTCGGCAGTCCGTATTTTTCAGCGTAGACGAATTGCGCGTTGCGGTACTGCGCCGGATCTTCGGCCAGCAGACAACTGCAACCCTTGACCGAGGGTGGACGTTCGGAAGGGGTCAGTTCGAGGGGAGGAGAGGTCATACTGTCCGGCTCTTCGGCAGACGCGGTTTCCTCTTCCGCATTCCATCCCACATCGCTGCAGGCGCACAGCATTGCGGCGGCGAGGGCGAACGACAGCAGGGCGTTTCGCATCTATGGCGGCCTGTTGCAGAAACCTGAGGTTCCGGGTTGCATGACGCAGCCGCCTTCCAGTGGCGACCCGGCCCCACCCGGATCATAGCTCTTTTGACCGGGGTCTTCCCGACCTCCGGTGCGACTGGCACGATCTGCCGACGGCAGGCGTTGGAAAAAACCGGCAGTGCTGGGTATGGTGCAGAGACCGATCCGGACACGGTGGCCGCTTCGGTACGGAATATCCGGCTCGATACGTTTTCACGCTGTCACACAGGAAGCCTGAATCATGAGCACGAGTAGCGATCCAGCCACACCGGATCCGGTCCTGTTGCGCAGCGATGACCAGGGCATTGCCACGCTGACGCTCAACCGCCCCGCGCAGTACAACGCATTGTCCGAAGAGCTGCTGGACAGCCTGCAGCACGCGCTGGGCCAGATCGCCCGCGATGCCACCGTGCGGGTCGTTATCATCGGCGCCCGGGGCAAGGCTTTCTGTGCCGGTCACGATCTGAAAGAGATGCGGGCCAGCGAGGATCGCGCCGTCCATCAGGCGTTGTTCGACAAATGTGGAAAGATGATGATCAGCATCAACCGTCTGCCCCAGCCGGTCATCGCGCAGGTCAATGGCATCGCCACGGCGGCAGGCTGCCAGCTGGTCGCCAACTGCGACCTGGCGGTGGCGGCCGAAGACGCCCGCTTCGCCGTCTCCGGCATCAACTTCGGCTTGTTCTGCTCGACGCCGGCGGTGCCCCTGAGCCGCAACATGCTGCGCAAACAGGCCATGCGCATGCTGCTGACCGGAGATTTCCTATCGGCCGGTGATGCGCAAGGCCATGGACTCGTCAATGAGGTCGTCACGCCTGCGGAACTCGAATCCGCCACGCGTGAGCTGGCGGAGAAGATTACGGCCAAGTCCGCCCACTCGATCCAGCTCGGCAAGGCGATGTTCTACGAGCAGCTGCCGATGGAACTGGCCGATGCCTATGCCTACGCGAGTGAACGCATGGCGTGCAACATGGATTCCCACGACGCGCGCGAGGGTATCGACGCGTTTATCCAGAAACGCAAACCCGAGTGGAAACACAAATAGGGCTGCGGCATGTCGAACTCGCAATACTCGACTGATCTGGGCAAGAACGCGGCCAACTATACGCCGCTTTCACCACTGACGTTCATCGAACGGGCCGCCTCGGTGTACCCGGAACGCTGCGCCGTCATCTACGGCGAGACGCAGCGCAGCTGGGGTGAAACCTATCGTCGCTGCCGCCGGTTGGCTGACGCTTTGCGGCGCCACGGTGTGACCACGGATGACACGGTCGCGCTGATGCTGCCCAACGTGCCGGCGATGTATGAGGCTCACTTCGCCATCCCGATGGCGGGCGCGGTCATCCACGCCATCAATATCCGGCTCGACGCGGATGCGATCGCCTTCCAGCTGGAGCACGGCGGCGCACGGGTCCTGCTGACAGACACGGAGTACGCCGCAACCGTGGCCGCGGCCTTGGAGAAGCTCGACAACGTGCCTCTGGTCATCGACGTCCATGATCCCGCGGTGGAGGGCGGCGAGCGTATCGGCGAGGTCGAATACGAAGATTTTCTGGCGGCCGGCGACGACGAATTCGCGTGGACGTTACCGCAGGACGAGTGGCAGGCGATCGCGCTCGGCTACACTTCTGGCACCACCGGCAACCCGAAGGGCGTCGTCACCCACCACCGCGGCGCCTATCTTAACGCCATCTCGAATACGCTCGCCTGGGATATGGGTGCCCACCCGGTCTACCTCTGGACCCTGCCGATGTTTCACTGCAACGGCTGGTGCTTCCCTTGGACCATCGCGGCGCTCAATGGCACCAGCGTGTGTCTGCGAGAGGTGCGCGATACGGCCATCTTCGACGCCATCGGGCGACATGGGGTGACGCACCTGTGTGGGGCTCCCGTCGTCCTGAACCTCATGGCGAATGCCGGCGACGATCTGACGAAAGCCGTGGATCGTCCGGTGAACGTGATGACCGCTGGCGCCGCCCCGCCTCCGTCAATTCTCGAAGCCATGGCGGGGCTCAATTTCAAGGTTACCCATACCTACGGGCTCACGGAGGTCTACGGTCCCGCCGCGGTCTGTTCGTGGCACGAGGAATGGGATCGACTGCCGATGAGCGATCAGTCGACATTGAAGGCCCACCAGGGCGTGCGCTATCCCATGCTCGAAGAGCTCGTCGTGGCGGACCCCGAGACGCTGGAGCCGGTGCCGAGCGACGGCGAGACCATCGGCGAGATCCTGTTCCGCGGAAATATCGTGATGAAGGGCTATCTCAAGAATCCCGCGGCTACCGATGAGGCGTTTGCGGGCGGCTATTTCCATTCCGGTGATCTCGCGGTCCGGCATCCCGACGGCTACGTGGAGATCAAGGACCGGGCCAAGGATATAATCATCTCGGGCGGAGAGAACATCTCCAGTATCGAGATCGAAACGGTGCTGTACCGCCATCCGGCGGTTCTCGAGGCTGCCGTCACGGCGATGCCCGACGACAAATGGGGCGAGACACCGTGCGCGTTCGTCGAGCTGCGCAGCGACGCCGAAGGGATCACGGAGAGCGACCTCATCGACTTCTGCCGCGACAACATGGCGCACTTCAAGGCGCCGCGGAAAGTCGTGTTCGGACCCCTGCCGAAAACATCGACCGGCAAGGTCCAGAAATTCGAACTTCGGGCACGGGCCGTCCGTTCATGACCTGATCGCCTCGTACGGACGGTACGGGCGCGGATGAGGTCAGGATTGCGGTCGACGGGCCTCTATCGCCGCAACTTTGTCGCGAATTTCATTGATCACCAGGAATGCTCCGAAGAACACGGAGGCCAGAATCGTCGCGACGATTACAGACCCGAGGGCCCCGAGGAATCCATTCGCTTGCCATCCGCCAATGAACGAGCCTATGAGAACCAGCCACAGCGCGATCTCGATGAGAACTGCATAAAGCCTTACGACGATCCTGGAAAGAGGCATTGAGACTTCTCCTTATGGATTTTTTATTGGCCCGGGTCACCATAACGCAGGCAGAACGCAAATCAAGGGATGAACACAGCAATTCGGGGTTTCAAGCATTCTGCGGCCGGTTCATTCGCGGCGAAGCGGACGCCCGGGGCCGGACCATCGAGCCAATGTCCTCATACTTGGAAAGGCTTGCTTATGACGGGCTTCAGCCCGGACCATGTCTCGTCCGGCGTGCCTCGAACTCTAATTTTTCGTCCGAAATGTCCGGCATTTCAGCCATCGGTACAGATTCATATAGGTGCAGTTACCAAGATCCTTTGAGTCGTCCCATTCGAAGTCGCAGACGTTTCAGCGGAAACGGCTCCGACAAACTACCTCAAGAATCGACTGGTGGTTTGGTTTGCTAGCCGGCTGCTCAGCGGCGATCCGCGCCATGGCCGATCTTGAGCTCCTCTCGCAAGACTCGACGCAGAGTCTCCTCACCGACCGGTCCGGATGCCAGTGCCTCCCGCAACGTCCGGTTGATGAGATGCTCGAGTTCTGGCGCACTCGGGATCCTGGCTGCTATCGCTACCTCATTCTCGATGCCCAGTATGACAAAGTCCGTCAGACCGGCCAGGTATTGGATGCGGCGGTGCTGATCGCCTGTGGCATTGATGATAATGACATCGAGACATCCTGGGCTGCTCAGTGTCGCTATCGGAGGCCGAAGTGCACTGGCGGGCCTTTTTATCCGAACTCAAGGATCGTGGCCTGCACGGCCTCGAGCTGATCGTCAGCGACAGCCACGAAGGCCTGAACGCGGCCAGGAAAGCCGTATTCCCAAGCGTGCCGTGGCAGGGCTGCCAGTTCCACCTGCAGCAGAATGCCTGCCACCATGTGCCGGAAATGGCAATGCGATCACAGGCGGCTGCCGATATCCGGGCGATCTTCAACGCGCCGGACCAGCGCGAGGCCGGGCATCTGCCCGAGAAGTTTCTCAAGCGATACGAGAAGACTGCACCGCAGCTCGTCGGCTGGGCCGAGGAAGCAGTCCCGGAAAGATTTACCGTGTTCTCCTTGCCTGAGAGCCACCATCGCAAACTCCGGACGACAAATTTGGTGGAACGGCTCAATGAGGCAATCCGACGGCGAACGCGCGTCGTAAGGCTGTTCCCGAACGAGGCTGCGTGCCTGCGATTGGTGTCGGCGATCCTGATTGAAATATCCGAGGACTGGCAGAGCGCCGGCAAGCGCTACATCGTCTTCAACAAGGCAGCCGCGATCGAGGGATAACCGAAATTACAGAAAGAATGTTGCTCAATCTGTCTGGTCGTCTGATGCTCGGTTCAAAGCGGACAGGTCGCCGTCTACGAGTTGCTGCCCTGAATGGTCCGAGAACGGCCAGAAGCAGACTATCGGAATAGCGAGGCCTGGAACGTGCGAGCCCATCTCGCTCGAAACAGGCGAGCTTCTAGTTGCCCTCGGCTGACATCATCTCCTCTGAAGGCATGTGGCTCTTCAGAAAA
>CAZRSA010000034.1:0-22828 GCA_964602525.1 uncultured Woeseiaceae bacterium
GCCGGCGCCCGGACGTGCCGCGGCACCTGAACGTGGGCATCGTGGACTCCATCCCGAAACTGGTGGCCCGCCGCATTATCGAACCCGCCCTGGCCACGGAGGATGCGCCCCGCATCCGCTGTCACGAGGGCACCCTGGAGCGCCTGCTGGGGGAACTGGCCGTGCACCGGCTCGACCTGGTGCTGTCCGACGAGCCGCTGCCCCCGGGGCTGAACGTGAAGGCCTACAGCTACGTGCTGGGCGAGAGCGGCACCTCGTTCTTCGTCAGCGTCGAGCTCTTCGAGCGCTATCAGGGTGACTTCCCCGCCGTACTCGACGGCGCGCCGATGCTCCTGCCCACCCAGGGCACGGCCCTCAGGCGCCGGCTCGAGGAGTGGTTCGAATCCCGGGGGCTAGTGCCCAGCGTCGCCGCCGAGTTCGACGATAGCGCCCTGCTGAAGGCCTTCGGTGAGGCGGGCGCGGGGATCTTCGCCGGGCCGGCGGCCATTGCGGAAGAGATATCCCGGACGTACACGGCACGGGTGATCGGCTCCACGGAGGAGGTCACCGAGCGCTTCTATGCCCTGTCGCCGGAGCGCCGGCTGAAGCACCCTTCGGTGGTGGCGATCACCGAAGCCGCCCGGGAGCAGCTATTCGGCAGCGGGCACCACTGAGTTCGGTAAATCCTCCATCCGGACCGTCTTTCGTTCGGTTTTGCCGAATCGATGGCAAGGCACAATCCGCTGTTCCTGTGCTCTCGCGCCCGGCACTCTCGACACTGGAATTGACGCAAGGAGCATGCGCATGGACCTGAATCGTGCACTGGAAGGCCTGATGAGGAGCGGTATCGGCGGCAGCCTGGCGGCCGGGCTCGCCGGCGGCCTGGCGGCGAATGCGCTCGGCGGCAAGAAGACGCGCAAGCTCGCGGGCTCCGCCCTGAAGATCGGCGGCGCGGTAGCCGTCGGCGGCCTCGCCTGGAAGGCGTATCAACGCTACCGTGCGGCGCCGGAGGCGACAGCGGATGCCGGTCCGGCCCACGGTCAGTGGGCCGCCCTCAGCGAATCCGGTTTCCAGCCGGAGGAGACGGCGGCCTGCCGCGAGCGGGATCTTCTGGTGATCCGTGCCATGATCGCCGCCGCGCACGCGGACGGTCACCTGGACGACGCCGAGCGCGGCAGGATATTCGACCGCATCGACACTCTCGGGCTGGAGCCCGCAGAGAAAGGCCTGCTGTTCGACGAGCTGCGCCGGCCCCTCGGCGTCGCCCGGCTCGCGCGCCAGGCGCCGACGCCGGAGCTCGCCGCCGAGGTCTACGCGGCCGCGCTCCTGGCCATTGACGAGAGCCAGCCGATCTCGCGCGCTTATCTGGCCGAACTCGCGCAGAGCCTGGAGCTGCCGACTGCGCTGGTGGTGGAACTGCACCGCGGCGCCGGCGAAGCGATGCGGCTCGGTAGCTCATCCCCCGACCCCTCGAAGCACATAGCTGCCTGATGCCCGCCTGGGCCGGGGTACGGTGTCCACGGCCGTGCCCCGGCCATTTTTTCTGAGCACCTGCCACGGTCCGATGCAGCGGGCCCGCACGCGGGCGGGCTGCAGCGCGGCCCCGGCGTAGATTAACCGGTTCGTTTCCCGGTATCGTTCGCCGCATGCCGGCGACGCGCGCACACCCACGGACTGGCGAACAACCATGAGCGTCCTGGTACTCAACAGTGGCAGTTCCTCCGTCAAGTTCGCCCTGTTCGAGGCCGGGACGCTGGCGCGCCTTGGCGGCGGCACGGTGGAGCGCATCGGGACCGACTCCACGGTGTTCTCCTGGTGGACGGGCGAGTCCGAGGCGGCGTCGGGTTCGGGCGAGACGCGTCTGCCCATGGCCGATCATCAGCGGTGCCTCGAGCATCTGTTCGACGCATTGCCGGAGATCGCGCCCGGTGCGAAACCCGCAGCGATCGGTCACCGTGTCGTGCACGGCGGCGACCGGTTCGCCGGTGCCGTTCCGGTCGACCGCGAGGTGCTGGACGCGATAGAGCAGTGCCGTCCGCTCGCGCCGGTCCACAATCCCCTGAACCGGCTGGGCATCGAGGTGGCCGGCCGTCGCTATCCCGACACCCCGCAGATTGCCGTATTCGACACCGCTTTTCACCAGACCATGCCGGCCAGGGCCCGGCGTTATGCGCTCCCGGAACGCATCGTCGCTGCCCGGGGTATCCGGCGCTACGGCTTCCACGGCATCTCGCACCAGTTTCTCGCCCGCCGGGCCGCCGCCATCCTGGACCGGCCTCTCGGCGAGACCAGGCTGATCACCCTGCATCTCGGCAACGGCGCCAGTGCGGCCGCGGTGCGCCACGGACTCAGCGTCGATACCTCGATGGGCATGACGCCGCTGGAAGGCCTCGTCATGGGCAGCCGCTGCGGTGACCTCGACCCGTCCGTCGTAACGTATCTGCAGCGCGAAGCGGGCATGAGCGCAGAAGGGATCGACGAGCTGCTGAACGCCGAGAGCGGTCTGCGCGGCCTGGCCGGCGTCAACGACATGCGGGAGATACACCGTCTGCGCACCGCGGGGAACCCGAGAGCGCAGCTCGCGTTCGAGGTCTTCTGTTACCGGGTGAGGAAGTACATCGGAGCCTATCTCGCGGTGTTGGGCGGGGCGGATGCCATCGTCTTCTCGGGCGGCATCGGGGAACACGACGCGGCGGTGCGCGAGGCGTGCACCGCGGGGCTGGAAGGTCTGGGTATCGCCGTGGACCCGGACCGCAACCGGGCGGCGGGAGACGGCAGTGCCGTCCACGGGGCGGATTCGGCAGTGGCGCTGCTGGTGATCAGCGCCGATGAGGAGGCGGAGATCGCCAGGGAAACGCTCCAAGCGCTTGCCGGCCGAACAACGGAATAACGAGGACGAAAGGAGTAAGCAGTTGAACAAGCATACGAACGAGACGGACGCCGGGGTCCTCGACGAGCAGGAGCTGCAGGGCATCGATATCTTCTGGCGCGCCTGCAATTACCTGGCTGCCGGCATGATCTACCTGCGGGACAATCCGTTGCTGCGCGAGCCGCTGCGGCCGGAACACATCAAGAATCGTCTGCTCGGCCACTGGGGAGCGAGCCCGGGCCTGTCGCTGATGTACGCGCACCTCAATCGCCTGATCCGGCGTCACGACCTCGAGGCGATCTTCCTCGCCGGCCCTGGCCACGGCGCGCCCGGCGTGCTGGCCCCCGTCTACCTGGAGGGCACCTACTCGGAGATCTACCCGGACAAGAGCCAGGACGAGGAGGGGATGCGCCGGTTCATGAAGCAGTTCTCGTTTCCCGGCGGCGTCGGCAGCCACTGCACGCCGGAGACGCCCGGTTCCATCCACGAGGGCGGCGAACTCGGCTACAGCCTTTCCCACGCCTTCGGGGCGGCGTTCGACAATCCGGAACTGCTCGTCGCGGTGGCCGTCGGCGACGGCGAAGCCGAGACCGGACCGCTGGCGACCGCCTGGCACTCGAACAAGTTCCTGAATCCCGCCACCGACGGGGCGGTGTTGCCGATCCTCCATCTGAATGGTTACAAGATCAACAACCCCACCATCCTGGCCCGTATTCCCGAGGAGGAACTGGCGAGTCTGTTCAGGGGCTACGGTTGGGTGCCCCATTTCGTGACCGGGGACGACCCGCTCGACGTCCACCGCCAGATGGCGGCGACTCTCGAGGAATGTCTCGCCCGCATCCGTGCCATTCAGAGCGAGGCGCGTGAGGGCGGCCGGGTCACTCGCGGCCACTGGCCCATGATCGTCCTGCGCACGCCCAAGGGCTGGACCGGCCCGGAGAGCGTGGATGGGCACCGTGTGGAAGGGTACTGGCGTGCCCACCAGGTACCGATCCCGGGGGTGCGGGACGATCCGGAGCGGCTGCGCCAGCTCGAGGAGTGGCTGCGCAGCTACCGGCCGGAGGAGCTGTTCGACGAGAGCGGTGCGCCGCGTGCGGAGCTCCAGGCCCTCGCGCCTGTCGGCAACCGGAGGATGAGTGCCAACCCGATCGCCAACGGCGGCCTGGTCAGGCGGTCGCTGCGGATGCCCGATTTCCGCGACTTCGGTCTCGGCGTGGAGACCCCGGCGGTGTCGGTCGCGGAGAACACGCGTCCACTGGGCCGATTCCTCGCCGAGGTGATGCGCCGCAATGCACGGAGTTTCCGGGTATTCGGTCCGGATGAGAATAGCTCCAACAAGCTCGATGCCATCTACGAGGTCAGCAAGAAGCTCTGGCTCGCCGACTATCGGCCGGAGGACGAGGACGGCGGCGAGCTCTCGCCGCACGGACGGGTGATGGAGATGCTGTCCGAGCACACGCTGGAGGGCTGGTACGAGGGCTACGTACTGACCGGCCGCCACGGTTTCTTCTCCACCTATGAGGCCTTCGTCCACGTCATCGACTCCATGTACAACCAGCACGCCAAATGGCTCGCCATCAGCCGCGAGATCCCGTGGCGCGCGCCGGTCTCGTCGGTGAATCTGCTGATCACCTCCACGGTGTGGCGCCAGGACCACAACGGCTTCACTCACCAGGACCCGGGCTTCCTTGACGTGGTGGTGAACAAGAACCCGGAGGTGACCCGCATCTACCTGCCGCCGGACGTGAACACGCTGCTCTCGGTCGCCGATCACTGCCTGCGCAGCACCGACAACATCAACGTCATCGTCGCCGACAAGCAGCAGCATCTGCAGTACATGGACATGGAGGAGGCGATCCGGCATTGCACCAAGGGCATCGGCATCTGGGACTGGGCGAGCAACGACCAGGGCGAGGAGCCGGACGTGGTCATCGCCGGCTGCGGCGACATCCCCACGCGGGAGGCGCTGGCCGCCGCCGCGCTGCTGCGGGAGAATTTCCCGGCGCTGAAGATCCGCTTCATCAACGTGGTGGATCTCTTTCGTATGCAGCCCGACGACGAGCATCCTCATGGCATGTCGGACCGGGACTTCGACAGCCTGTTCACGGTGGACCGGCCGATCGTCTTCAACTTTCACGGCTATCCCTGGCTGATACACCGGCTGGCGTACCGCCGCACGAACCACGGCAATCTGCACGTCCGCGGCTACAAGGAGAAAGGAAACATCAATACGCCGCTGGAGCTCGCCATCGAAAACGAGATCGACCGTTTCAGTATTGCCATCGACGTCATCGACCGGCTGCCGCAGCTGCACGTGGCGGGAGCGCACGTGAAGGAGAAGCTGCAGGATCGCAAGATCGACTGCCGTCATTACGCCTATGAGCACGGCGTGGACGCACCGGAACTGCGGGAGTGGACGTGGCCGTTCTCGTGAATGCCGCTGGGGAAGGCCGGCGCAGTGCTACATATTGATAAATAAGATAAAGAAATGTTGGTTAGGCGTTGAAAATGAAGAATTATATTTAGTGAAGTGTACGTTGGGAATATCTGGCCCGGGCGGGTGTCGGACGGTAGCCTCGCCCGGTGTTTATGCATAATTTAACATAATATACATTATGCGCGATTATGGCAGGCACCGTTCCGCGGCTTCAGTCGCGGAAGGCTGCCGCCCCGAAGTCCGGACACGCCTCCACCGGTTCCGGCATTGGAGAACGCAATGGAAAACCCGGCGCCGGTCTCGTTGGCGTAGTCGCTGATCTCCAGCTGCAGATAGGGCCACACGGTGGCGGCCGTCTGCTTGCGGCCCGCCTCGGATTCGGTGAGCGCCCCATACAGGGCCACCACACCGATGAACACGCCGGCCACCGAGAGCACCGTCTGCCAGACCGACACCCGCACGAACAGCTTCTCGGTGCGCGATACCGGTCGTGCCAGCTCCGGGGTCTCCGGCGTCTCGTCCGGCACCGCGGACGTCTTGTCGTCTTGCAATGGGCTACTCCGTTAGTGGCGCGCTCGGCCCGTTGCCGGACGGTCGATCGGTGAATGCTACCGGGTGATTGCTACCGGTGGAATCTACCGGAACGCGGGCAGCCGCCCGCCCGCTGCCATGCGGCCCGGGCCTTTTCCGGTTACCCTCTTGACTTCACTCCGCCCCACGTCCAGGCCCTGAAGGAAGCAAGGAATGGCACGCCGCGGCGCCACCACCGCCGAGATCTCACCCCTGTTCGAGCCCCGCGCGGTGGCCCTCATCGGTGCCAGCGAGCGACCGGGGTCGCTCGGCACCGTCACCTTCCGCAATCTGCTGGATGCCGGCTTCGACGGTCCCATCCACGCGGTGAATCCGGCCCACGAGACGGTGCAGGGCCGCGCCTGCGTGGCCAACGTGCGGGACATCGACGGCGAGGCGGACCTGGCGGTGATCGTGACCCCTGCCGCCGCCGTGCCCGGCGTGCTGGAGGAATGCGGCGAGGCCGGCATCCCCGTCGCGGTGATCCTGACGGCCGGTTTCCGGGAGGCCGGCGCCGAGGGCCGGCGGCTGGAGGCCGAGGCCCTTACGGCGGCGCGGCGCCACGGCATCCGCTTCATCGGCCCCAACTGCCTGGGCGTGCTGCGGCCGGACGCCGGGCTGAATGCGAGCTTCAGCCAGGTGATGGCGCGGCCGGGTCATATCGCGCTGGTCTCCCAGTCCGGGGCGCTGTGTACGGCCTTGCTCGACTGGGCCGCGCCGCGCAACATCGGCTTCTCCTGCGTCGTCTCCAGCGGCACGGCCGCGGACGTGGATTTCGGCGAGATCCTGGACTACCTGGTGGTGGATCCGGCTACCCGAGCGATCATGTTGTACGTCGAAGGCATCCACGATGCGCGCCGCTTCATGAGTGCCGTGCGTGCGGCCTCCCGGGCCAAGCCGGTGATCGTCATGAAGGCAGGACGCCATGCCGAGGCCGGTCAGGCCGCCGTCTCCCACACCGGCGCCATGGTCGGTTCCGACGACGTCTTCGATGCCGCCGTCAGCCGGGCGGGCGTGGTGCGCGTGCACAACTACGTGGACTTCTTCGCCGTGGCCGAGACGCTGCACACCGGCGTGCGTACCCGGGGGCCGCGCCTCGCCATCCTCACCAACGGCGGCGGCCCGGGCGTGATGGCCGCCGACTTCCTCGCCGACAAGCGCCTGCCGCTGGCCCGGCTGTCGCAGACCACCGCCGAGAAGCTGCGCGCCGCCCTCCCCCATGCCTGGTCCGGCGCCAACCCGGTGGACGTGCTCGGCGATGCGGATGCCGGGCGCTACACCACGGCCCTGCACCTGCTGCTGGAGGACGACGGCTGCGACGCCGTACTCGCCATCCTGGCGCCCCAGGCGATGACCGACCCGGAACCGGTGGCCGGTGCCGTGGCCGAGATTGCCCGGAGCACGAAAAAACCGGTGCTCACCTGCTGGATGGGCGGCAGTTCCATGGAGGCCAGCCGCGAGATGTTCCGCCGCCGGGGCGTGGCCACCTATGCGACCCCGGAGGCGGCCGTGGAGGCCTTCACCGCCGTGGCGGCCCACCGGGCCAACCAGCAGATGCTGCTGCAGGTGCCCCGGCCCCTCGGCCGGCGCGAGGAGCCGGACCGGGAAGGCGCCCGCCTGATCATCGACGCCGCTCTCGCCGAGGGACGCCGGGTGCTCGACGTGATCGAGTCCAAGGCCCTGCTGCGGGCCTTCGACATCCCGGTGCTCGAGAGCGTGCCCGCCGCCAGCCCGCGCGAGGCGCTGATCCTCGGCGAGGAGCTGGGCTTCCCGCTGGTCATGAAGATCCACTCGCGGGATATCGCCCACAAGTCGGACGTGGACGGCGTGCGCCTCGGTATCGGCAACGGCGCCGAGCTGGGGTCCGCCTGGCGCGAACTCATGCAGGCGGTGCGGCAGCGCGCACCCGACGCCGATATCCGCGGCGTGCTGCTGGAGCGCATGTGGCAGCGGCGTAACGGCCGGGAGATGATGCTGGGCGTGATGAACGACCCGGTGTTCGGGCCGGCCGTCACCGTAGGCCTCGGCGGCACGCTGGTGGAAGTCGTCCGGGACCGCGCGGTGGGTCTGCCGCCGCTGAACCGCTTCCTGGTGCAGCGCATGATCGCCGAGACCCGGGCGTCACGCTACCTGGACGAATTCCGCGGCAAGCCGGCCGCCAGCCGCCGGGCCCTGGAGGACGCGATCCTGCGCCTCTCCGACATGGTCTGCGAGCTGCCCTGGATCGAGGAACTCGACGTGAATCCGCTGGTGGTGAACGAGACCGGAGCCATCGCGCTGGACGCCCGGGTGGTGCTGCGCGAGAGCCGTGCGAGCGGCCGCGAGTACGGCCACATGGCCATCCATCCGTACCCCAGCAACCTGGTCGGCGAGCACGTGCTGCGCGACGGCACGCCGCTGCTGATCCGGCCCATCCGGCCGGAAGACGCGCGCCTCGAGCAGGAATTCGTCAACAGCCTGTCGGAGCGCTCGCGTTACCTGCGTTTCATGTATGCCTTGCAGGAAATCACCCCGGCGATGGTCTCGCGCTTCACCCAGATCGACTACGACCGGGAAATGGCGCTGGTCGCGCTCACCGATGTGGCGGGCAACGAGCGCCAGGTCGGCGTCGCGCGCTACGTGACCTACCCGGACGGCCGCGGGTGCGAGTTCGCGATCGTCGTCGCCGACGAATGGGAAGGCCGGGGCCTCGCGAAGGAGATGCTGCGGCGCCTCATCGGTATCGCGCGTGAGCGCGGCCTCGAGGAGATGGACGGGGTGGTGCTGCGGGAGAACCGTGGCATGCTGGCGCTGGCGAAGAACCTCGGCTTCACCCGCCGGGCCTCCGCTGAGGACCCGGAGATCGTCCACATCACGCTCTCGCTCTGAAGCGTATCAGGCGGCCTGCTGCCAGAGTTCGCGGACCTCCTCGGGCATGGCCTGGCGGACGTCCTCGATCTCGCCGCTGCCGATGAACTCGTCCAGCACGGCGAAGACGGCCTGTGCCGCGCGTTGCCGCTGGGTGGGGTCCAGGTCCGGCATGTCCGCCGCGATGCGGTCCATCAGCTCCTGGCCGTCGCGCCATTTCTCCGGCGTATCGGCCGGTTTCCAGCCCTCGTAGTAGATACCTCGGACGAGCATGGGCATCTGGGCGCCGAGCTGAGCGGCCTCGTCCACCGGCAGGCGGTCGCGCAGCGCATGCAGTACGGATCGCAGCGCGTGGTAACCCCGCTCGGCGTCGGCTGATCCCATCCGCCGGGCGACGGCTTCCAGCCATTGTTTCGTCTTCTCCAGGGTCTTCCTGAATACGGCCGGTTCGGTCATGGACTGCACCTCCGCTGAAAGTCGTCCCGATGGTGGGACGCTAGCCGCTGGGGCCGGCGCGCGCATTGCGTTTCTGCAATCGTGAGCCCCGCATGCGGGCGTTCCCGTTTGACGCGTCCGCCAGCGCGGTCCAGACTGCGACGGCATTGCCACGTGTTTCGGTGCAGGGGTATGACCGAATCCTCCGAATCCTCCGAATCTTCCGATTCCTCCGAGTCCCCCGGGTCGCCTGATAGTCCGCCGCTGTCCGCAAGGGACGCAGAAGGAGGCGCGGCGCTGGCCGCAAATCTGGCCGAGGGTACTATCATCCCGTCCATCGCCCAGCCCGACCTGGCCGGGCGCGACGATCTGGCCATCGTGGCCTTCCTGACCGGGGCTAGCGACGACGACGCCATTTTCCTGCCCGTTCTCGATTACTGCCAGATTCCGTCCCGCATCGTGCGCGAGCCGAGCGACCTCGCGGCGGAGCTGGACCAGGGGGCCGGCCTGCTGCTGATCGGCGACGAGGCACTGACCGAGGACGTCGTGGCGCGGCTCGGCGACTGGTACGCGGCCCGGCCTCTCTGGTCGGCATTGCCGCTGATCGTCGTCACCGGCGGCGATACCGCCGCCCTTCCCACGGTCGCCTCGGCCGTGGAGGGGATCGGCGCCAGCCATCACACCGTCCTGCCCCGTCCAATGCGGCCGGAGACCCTGCTGGCCGTCATCTACGTCGCGGTGCGTTCGCGGGCCCTGCAGTATTCCCTGCGCGACCGACTCGGACTGCACCACGCGCCGGATACCAGCCCGGCCGAGGCGCTGGCGGAGGAGTTGCGCACCATCTATGAGACCGCGCCCGTCGGGCTCTGCCTGCTGGATCGCGACCAGCGCTACGTGCGCATCAATCAGCGGATGGCGGACATGAACGGCGTGCCCGTGGCCGGCCATATCGGCCGGCGGGTGGACGAGATCGTGCCGGGCCTGGGGCAGAGCATGCGCTCCGACATACAACGCCTGCTCGACACTGGGGAGCCCGCGCTCGACCGGGAGATCGTCGGAGAAACCGCGGCCCGGCCCGGCGAGGAAAGGGCCTGGGTAGAACAGTGGTACCCGCTGCGGGACGACCGCGGCGGGGAGGTGATTGGCGTCAACATCATCGCCCAGGAGGTCACCGAGCGGCGACAGGCGAGAGAGGCGCTGCGCAGGGCCCATGCGGCGGAGAAGCAGATCAACGCCGAGCTGGAGACGCTGGTCGCCCGGCGCACCACCCTGCTGGAGCAGCAGGCCGACGAGCTGAAGCGCCTCACGCTCGCCCTCTCCCGGGCAGAACACGAGGAACGCAAGCGCCTGTCCGAGGTGCTGCACGGCGGGCTGCAGCAAAGCCTGCTCGCGACGCGCATCCAGCTGCAGGACTGGGCGGGGCAACACGGCACCACGCCGCCGCCCACCGCCATGCGGCTGCTCGACGACGCGCTGAACCTGACCCGGACGCTCTCCTACGAGCTGAGTCCGCCGCTGCATCCGGATGCGAGCCTGAGCGAGGAATTCGAGTGGATCTCCCGGTGGAGCCGCGACCACCAGGGCCTGGCCGTCGATCTGGAGGTCGGCGAGATCGGGACCGAACCGGGTGAGACCCTGAGACTGTTCCTGATGCAGAGCGCACGCGAACTGCTGGTCAACGTGGTGAAGCATGCCGGGGTCAGGGAGGCCCGGCTGAGCGCGCGGGAGGAAGACGGCCAGCTGGTCGTCAGCGTCGGCGACCGGGGCTACGGCTTCGACGCCGCCCTCCTCGAGGATCTCGAGTCGCGGGAGGTGGGCGGATTCGGGCTCCGCACCATCCGCGGGCGCGCGCTCGCCCTGGGCGGCGAGCTGGCGGTTGTCCGCCGCGGCGGCGGCGGCATGGAGCTCACCATCCGGGTTCCCTTCAACGGCACCGATTGACGTTCCACAATGAGGGGACGATCCGTCCCCGTCCATACTCCGTGTTTCTGCGAGTGGTCTTTACTGCGGCACGGAGAGTCCGGGATGGATAAATCGGTGGATCAGCAATTGGCGGCCAGCGTGAGAGACGAACTCCGGCGCGACGTACGGGTGGCAGGCCGCCTCGCCGGCCTGGAGATCGCGGTACGGGACGCTCGGGTACATCTCCGCGGCGTGGTGGAGGAGCTGCCCGCCAAGCGTATCGCCGCCAACGTGGCCCGCCAGCTGGCCGGGGACGAATTCGAGGTGGTGGACCGGCTGCGCCTCGCGGCACCGCGCCTCAAGGCACCGATGCTCGCCCGGCAGGTCATCGACAAACTGGCCCGGGAAGAGACCTTCAGCGACTACGTGATCGTGCTGCACCAGGAATGGCGCGCCCGGATCATGCAGCAGCCCCTGGGGGCCACTTTCGGCATCGAGGTGCGGGCCCAGCGGGGCATGGTGACGCTGGCCGGCAAGGTGGGCTGTGACAACGCTCGCCGGCTGGCCGAGGTGCTGGCCTGGTGGGTACCCGGCTGCAGCCTGGTGGATAATCATCTCGTCGTCGACGGACCCGGCGGGGAGTCCGACGAACTGCTCACCGAAGCGGTGTACGGCATCCTGGTGCGGGACCCGCTGGTGGATGCCCGGACCATCGCGGTGTCCGCGGCCGCCGGTATCGTGGAACTGCGGGGGCGTATGCTGGATGACGAATCCCATCGCCGTGCCATCCGCGACGTGTGGGCCGTGCCGGGCGTCTGGGACGTCTACGACCGGATCATCGCGGATGCGTGAGGGCATGAGGGCAGCGCAGGTCCGGTGCCGCCTTGCCTGTCACGCAGCCTGGCCTGCTCCCTCGCCGTCCGCCATGACCTTTCAGGGCCGGCCTTCCGCGTAGCGCCGCGCGACACCGAGCCGATTCTGCTGCAGAACACGGATCAGCTCCGACCAGGATTCGGTGAAACGCGTGATACCGTCCTCCTCCAGCGCTTCGGCGATACCCGCGAGATCGATGCCGAGATCCTCGAGCCGCGCGATGTGGCGTTCGGCCTCTTCGATGCCCTGGGTGAGGCGGGGCATGACTTCCCCGTCGTGCAGGAAGGCCTCCAGCGTGCGGCGCGGCACGGTCACCACCGTATCGGGGCCGATCAGCGCCTCCAGATAGCGGGTTTCTCGTTCATCCGGTCGTTTGGTCGCGGTGCTGGCCCACAAGAGCCGCTGGGGCAGGGCCCCGCGGGCCTCCTGGGCGCGGAACGCCTCGCCGCGGAACACCTCCGCGAAATGCCGGTAGGCCAGCCGCGCGCAGGCGATGGCCGTGACGCCGCACAGGGGCTGCGCCTCTTCGCCCTCCTCCGCCAGCCGCAGGTCGACGGCGACGTCGATGCGACTCAGGAAGAACGAGGCCACCGAGCGCACGCCGGACGGATCGGCGTTGCGGGCGAGCCCGCGCAGGTACGCATCGGTGACCATTCGATAGCGGGCGGGCGAGAACAGCAATGTCACGTTGACGTTCACGCCGGCGCCGATGAGGCGCTCGAAAGCGTGCAGCCCTTCGCGGGTGCCCGGCACCTTGATCATCACGTTCGGCCGCCCGATCTGCTCCCGCAGATGCATAGCCGAGTCCACGGTCTCCCCTTCCCGGTGCGCCAGATAGGGAGGCACCTCCACACTCACGAAACCGTCCCGGCCGGCGGTTTGCTCGTACACCGGCAGCAGCAGATCCGCGGCCCGGCGGGCGTCCTCGAGCATCAGCCAGTGAGCCAGCCCAGCGCCGTCGATCTCGTGGTCCGCCTGCATCAGCGTGCGTATCGACTCCGCGTAATCCTGTCCGTCGCCGACGGCCTTGCGGAACAGTGTCGGGTTGCTGGTGACGCCGTGGACCCCGAGGCCGACGAGTTCCGCCAGCGATCCGTCCTCCAGCATGCGCCGGTCGAAGCCGTCGAGCCACAGGGACTGGCCGTACGTCTCCGTCAGCGTACGTATCCGCCCGTCCATGGCCATCGCCATCCCGCGGAACTCAGGCCGGTTCGGGCGGGCTGAGCGCGATCTCATGCAGCGCCTCGCCGGCCTTGTCCGCGGGACCCATGGCGCTGATGTCGCCCAGCGACACCATGCCGACCAGGCGGTCTTCCCGGTTGAGGACGGCCAACCGCCGCACGTGCATGTGGCCCATGTTGCGCGCCACTTCGTCGGCTTCCTGATCCTCGTAGCAGTACAGCATCCCGCCGGACATGACGTCCCGCGCGGTGGTCCCGGCGGGATCGGCACCATCGGCGAGTCCGCGCACGACGATGTCCCGGTCCGTAACGATGCCGATCATCCGGTCGTTCTCGGCTACCGGCAGTGCGCCGACGTGCTCGTCGCGCATGCGCCGCGCCAGTTCGGGGAGGGGGGTATCGGGCGCGACGAGTTCCACCTGCCGTGTCATCAGTTTCGAGACTTCCATCTTCGCTGCTCCGTGATTGGCTGAACGGAGTCTTCCCGACTCCGTGCGTCACGGTAGCGGGTGCCCCGGCGCGGTGCATTGCGCGACGTCAATGGGGCACCGGAGGCGCTTTCCCGCTCAGTCGTCGACCCGGGTCAGTCCCTCGCGGATGGCGTAACGGGTGAGTTCGACCACATTGTGCAGCTCCAGCTTGCGCATGATGTTGCGCCGGTGGGTATCCACCGTGTTGGCCGAGATGCAGAGCCTTTCCGCGATGTCCGGGCTGCTGTGTCCTTCGGCGATCAGCTGCAGCACCTCGCGCTCGCGCGGCCCCAGAATCTGCCAGGGCGTCCCCCCGCCGGAACCGGGGTTGCGGATGAGGTCGGCGGCCTGGCCCGCGGCTGCCGGACAAAGGTAGGTGTCGCCCCGCTGCACCGCCTTCAGCGCACGGCGCAGCTCCGAGTAGGCATTCTCCTTGAGGACGTACGCCGCGGCGCCGGCACGGATCATCTCGGCGATGAAGCGGCTGTCGTTGTGGCTGGACAACGCAATCACCCTCACGCTATCGCCCCGCTCCCGGATGCGGCGCGTCGCCTCCATGCCGTTCAGGTCGTCCATGGCAACGTCCATGATGACCACTTCCGGTGAGAGTTCCCGGCACATACTGACGGCTTCGCGGCCGCTTGCGGCTTCCCCGACGACCTCCACGCCGGTCTCGCGCTCGAGGATCGAGCGCAGGCCTTCCCGCATCAGTGCATGATCGTCGGCCAGAAGAACCCGGGTCGCCATGGTATCCATCCCTAGTTGAGATCGCGCCCTCACGCGGTCCTCCGGCGAGTGACGACTCCAGGCAAGGCCTGACGCGCCTCCATGCTCCCGCGCAGGTCAAGATTATAGATTTCCTGGAAATTTTCCAGTCAGACCGTAGGTCGGGCCCCTCGCCCGCGCCGGCTCTCCCGACCGGCTCCGATTGCGGTTTCACATTGCCGCGCAGCCGAATATCGCCCATGATCAACCTCTTGGAAAACCCTGCATCGAAGAGCGGTCCTGCACGGGCGCACGGCGAAATCCTGGCCGTGCGCGGTAACGTCGTCGACGTCCGTTTCCCGCCGCCGCTGCCTCCCCGTGACCGGGAACTGCGCACCGGCGACGACGGCGACGTGGTACTGGAGGTGCAGAGTCACCTCGATACCCGCACGGTGCGCTGCATCGCGCTCAACTCCGCCCGCCGCCTCGGCCGCGGCCTCCCGGTGCGCGACTGCGGCGACACGCTGCGCATGCCGGTCGGCCGGGCCCTGCTGGGCCGGATGCTGGACGTGTTCGGCCACCCGGTGGACGGCGGCGAGCCCGTGCAGGCCGAGCGGCGCTGGCCCATTCACCGGCCGCTGCTGCCGCTGGCCGAGCGGACCACCGGCACGGACGTCTTCGAGACCGGCATCAAGGCCATCGACCTGCTGGCGCCGCTGGAGAAAGGCGGCAAGTCCGGCATGTTCGGCGGGGCCGGCGTGGGCAAGACCGTGCTGATCAACGAACTCATCAACAACATGGCCGAACAGTACGAGGGCGTGAGCCTGTTCTGCGGCATCGGCGAGCGCATGCGCGAGGCCGAGGAGATGTACCGGGCCATGCGCGAATCCGGCGTGCTGGAACAGTCGGTGCTGATTTACGGCCAGATGAACGAGCCGCCGGGGGCGAGATTCCGGGTCGGGCACTCGGCGCTGACGGTGGCGGAGTACTTCCGCGACGTGGTTCGACGCGACGTGCTGCTGCTGATCGACAACGTCTTCCGCTTCGTGCAGTCCGGCACCGAGGTCTCCGGTCTGATGGGCCGTATCCCCTCCCGGGTCGGCTATCAGCCCACCCTGGCCAGCGAACTCGCCGCGCTGGAGGAGCGTATCTGCAGCTCCGCGAACGGCAGCATTACTTCGGTGCAGGCCGTCTATGTGCCGGCTGACGACCTGACCGATCCGGCGGCTACCCATATCTTCGCCCATCTCTCCGCCTCCATCGTGCTGTCCCGCAAACGCGCGAGCCAGGGTCTCTACCCGGCCGTGGATCCCCTGCAGACCGACTCGAAGATGCTGACCCCGGGGGTGGTAGGCAGGCGCCATTACCGGGTCGCCCAGGAGGTTCGCCGCACCCTGGCGGAGTACGAGGACCTGAAGGACATCATCTCCATGCTGGGTATCGAGGAGCTGTCCCGGGACGACCGGGCCACGGTCAGCCGCGCCCGGCGCCTGGAGCGCTTCCTCACCCAGCCCTTCTTCACCACCGAGCAGTTCACCGGCAAGCCGGGCCGGCTCGTGACCCGGGAACAGACCATCGACGGCTGCGAGCGCATCCTGGCCGGCGAGTTCTCGGAGCTGAACGAAAAGGCGCTCTACATGATCGGTACGGTCGACGAGGTGCGCAAAGGAGTCCGCGACGACGATGACCAGGGAGGCGGCAATGGCGGCGGGTGACCGCGACATGCGCCTGCGGGTGCTGCTGCCGACCGAGGTGCTGGTGGACGAGCGGGCGGACAAGATCATCGCCGAGGCCGCGAACGGCAGCTTCTGCCTGCTGCCCCGCCACATCGACTTCGTCGCAGCCCTGGTGCCCGGCGTGATGTCGTTCACGCGGGGCGCATCCGAGCACTACGCGGGGCTCGACCGCGGCATCCTGGTCAAGTGCGCCGGCGAGGTCACCGTATCCACACTGGACGGAGTGCGCGGCGACGAACTCGACGAGCTGGAGGAGCACGTGCGGCGGCGTTTCCTGGAGCTCGACGAGCACGAGCGCAAGGCCCGCTCCGCCGTGGCCCGGCTCGAGGCGGGCACGCTCAGGACCTTCCGGGAACTGCAGGAGCGCAGCCGTGGCTGATCCCGACCGCGATCCCCGCCGCAAACCGCGTTCCCGGTCCGAGGGCCGGGACAACGGCGACGAGAGGCAGGCACTCGACGAGGAGGTCGGCAGGCAGGCCCGCCGCAAGCTCCGCGCCCGCCGGCGCGAGAGCCGCAGCGCCTGGTTCGGGCTGGGCATGTTCGGGCTGGTGGGCTGGTCGGTGGCGCTGCCCGCGCTGATCGGCACGGCCGTCGGCCTGTGGCTGGACGAGCGCTATCCCGGCGAGGTGTCCTGGACCCTGACATTCCTCATTATCGGGGTCGCGGTGGGCTGCATGAACGCCTGGTTCTGGGTGCGTCAGGAGAGCAACCGTGAGTGAGGGCAGCCCGGTTGCGGCCATCCTGATCACCTTCGGCGGGCTGTTCCTCCTGGGACTCGTTGCCGACCTGGCGGGACGGCATTCTCCCCTGCCTCGGGTCACGCTGCTGCTGGTCGCCGGCTTCCTCATCGGCCCCTCGGTGCTCGACTGGCTGCCGCCTTTCACCGACCAGTGGTTCACCGTGCTGACCAACATCGCCCTCGCGCTGATCGGTTTCCTCCTGGGCCAGAACCTGACGGCGGAGCGTTTCCGGGAGCTCGGCCGGCCCGTACTAACCATGTCCGTCGGCGAGGTCGTCGGCACCTCGTTACTGGTGTTCGGTGTACTGGCCCTCGTCGGCGTGCCGCCGGAACTCGCCCTGCTGCTCGCGGGGGTGGCGCCGGCCACCGCACCCGCGGCCACCGTGGACGTGGTCCGTTCGTCGGAGGCGCAAGGCAGGTTCACCGACACCCTGCTCGGCATCGTCGCCATCGACGACCTGTGGGGTCTGCTGGCCTTCACGCTGCTGCTGGCCGTGGCCGAGGCGCTGGGCGAGCGCAGCGGCGCGGCGCCGATGCTGCTGCACGGCCTGCGCGAGGTGGGCGGCGCGGTTCTGCTGGGCGCCGTCCTCGGCTATCCCATGGCAAAACTGACCGGTCGGATCCGCCCCGGCGAACCCACCCAGGCCGAGGCGCTCGGACTGGTGCTGCTGACGGCGGGGCTGGCGGAGTGGCTGCAGGTCTCCTACATCCTGGCGGCCATGACGCTAGGCGTCATGGTGGCGAACCTGGCTTCCCATCACGAGCGCCCGTTCCGCGAAATCGAAGGCATCGAATGGCCCTTCCTGATCCTGTTCTTCCTGCTGGCGGGCGCCTCCCTGCACCTGGACGCGCTCGCCACGGCCGGCTGGCTCGCCGCGGGCTACATCGGGCTGCGGGTGGCCGGCCGGATGCTCGGCACCCGGCTCGGCGGTCGCCTGAGCGGCGCGGAGCCGCCGATCCGGCGCTGGATGGGCATCGCGCTTCTGCCCCAGGCCGGCGTGGCGGTGGGCATGGCCCTGCTGGCGGGCCAGCGTTTCCCCGAACTGGCAGACCGCATCCTGCCCGTGATTCTCGGCTCCACCGTGGTCTTCGAGGTGGTCGGACCCGTGCTCACCCGCTACGCCCTGACCCGCGTCGGCGACATCCCCGCCGCCGGAAAAGGCCGGGAGGCACGAGGATGAGCGGGAGCGCCACCCTGTCCGCCACCCTGTTGGCCGCCCTCGCCGCCGGAGCGGCCGCCGGAACGGCCTATTTCGCACTGCTGTGGTGGACGGTGTCCGGCATCGCCACCGCCCACCGGCCCGCCCTGCGCATGGCCGGCGGCATGCTCGCCCGCCTGGCGGCTGCCGGGGCGGCCGCGGCGCTCGCGGCCTGGCTGGGCGGCTGGCAGCACCTGCTGGCTGCCGCCGCCGGTTTCACGGCAGCACGCATGGCAATAGTCCGCTGGCGGCTGCCTGGCATGCCCCGGGAGGAAACGCCGTGACCATCAGCCCGGACGGCATCGTGGTCTTCGAATGGGGCTGGCTGCGGCTCACCGCGACCGTGGTCTGGACCTGGGCCGTCATGACGCTCATGACCATCGGCTCCTGGCTGATCACCCGCCGGCTGCAGACCGGCACGGAGCTCAGCCGCTGGCAGAATCTGGTGGAGGTCCTCGTAACCGGCATCCGCGACCAGATCCGTCAGGTGAGCCACCAGCAGCCCGGCGCCTATCTGCCCTTCGTCGGCACCCTGTTCCTGTTTATCGCCACCGCCAACCTGCTGAACGTGGTGCCGGGTTACATGGCGCCGACCGGCTCCCTGTCGACGACCACCGCGCTGGCCATCTGCGTCTTCGTGGCAGTGCCGCTGTACGGCATCGTCTACGAAGGCCCGCTGGCCTACCTGCGCCACTACGTGCATCCCACCTGGCTCATGCTGCCGTTCAACGTGATCGGCGAGATCTCGCGCACCATCGCCCTCGCCGTGCGCCTGTACGGCAACATCATGAGCGGCACGGTGCTGGTGGCGATACTGGTGAGCCTGACGCCTTATTTCTTCCCGGTGGTCATGCAGCTCCTGGGGCTGCTCACCGGCATGATCCAGGCCTATATCTTCGCCGTGCTGGCGATGGTCTACATCGCCTCGGCCACCTCCGCCCACGAACGGCGGAGCACGGAGGACGACGACGGCGACTCATCCTGACAGTCACGAGGTACGACTATGGAAGGCTTATCACTCATCGGAATGGTCTCGGTCATCACGGCCGGCATCACCATCGCCATCGGTTCCATCGGCCCGGCGCTCGGCGAGGCCCGCGCCGTCGACCGGGCACTCGCGGCCATCGCCCAGCAGCCGGACGAGTCGGCGACCATCACCCGCACCTTGTTCGTGGGCCTGGCGATGATCGAGTCCACCGCCATCTACTGCTTCGTGGTGGCCATGATCCTGATCTTCGCCAATCCGTTCTGGAATACGCTGAGCCAGGCCGCGGGCAGCTAGGGGGCCGGTGACGCCATGCAGATCGACTGGATTACCGTCTCCGCCCAGATCGTCAATTTCCTGATCCTGGTCTGGCTGCTGAAGCGCTTCCTCTACGGGCCGGTGGTGCGTGCCATGGACCGCCGCGAGGAACGCATCGGCCAGCGCCTGGAGGAGGCCCGCGACCGTGAGACCGAGGCCGAGCAGCGGGCCGAGAGTTACGAGGAGCGACGCCGGGAGCTGGACGAGCGCCGCGGGGAACTCCTCGAGGAGGCCGGGGACGAGGCGGCGGCCGAGAAGAAGCGCCTGCTCGACGAGGCCCGTGCCGAGGTCGGCGAGGCCCGCGAGCAATGGCTGCGACAACTCGAGCGGGAGCGCGACGCCTTCGCGGACGATCTCCGTCGGGACATCGCCGCGGTCTTCCGCAAGGTGGCCGACAAGGCGCTCGCCGAGCTCGCAGACCGGAGCCTGGAAGAGCAGATGGCGGCGCGTGTCGTCGGCCGCCTCGAGGCCCTGGACGAGGAAACCCTCGAGACTCTTGGCTCGGCCGAGGACGGTCTGCGCGTGACCAGCGCAGCTGCCCTGGAGCCGAATGTGCGCAGCCGCCTGACCCGGGCGCTGCACGAGCACGTCGCGGCAGACGCCGAGGTAACCTACGACGAGTCGGACGAGCTCCTCTGCGGCATCGTGCTCCACGGCGGGGGGCTGCGCGTCGGCTGGAGCCTGGCCGACAGCCTGGAGGGCTTCGACGAACAGGTACGGGAGCTGCTTGCCGACGCCGACGCCGCCACGGCCGGCGCGGAGGGCTGAACGCCGTGCTGCGCGAACTGCTGCGGGCAACGACCGATGTGATGGAACGGGCCACCGAGGCCTGGTCCCCCGCCCTGCGCGCCACCGAGACCGGCACGGTCATCGAGACCGGCGGCGGCATCGCGCGGCTGCGCGGCCTCGCCGGCATCCGCGCCGACGAGCTGATCCGCTTCCCCGGCGGCGTGCTCGGCATCGCCATCAACCTGGATCCCGATGAGGTCGGCGTCATGCTGCTGGCCGACAGCGATCAACTGGTGGCCGGCATCGAGGTGAGTTCCACCGGGCGCGAGGCGGATACGCCGGTGGGCGACGGGCTGATCGGTCGGGTCATCGACGTTACCGGGCGGGTGCTGGACGACGGCGGTCCGCTGGAGGTGCGCGAACGCCGTCCGGTGGAGCGACCTGCCCCGGCCATCATGGCGCGCGCTCCGGTTACCGTGCCGCTGGAGACGGGCATCAAGTCGGTGGATGCCCTGATCCCCATCGGCCGCGGCCAGCGCGAACTCATCCTCGGCGACCGCCAGACCGGCAAGACCTCGGTGGCCGTGGATACCATCATCAACCAGCGCGACCGGGACGTGGTCTGCGTCTACTGCGCCATCGGCCAGCGCGGCACTGCGGTCGCGCGGGTCATCGACACGCTGCGCCGTCACGGCGCCATGGACAACACCATCGTCGTGACCGCCTCCGACGACGATCCGCCGGGGCTGCGTTTCATCACGCCCTATGCCGCGACCAGCATGGCCGAGTACTACATGGAGCAGGGCCGCGATGTGCTGATCGTCTACGACGACCTCACCCGCCACGCGCGCGCCTACCGGGAACTCTCGCTGCTGTTGCGCCGCCCGCCCGGCCGCGAGGCCTATCCCGGCGATATCTTCTACATCCACTCCCGCATGCTGGAGCGTGCCACGCACCTGGCGGAGGATCACGGCGGCGGCTCCCTCACGGCCCTGCCGGTCATCGAGACCCAGGCCCAGGACATCTCCGCCTACATCCCCACCAACCTCATCTCGATCACCGACGGGCAGATCTACCTCTCCCCCACCCTGTTCCACAAGGGGCTGCTGCCCGCCATCGACGTGAGCGAGTCGGTCTCCCGGGTGGGCGGCAAGACCCAGTATCCGGCGTTCCGCGCGGTGGCCGGCGACCTCCGTCTGGCCTATTCTCAGTTCGAGGAGCTGGAGACCTTCGCCCGCTTCGCCACCCGGCTGGACGAGGAAACCCGGGCGACCATCGAGCACGGACGCCGGGTGCGGGAGGTGCTGAAACAGGACGAGCACCAACCCATCCCGGCCGCCGAGCAGGTGGCCGTCCTCAACGCGGTGAACGAAGGCCTGTTCGATGAGCTGGCGACGGAGCGGGTGGGCGACGCGGAGGCGGCCATCCGGGAACGGGTCACCGATGAGCTGCCGTCGATCTGCGAGCGCATCGAGGCCGGCGAGGAACTGGCCGACGAGGACTGGCAGAAGCTGACGGAGGCCGCGCGGACGGCCATCGCGGCGCTGTCCGGAGAGGACTGAGACCATGGAGACCATCGAGAGGCTCGAGGACCAGCTCGACAGCCTGGGTGAGCTGAAAACCATCGTGCGCACCATGAAGGCGCTCTCCGCGGCCAGCATCCGCGAGTACGAGCGAGCCGTGGAGGCGCTTGCCGATTATGCCGGGACCGTCGAGCGGGCGTTCCGCGTAGTGCTGGCCGATCTGCCGGCCGGCGCCGGTGCGGCCTCGTCGTGTGAGGACACCGGTTCCGCCGGGGCGATCGTCTTCGGCTCGGATCACGGCCTCTGCGGCCGCTTCAACGAGACCGTCGCCGAGCATGCGGCCGAGACATTCGCGGCCGCGGCCGGGCCGCAGCCGCGGCTGCTGGCCGTCGGCGAGCGTGCCGCCGCGAGCCTGGAGCATGCCGGCTGCCGGGTGGCCGGCCGCATGCTGCTGCCCGGCTCCGCCGCCCACATCACGGTGCTGACCCGCAAGCTCCTGGTGCGCGTGCAGGAATGGCAGGACCAGCACGGCATTGCCTCGGTGCGGCTCTACTACAACCGCCACTCCGGCGGCCGCGGCTACGAGCCCGCGGAGGCCGCCCTCCTGCCGGTGGATCTCGCCCGGCTGCGGGACGGCGGCGGCTGGCCCTCCCGGGGCCTGCCCACCTATTCCATGGACCCCTGGCGGCTGCTTCGCCACCTGATCCACCAGTATCTGTTCATCACCCTGTTCCGTGCCTGTGCGGAATCCCAGGCCAGCGAACATGCGAGCCGGCTCGCGGCCATGCAGTCCGCCGAGGGCAACCTGGAGGAACGGCTGGAGGCCGTCACGATGACCTTCCGGCGGGCCCGCCAGAACGCCATCACCTCCGAACTGCTGGACGTGGTGTCCGGCTTCGAGGCCATTACTTCCGGCCGGGGCCAACGCTGATGGGGACGAAGATATCCCAGGTCTGGCCAGGCCGGCCCTATCCCCTCGGCGCCACCTGGGACGGCGAAGGCGTCAACTTCGCGCTGTTCTCGGAGCATGCGGAGAGGGTCGAGCTGTGCCTGTTCGAGAAGCCGAGGGGCCGGGCCATCGAACGCATCGAGATGCGCGAGCGCACCGATCTGGTATGGCACTGCTATCTGCCGGATGCCCGCCCCGGACTCCTCTACGGCTACCGGGTGCACGGTCCCTACGCACCGGCGGAGGGCCATCGGTTCAACCCGAACAAGCTGCTGCTCGACCCCTACGCCAAGGCGCTGAAGGGGGGGCTGCGCTGGCACGACGCCAACTTCGGCTATCGCATCGGCCACGACGACGAGGATCTCTCCTTCGACAAGCGGGA
>CAZRSA010000035.1:0-22548 GCA_964602525.1 uncultured Woeseiaceae bacterium
GGCTGCTGGAGCCGACGCTCGAGAGCATGGGCTACGAGCTCGTGGACCTCGAGGCTCGCATCGGCGGGCGCAAGGGGCTGCTTCGGCTCTACATCGACAAGCCCGAGGGCGTGGGCCTGGACGATTGCGAGACAGTGAGCCACCAGGTGAGCGGAGTGCTGGACGTGGAGGACCCGATCCCCGGCGAGTACGTGCTGGAGGTGTCATCGCCCGGCCTGAACCGCCCGCTGAAGCGCCCGGAGCACTTCGAGCGGTTCACCGGCAGCGAGGCGAAGATCGCGATGAGGGCGCCGCTGGACGGCCGGCGTCGGTTCCGCGGCCGGCTGGAGGGCGTCGAAGACGGTTACGTGGCGGTGCGTGTGGACGGCGAACTCTATCGTCTGCGCATCGCCGACATCGACAAGGCGAGGTTGGTTCCCGAGCTTTAGCCACCATATCGGGCGGGGTGGAGAGACGACAGGTATGAGCAAGGAAATTCTGATGGTGGTCGACGCCGTCTCGAACGAGAAGGGCGTGGACAAGGATATTATCTTCGAGGCGATCGAGGCGGCGCTGGCGTCGGCCACCCGCAAGCGCCACGGAGAGGACATCGACGTGCGCGTGTCCATCGACCGCCAGACCGGCGATTACGACACCTTCCGGCGCTGGCTGGTGTTCGAGGACGACTCCACCGAGCTCGAGTTCCCGGACCGGGAGCTGAGGATGATCGACGCCGTCGAGATCGACCCGGACGCCGAGCCCGGCGGCTATGTCGAGGTGCCCATGGAATCCGTGGAATTCGGCCGCATCGCCGCCCAGACCGCCAAGCAGGTGATCGTGCAGAAGGTGCGCGAGGCCGAGCGCGAGCAGGTGGTCGAGGAGTTCCAGGAGCGGGTCGGCGAGCTGCTGAGCGGCCTGGTGAAGCGGGTGGACCGCAACGGCGTGTACATCGACCTGGGCGGCAATGCCGAGGGCTTCGTACCCCGGGAGAACATGATTCCCCGGGAGCCGGTACGTCCCCAGGACCGGATCAAGGCGCGCCTGGTAGAGGTGCGCTCCGAACTCCGGGGCCCGCAGCTGTTCATGACCCGCACCTCGCCGGAGTTCCTGATCGACCTGTTCCGTCTGGAGGTCCCCGAGGTTGGGCAGGGCCTCATCGATATCGTCGCCGCCGCCCGGGATCCGGGTCTGCGTGCGAAGATCGCGGTGAAGAGCAACGACCGGCGCATCGACCCGGTGGGTGCCTGCGTCGGCATGCGCGGCTCCCGGGTGCAGGCGGTTTCCAACGAGCTGGCCGGCGAGCGTGTCGACATCATCCTCTGGGACGACAATCCGGCCCAGTTCGTCGTCAACGCCATGTCGCCGGCGGACGTGGTCTCCATCGTCATGGACGAGGAGGCTCACAGCATGGATATCGCGGTGGAAGAGGACAAGCTGTCCCAGGCCATCGGCCGCGGCGGCCAGAATATCCGTCTGGCGAGCGAGCTGACCGGCTGGGAGCTGAACGTCATGACCGCCGCGGACGCCGAGGAGAAGAGCGAATCGGAGACGCGTGAGCTCAGCGAGATGTTCATGAAGAGCCTCGACGTGGACGAGGAGCTGGCCATGATCCTGGTGCAGGAAGGCTTCTCCACGGTGGAGGAGGTTGCCTACGTGCCTGCGGCCGAGCTGGCCGAGATCGAGGAGTTCGACGAGGACATCGTGGACGAGCTCAGGAGCCGAGCCCGCGACGTGCTGCTGACCCAGGCGATCGCCAGCGAAGAGAAGATCGACGAGGCCGAGCCCGCCGCCGACCTGCTGGAACTCGACGGCATGACCCGGGAACTTGCCTATGTGCTCGCCAGCGAGGGCGTGGTAACCCGCGAAGACCTGGCGGAGCAGTCGGTGGACGACCTGCTGGAGATCCAGGAGGACATGGACCAGGAGCAGGCCGCTGCGCTCATCATGGCGGCGCGCGCGCACTGGTTCGAGCAGGAAGAAGAGCAGCAGCAGGAGCGGGCCTGATTAACAGGAGTTTGAGGTATGGCTGAAGTCACTGTCGCACAGTTCGCCGAGGTACTGAAGGTACCGGTCGACAAGCTGATCTCTCAGCTGGACGAGGCCGGCATCAAGGTCAGCGGCGAGGACGATACGATCAGCGAGGACGCAAAGCTCGAGCTGCTCTCGCACCTGCGCCGTTCCCACGGCCGCGACGAGACGGCGGGCGACGCCGGTCCGAGGAAGATCACGCTGAAGCGCAAGTCCCAGTCCGAGCTGCGCCTCGCCGGCGCCCAGGGACGCTCGCGCACCGTGAACGTGGAGGTGCGCCGCAAGCGCACCTACGTGAAGCGCGACGTCCTCGAGCAGCAGGCAAAGGCGCAGCAGGAAGAACTCGACCGCCAGCGGCGCGAGGAGCAGGAGCGCGAGGAGGCGGCGCGCCTGGAGCAGGAGCGCATCGAGGCGGAGCGCCAGGAGAAGTTGCGCGAGCAGGAGGCCGAGGCTGCCCGGGCCGAGCAGCACGAGAAGGAAGAACAGGAGCGCGAGGCTCGCGAGAAAGCGGAGACCGAAGCCGCCGCAGCCCTGCAGGCGGCCGAGCGCGCCGAGCAGGAGCGCAAGGAAGCCGCCGCCAGGGAGCGCCGGGAAAAAGAGGCGAAGAAGGACCAGAGTACCCGGTACGGCCGCAAGGAACTTCACGTCGCCGGCGACAAGAGCGGCAGGCGCAGGCGCAAGCGCCCCCAGCGCCGGCGTCCCGTCTCCGTCAGCGTGGACTCTCAGCACGGCTTCGAGCGGCCCACGGCCCCGGTGGTGCGCGAGGTGGAGATTCCGGAGACAATCACGGTCGCGGATCTGGCCCAGCGCATGGCCGTCAAGGCGCCGGAGGTCATCAAGGTGCTCATGGGCATGGGCGCCATGGTGACGATCAACCAGGTCATCGATCAGGACACCGCCGTGCTCGTCGTCGAGGAGATGGGTCATACCGCCAAGCCGCTGACCGAGAGCTCCGTCGACGAGGACGTGCTCGCCGAGGTCGAGGCGGAGGGCGAACGGGTGTCCCGCTCGCCGGTGGTCACCATCATGGGCCACGTCGACCACGGCAAGACCTCGCTGCTGGACTACATCCGCCGCACCAAGGTGGCGGCGGGCGAGGCCGGCGGCATCACCCAGCACATCGGCGCCTACCAGGTGCCCACCGAGAAGGGCAGCGTGACTTTCCTGGACACGCCGGGCCACGCCGCCTTCACGGCCATGCGCGCCCGCGGCGCCCAGGTGACGGACGTCGTGATTCTGGTGGTGGCGGCTGATGACGGGGTCATGCCCCAGACCATCGAGGCGGTACAGCACGCCAAGGCGGCCGGGGTGCCGATTGTGGTCGCGGTGAACAAGATCGACCGCGAGGAGGCGGATCCCGACCGGGTGCGCAACGAGCTGTCCCAGCACGAAGTGATCCCCGAGGAGTGGGGCGGCGATACGTTGTTCGTCAACGTCTCGGCGCACACCGGCGAGGGCGTGGACGAGCTGCTCGAGGCGCTCTCCCTGCAGGCGGAGCTGATGGACCTGAAGGCCGTGGCCGAGGGCCCGGCGAAGGGTGTCGTGGTCGAGTCCAGCCTGGAAACGGGCCGCGGCGCCGTGGCCACGGTGCTGGTGCAGAGCGGCACGCTGAGCGTGGGTGACGCCATCATTGCCGGCCAGGAGCACGGCCGCGTGCGTGCCATGTTCGACGAGAGCCAGGAGCCCGTCGACGAGGCCGGCCCGTCCACGCCGGTGGTCGTCCTCGGCCTCTCTGGTACGCCGGGGTCGGGTGACGAGATGCTGGTCGTGAAAGACGACCGCAAGGCACGGGAGGTCGCTGAGTTTCGCCAGAGCAAGTCCCGGGACGTGAAGCTGGCCCAGCAGCAGGCGGCCAAGCTGGAAGACGTGTTCTCGCAGATGTCCGAGGGCGCGACGACCACCGTGCAGCTGCTCATCAAGGCCGACGTGCACGGCAGCGCCGAGGCGCTGCGCGATGCCCTGACGAAGCTCTCCGGCGACGAGGTCAAGGTGGACGTCATCTCCTCGGGTGTCGGCGGCATCACGGAGTCCGACATCAATCTGGCCTCGGCCTCCAACGCCATCGTGATCGGTTTCAACGTGCGCGCGGACAGCGCGGCGCGCAGCGCGATCAAGGAGACCGGCGTGGATGTGCGCTACTACAGCATCATCTACGAGGCCATCGACGACGTGAAGGCTGCCATCACCGGCATGCTGTCGCCGGAGATCCGGGAGCAGATCGTCGGGCTGGCCGAGGTGCGCGAGGTGTTCCGCTCGCCGAAGTTCGGCCAGGTGGCCGGCTGCATGGTGGTGGACGGCTACGTGAAGCGCTCGAATCCCATTCGCGTGCTGCGCGACAACGTGGTCATCTACGAGGGCGAGCTGGAGTCGCTGCGCCGCTACAAGGACGACGTGAACGAGGTCCGGGCCGGGACCGAATGCGGCATCGGCGTGCGTAACTACAACGACGTCAAGCCCGGCGACCAGATCGAGTGCTACGAGCGGGTCGAGGTGGCCCGCTCGCTCGAGTGACCGGCGGCGCCCGGTATGCCGAGGGAGTATCCCAGGAGCCGCAGGCTCGGCGGGCAGATTCTGCGCGTGCTCAACGAACTGCTGCGCTTCGAGAGCAAGGACCCGGCGCTGGCCAAAGTCTCGATCAGCGACGTGGAGCTGTCGCGCGACCTGTCGGTGGCCCGGGTGTGGTTCAGTGTGCTGGATCCGGCGGCGGACGTGGACGCCGCCGCTGAGGGGCTGCGCCGCGCTGCGGGTTTCCTGCGCAGCCGTCTCGGCAAGGAGCTCTCGGTGCGCCACGTGCCGGAGCTGCGCTTCGAGCACGACGACAGCGCGGAGCGCGGGCTGGCGCTCACCGATCTGATCGACCGTGCCGGCGGCGGCAGCTCGCCGGAGGAGTGAGATGGCCGCCCACGCGCAGCCCCGCCGTCCGGGCCGCCGCGACGTGCACGGCATCGTCCTGCTGGACAAGCCGGAAGGGCTGAGCTCGAACCAGGCCCTGCAGCGGGTGCGCGGCATCTTCCGGGCGCGCAAGGGGGGCCATACCGGCAGTCTGGATCCGGCGGCGACCGGGTTGCTGCCCCTGTGCTTCGGCGAGGCCACGAAGGTGAGCGCCTGGCTGCTGGACGCCGAGAAGGAATACCTGGTCCGTGCGTGCCTCGGGGAACGGCGCGACACGGGCGACTCCGAGGGCCGGGTGATCGCGACGGCGGAGCCGCCGGCCCTCGACGCCGTGGGCTGGCAGGCGCTGTTGGCGCGCTTCACGGGCGAGATCGAGCAGGTGCCGCCGATGTATTCGGCGCTCAAGAAGGACGGACGCCGGCTCTACGAGCTGGCCCGCGAAGGCCGCGAGGTCGAGCGCGAGCCGCGCCGGGTGCGCATCCGGTCGCTGCAGCTGATCGCCGTGGAGAGCGACGAGCTCGTCTTCCGGGTGCGGTGCTCGAAAGGGACCTACATCCGCACGCTGGTGGAGGACATCGCGGCCGCTGCCGGCAGCCTCGCCAGCACGCGGGCGCTGCGACGCGTGGCGGTCGGGCCGTTCGGCGGTGCGGACATGGTGACTCTGGAGACTCTGGAGAGGGCTGGCGCCGAGTCGCTGGAGCGCTGTCTGCAGCCGGTGGACGCGGCGCTGGCCGACTGGCCGTCGGCCGAGGTCGATGCCGCGGCCGCGGGGCGCTTCCTGCAGGGACAGCAGGTGCCGGCGGAATACACTGCTCGGGACGGGCATCTGCGGGTCTATGACGAGGCCGGGCGCTTCCTCGGGGTGGGCGAGATCCCGTTTCCGGGTGTGGTGCGGCCCCGGCGGGTCTTCGTCCACGGCGGTAAAAGCGTCGAGATCTAGATTGTATTGAGATTGTTAGCGGGCCCGGACCCGAGTTACAATGCCGGGCTGCACAGACGGGCAAAGAGTACTGAGACTGGAGTTTTCGAACAATGCCACTTTCGACTGAACGCAAGAGCAGCATCGTCAAGGAGTATGGCCGCGGCGACGCCGACACCGGCTCCCCGGAGGTCCAGGTTGCGCTGCTGTCCGCACGCATCACCGATCTCACCGACCATTTTTCCGAGCACAAGCGCGATCACCATTCCCGCAAGGGCCTCCTGATGCTGGTCAACAAGCGTCGGAAGCTGCTCGACTATCTGAAGAAGAAGGATCAGGACCGCTACCAGGACCTGATCAAGCGGCTCGGTCTGCGCCGCTGATCGGCAATTGCTGACCGACAAACCCAGCGCAGAATCGGAACATGGACTGGATGCAGGTGCGCCGACCCCGCGGTCGACGCAGCTGCATCCAGTCTTCTTATTAGCAGACAGAAGGACTAGGCGTGACAGCAATCAAGCAGACTTTCAATTACGGCGAGCATGAAGTGACGCTGGAGACGGGCGAGGTGGCCCGCCAGGCGGACGGCGCCGTCATGGTCAGCATGGGAGACACCGTCGTTCTCGCGACGGCCGTGGGCCGGAAGGAAGCGGACCCGGGCCGCCCCTTTTTCCCGCTGACAGTCAATTACCAGGAGAAAACCTACGCCGCGGGCCGTATCCCCGGCGGCTTTTTCAAGCGCGAGGGTCGGCCGAGCGAGAAGGAGACGCTGACCTCGCGCCTGATCGACCGTCCCATCCGGCCGCTGTTCCCGAAAGGATTCATGAACGAGGTGCAGGTGATCACCACGGTGATCTCCCTCGACCCCGAGATCGACGCCGACATCCCTGCCATGATCGGCGCTTCGGCGGCGCTGGCGCTCTCGGGCATGCCGTTCCAGGGTCCGATCGCGGCCGCCCGCGTCGGCTACAGGGACGGTGAGTATCTGCTGAACCCGACGGCCAGCCAGCTCGAGGATTCCCAGCTGGACCTCGTGGTGGCCGGCACCGGCGAAGCCGTGCTGATGGTCGAGTCCGAGGCGAACATCCTGCCCGAGGACGTCATGCTGGGCGCGGTCATGTTCGGCCACGAGAAGATGCAGGCGGCGATCGAGGTGATCGAGGAGCTGGCGCGCCAGGCGGCCAAACCGGCGTGGGACTGGCAGCCTCCCGAGACCAATGCCACCCTCGAGGAGAAGGTGGCGGAGATCGCGCGCGGCGCGCTCACCGAGGCCTACCAGATCAGCGACAAGCAGAAGCGCCAGGAGGCGGTGGGTCAGGCCAAGAGCGAGGCTCTCGAGAAGCTGGCGGGCGGCGAGGAGCCGGCTTACGGTGCCGACGAGGTGTCCGCGGCGCTCGGCAAACTCGAGAAATCCATCGTCCGCAGCCGGGTGCTGGACGGCCAGCCGCGCATCGACGGCCGCGACCACGGTACGGTGCGCCCCATTGACGTGCGCGTGGGCATGCTGCCGCGCACCCACGGCTCGGCGCTGTTCACGCGCGGAGAGACGCAGGCCATTGTTACGGCGACGCTCGGCACGGGCCGTGACGCGCAGATCATCGACGCGCTGGAGGGTGAGTACAAGGAGCCCTTCATGCTGCACTACAACTTCCCGCCGTACTGCGTCGGCGAGACCGGCTTCATGGGCGGGCCCAAGCGCCGCGAGATCGGCCACGGCAAGCTGGCGCGGCGCGGCATCCAGGCCGTGATGCCGGACATGGACGAGTTCCCCTACGTCATCCGGGTGGTCTCCGAGATCACCGAGTCGAACGGCTCGAGCTCCATGGCCTCGGTCTGCGGTTCCAGCCTCGCGCTGATGGACGCCGGTGTGCCGCTGAAGGCGCCGGTGGCCGGGGTCGCCATGGGCCTGGTGAAAGACGGCGAGAAGTTCGCCGTCCTGACCGACATTCTCGGTGACGAAGACCACCTCGGCGACATGGACTTCAAGGTGGCGGGCTCCGCGGAAGGCGTCACCGCGCTGCAGATGGACATCAAGATCGAGGGCATCACCCGCGAGATCATGGAGAAGGCGCTGGCACAGGCCCAGGAGGCCCGCCTGCATATTCTCGGCGAGATGAACAAAGTGCTGGAGAAGCCCCGCGAGGAGATGAGCGACTGGGCGCCCACCATCATGACCTTCAAGATCGACCCGGAGAAGATCCGCGACGTCATCGGCAAGGGCGGTGCGGTCATTCGGGCCATCACCGAGGAGACCGGCGCCACCATCGACATCGAGAACGACGGCACGGTCAGGATCGCCTCGGTGGACGGTGCCTCCGGCAAGGAGGCGCTGCGCCGCATCGAGCTGATCACCGCGGACGTCGAGGTGGGCCGCACCTACGAGGGCCGCGTGGCGCGGCTCATGGACTTCGGTGCTTTCGTCACCATCCTGCCGGGCAAGGACGGCCTGGTGCACATCTCCCAGATCTCCAACGAACGGGTGGAGAAGGTGAGCGACGAGCTCTCCGAGGGCGACATCGTGCGGGTGAAGGTGCTGGAGGTGGATCGGCAGGGCCGCATCCGCCTCAGCATGAAGGAGGCGGACGCCGCCTGAGCGGCCCCGCAGCCGACGTCGGAAGGCCGGCGGGCGCGTGAGCGCCGCCGGCCTTTTTCGTGGCGATCCGCGGGCGATTCAGCCCGCGGCGGCCCCCGGGGTCGGCGAGGGCGTCATCGAACCACGCTAGCAGACGCTCGGGCATCCAGTAGCGGGGCCGCCAGGGTGCCGGGCCCGTGACGAAGCCGATGTGGCCGCCCGCCGCGGTGATTTCCAGCCGCAGGGCATCGGGCAGGCTTGGCGGGTCCGGTATGACCGCCGCGCTCATGAACGGGTCGTCCCGGGCGTTCAGCATCAGGGTCGGCGTCCGGATGGCGCCGAGATAGCGCCCGGAGGAGCATTCGCCGTAGTAGTGGGCCGCATCGCGGAAGCCGTGCAACGGTGCGGTGACGATGTCGTCGAAGGCCACGAAATCCCGCGCTCGGACGGCGGCCGGCCAGTCGAACGGCGCGGTCTCCGGCGTGAATTTCCGCCGCATTGCCGCCTTCATCCGCCGCAGCAGGTACCAGCGGTAGAAGCGGGAGAAGCCCCGGTTCAGCGCCTCGGCCGAATCGTGCAGGTCGAAGGGCACCGAGACGGCGGCGGCGGCCGTGAAGGGGCTGCGGCCGCCTTCCTCCCCCAGGTATTTCAGCAGCACGTTGCCGCCCAGGGAGTAGCCGGCCGCAATGAAGCGGCTGCCGGCGCACTCCCCGGCGAGACGCCCCATGAAGTGGCGCAGATCTCCGGTTTCTCCGGCATGATAGCGGCGGGGCAGGCGGTTGCGCCGCTCGCCGCAGTCCCGGGCGTGCAAGACCACGAGACTCCAGCCCCGTGCAGCCGCCGCCGGCACCATCATGCGGGCGTAGGTAGCGTCGCTGGAGCCCTCGAGACCGTGCAGCAGCACCAGGGTGACCTCCGCATCGGCCGCAGGCCGGCCGTGCCAATGGGCCTCCACGAAGTCGCCATCCGGCAGCTCGACCACTTCCCGGCGCCAGCGCGGCGCCGGCACCCGACACAGCGGCGAGCTCGTGTACAGTGTCTGGGCGTGGCGGTTCGTGAGCCAGGGCGGGGGCTGGAAAGGGGCTGGCATATCCATGCGCATGCGGGTCCGCGGCTGTCTGCCGGGCATAAAAAAGGCCCCTCGCAAGCGCGAGGGGCCAGCCAATCGGAGTGTTGCACTCCTTCAGGCATGTGCAGCAGGTAGCGGGGGAGCATGAAGCCTGCTGCAGTGCACAAATTAGGCTATCGCAGGGTCGGTGTCAACCCCTCGCGGGCAGGAAATTCAACGCTCGTTGTCCCGCTTGTCCTCCTCGTTCTCGTCTTCCTTCCGGGTGCCCGTCAGCGTACGGAAAATCTCCTCCTGCACGGACTTCCAGCGGGCGTAATTGCGCTGGGTGACGCCCGCCACGGCCGCCACGGGGTCGACGCCCACCACTTTCTTGACCTGGGTGCGCACCTGTTTCTGCTGGTTCAGGAACAGCTTCAGACTCTGCTCCAGGTAGGTGCTGACGAAGTTCGGCATGGCGCTGGAGTAGGCGCGGATGATCTGGGACAGGAAATCCTGGCTCATGATCGGCTCGCCCTGAGCCTCCTGCTCGCTGATCACCTGCAGCAGGATGCTCCGCGTGATGTCGTCGCCGGACTTCTTGTCGATGACCATGAAGTCCTCTTTCTCCAGCACCAGCCGCCTGATGTCGGCCAGCGTGATATAGCGGCTCTCCTCGGTGTCGTAGAGCCGGCGGTTCGGGTACTTCTTGATGATTCGGGTTTCACTCATTGTCGTAAGATAGCCGATTTTGCTGCATAGCGGAAAGACCCCCGCCGGTCCCGCTCAGAGTGCGGGAACGCGGGTCAGCAACCGCAGCCGTTCGGGCCGCCAGTGGGCCACGGCCCAGTCCCAGACGGCCTCCGGTGCTTCCTGCGCGAGGCCCGGGGGCGGCGCCTGGCGCAGGCACTCCAGTGCCCGGCACAGCGTTGGCGCGACGGTTTCCGGATCGAGGGCCGGCGCCGCCGTCTGCTTGCTCAGTTTCTCTCCGACGGGGTCCACGGCGATGGGGATGTGCATGTAGGTGGGTGTCGGCAGGCCGAGGAGCCGCTGGAGGTGGACCTGGCGGGGCGTGGAGTCCAGCAGGTCCACCCCGCGCACCACGTCGGTGACGCCGTCGACGGCATCGTCGATCACCACGGCGAGCTGGTAGGCGATCAAGCCGTCGCGCCGACGGATCACGAAATCGCCAAGCTCGCTCTCCAGGCGCTGCTCGATGCGACCCTGCAGCCGATCCAAAACGACGATGGGCTCGTCGCCGGTGCGCACCCGCACGGCACGGGCGCCGCTGCCGCCGCCATCGCGGCAGGTGCCGGGATAGATCGGCCCCATGGCGCCGTGGCGCGCCGTTCGGGCCAGTATGCGCCGGGTGCAGCGGCAGGGATAGGCGAGCCCCCCGGCCCGGAGGCGTTCCAGGGCCGCGCGATGGCGCTCCTCGTTGCGGCTCTGGCGCAGCACCGGGCCGTCCCAGCGGAAGCCATAGGCCTCCAGGCAGTGGACGATTGCCTCTGCGGCGCCGGCCTCTTCCCGCGGCGGATCGATGTCCTCGATCCTGAGCAGCCAGCGTCCTCCGCGCACCCGTGCCTCGAGATAGCTGGCCACGGCGGCCAGCAGGGAACCGAAATGCAGGGGACCCGTGGGGGAGGGGGCGAAACGGCCCACGTAGGGCGCAGCGGCGGGCCCGGCGTTCAATTCGGCTCCGTACGCGCCGTTGGCGCCGGGAAACTCAGCGGTACTGGTCGTCCCGGTCGCGGAACTGCCGCTCGGCCAGCTCCCGGCGCTCCTGGGCCTCCAGGCAGAGCGTGGCCACCGGACGGGCCTCCAGGCGTTTCAGCCCGATCTCCTCGCCGGTTTCCTCGCAGTAGCCGTAGGTGCCCTCGTCGATACGGTTCAGCGCCGCGTCGATCTTGCGCAGCAGCTTGCGCTCGCGGTCCCGGGTGCGCAGCTCCAGGCCGAACTCTGACTCCTGGGTGGCCCGGTCACTCGGGTCGGGGAAGTTGGCCGCCTCGTCCTGCATGTGATGGACGGTTCGGTCGACCTCCTCCATCAGCTCGCGTTTCCAGGCGCTCAGGATCTGGCGGAAGTGCTCCAGCTGCCCGGAGCTCATATATTCCTCGCCCCGCCTGGGCTTGTAAGGCTCCAGGCCATGCAGCGGACCGGACAGGACCTCCGAACGGCTCCGCGTACGCTTCTTCTTCTTCACCGCCTTCTTCTTTGCCGGGGCCTTCTTCGCGGTCTTCTTGGCGGCTTTCTTCTTGCTCGCGGTCTTCTTCGCGGCGCCCTTCTTCTTCACCGCCTTCTTCTTGGCCGGGGCCTTCTTCGCGGCTTTCTTCTTGCCGGCAGCCTTCTTACTGGCTGCCTTCTTCTTCGCTACTTTCCTGGTGACCTTCTTCTTCGCCGCCGTCTTCTTGCGCGTCGTGGCCGCCTTCTTGGCAGCTGTCTTCTTGCGGCTCTTGGCCTTCGTTGCCTTCTTCTTTGCAGGCATCATGACCCTCCGGGAAAGGCGCGTCAAAAGCGCGGGATTATACATCCAATCCGCGCGCTGGAAAGCGGCATTTCCCGCTTTTTTGCGGGCGGAAATACGACGCCTCTAGATCGGGCGGGCAGGCCCTCAGTCGGCGCCTGCCGCGGGGGGCAGGACCACCGGTATGCCGGGGTCCCAGTCGGCGCGCCGGTGCTCCACCACCACCTCCGTGTAGACGCCGCCGCGGACGTTGAAATCGGCGGTCAGCCGCAGGAAGCGCGGGTCCGTGGCCGCCACCAGGTCCTCCAGGATCCGGTTCGTGACCGCCTCGTGGAAGGCACCTTCGTCGCGGAACGACCACACGTACAGCTTCAGCGATTTCAGCTCGACGCAGCGGGCGTCGGGGACGTACTCGAGGTACAGCGTGGCGAAGTCCGGCTGGCCGGTCTTCGGACACAGGCAGGTGAACTCCGGGACCGTTATCCGGATGGTATAATCCCGGCCCGGATTGGGGTTTTCGAACGTCTCCAGCTGCTTGCTCGGGCGCGCCGCGGCGCCCGCTGAACGACTCTCGTTCATCGGATTCAGTGCTCCTCGTGTGGTGCGCCGGCGACGAGTTTCACCATAATCGTCACCGCCCGGAATTTACTTTACACTACCGCGTTTTGGCGGGCTAATGCCGTAAGATCACGAGATGCGACTGAGCAAAATCAAGCTGGCCGGCTTCAAGTCCTTCGTGGATCCCACCACCATCTCGTTTCCGAGCAACCTCGTCGGCGTCGTGGGGCCGAACGGTTGCGGCAAGTCGAACGTCATCGACGCGGTGCGCTGGGTGATGGGCGAGAGTTCGGCGAGCCGCCTGCGCGGCGACTCCATCACCGACGTGATCTTCAACGGCTCAAGTGCCCGCAAGCCGGTCGGGGCGGCCACCATCGAGCTGCTGTTCGACAACGCCGACGCCACCATCGGCGGCCAGTACGCCAAGTTCTCGGAGATCTCCATCAAGCGTTCCGTCTCCCGCGACGGCATCTCCACCTATTTCCTGAACGGCACCCGCTGCCGGCGCAAGGACATCACCCACGTATTCCTCGGCACCGGCCTCGGGCCGCGCAGCTACTCGATCATCGAGCAGGGCATGATCTCGCGCCTGATCGAGGCCAAGCCGGAGGAGTTGCGCGTGTACCTGGAAGAGGCCGCCGGCATCTCCAAGTACAAGGACCGGCGCCGGGAGACCGAGAACCGGATACGTCACACCAAGGACAACCTCGAGCGCCTGGCCGACCTGGTGGACGAGGTGGACAAACAGCTGAAGCACCTCGACCGTCAGGCCAGGACCGCGGAGCGCTACAAGCGGCTGAAGGCGGAAGAGCGCCGTACCCGCGCCGAACTCCTGGCCCTCAAGCTGCGCGATCTCGACGCCCGCGCCGCAGAGCAGGAACGCCGGCAGGCGGAGAAGGAAAATGCGCTGCAGGCGGCCATCGCCGAGCAGCGGCGCATCGAAGCGGCCATGGAGCAGGCACGGGTAAGCCAGGGCGAGCGCAGTGAGACCTTCAACGAGATCCAGGGCCGCTACTACCGCATCGGTGCGGAGATCGCCCGGCTGGAGCAGTCCATCGAGCACGGCCGCGAGTTGCGCCAGCGCCAGGAGCAGGACCTGGAGCAGGCCCGCGCCGCCGCCCGGGAGATCGAGGATCACATCGAGCAGGACCGCAACGAACTCGATCAGCTCGAACTGGCGCTGAACGAACTCACACCGGACCTGGAGCAGGCCCGCAGCCGGGAGGCCGGCTCGGCACAGTCCCTGCAGCGCGCCGAGGAAGCCATGGCCGGCTGGCAGTCGCGCTGGGACGAGTTCGTGCGCCACGCGAGCGACGTGGAGCAGTCCGGCGAGGTGGAGCGCGCCCGGATCGAGCAGCTGGAAGGCCAGCTCGAGAAACTCACCCTGCGGCGCGAACGCATCGGTGAAGACGCGAAAGGCCTGTCGGTCGATGAGCAAAAGGAAGCTGTCTCCACGCTGGGCGGGGAAGAGCAGGCCCTGCGTCAGGCCGCCGAGGAGGCGGACGCCCGGGTGGGCGAACTGCGCCGGCAGATTGCGACCCTGCGCGAACAGGAAGCGCGTATCGCGCGCCACCTGGAGGCGCGCCGTGAAGAGTTGCAGAAGGCGAGCGGGCGCTACACGTCGCTGGAGGCCCTGCAGAAGGCGGCGCTCGGCGAGGCCGACGGCACCGTCGGCGGCTGGCTGGAGGCCGCGGGTCTGGCCGACCGGCCCAGGCTCGCCCAGCGCCTGAAGGTGGAGGATGGCTGGGAGCGCGCGGTGGAGACCGTGCTCGGTTCCTACCTGCAGGCGGTATGCGTGGACGACCTAGTGGCCGCTACCCGCTCGCTCGAGGAGCTGAACGAGGGATCGCTGATGCTCCTTGAGGGCCGTGAGAGTGCCCTGGGCGGCGACGAGGGCCGGCTCGCGGCCCGCGTCGGCGGGGCGCCGGAGGCCGTCCTGACGCAGCTCCGCCGCGTGCGCACGGCGGACTCGCTGCCTGCCGCCCTGGCGTTGCGGGACCGCCTGGAAGACAACGATTCGATCATTACCCGGGACGGTATCTGGCTCGGCCGCACCTGGCTCAGGGTAAACCGGGAAAAGGACGCGCGGGGCGGCATCCTGAAGCGCGAGCAGGAGATGCGCACGCTGAAGGACGAGCTGCGCGAGCAGCGGGTGCGGGTGGAGACGCTCGAGAAAACCCTGCACGACACGCGCCGGCGCCTCGAGAGCCTGGAGGAACAGCGCGAGTCCGTGCAGCAGGCATCAGCCGACCGGCACCGCCGGCAGGCTGATGCACAGGCGCGGCTCGAGAGCGCCCGTTACCGGCTGTCCCAGATCGAGGAACGCATCGAATCGTTCCGCAGCGAGGTCGCGGACATCGATCGGGAACTGGAGGCCACCCGTCAGCGCCTGGAGGACAGCCGTCAGCGCCTCGAGCAGTCCCGGACGGACGTGGGGTCGCTCGAAAAGCAGCGTTCCGAACTTTCGTCCCAGCGCGAGCAGCTGCGAGGTGAACTCGCGCGCGTGCGCCAGCAGGCCGAGCAGGACCGCACGGAGACCCAGGCGATTGCGCTGCGCTACGAGTCGCGGCGCTCGTCCCGCGAGTCGGCGAGTCAGAGCCTGGCGCGCATGAAGTCACAGCTCGGCCAGTTCCACCAGCGCGAGGCCGCGCTGAAAGAACAGCTGGCCGCCGGCGAGGAGCCCATCCGGCGCCAGGAAGAGGCCCTGGAGGCGCAGCTGCGCGAGCGTGTGGAAGTCGAGGGCAGGCTGGCCGAGGCGCGCCGCGCGATGGAGGCCGTCGAAGCGGAGCTGCGCGAGCTCGATCAGCAGCGTCTGGCCAACGAGACCACCGTGGAGTCGGCGCGGCAGGCTGTCGATCAGGTTCGCATGGCCGCCCAGGAGGTCCGCGTGCGGCGCGAAGGCGTTGCCGAGCAATTCGGGGAGACCGGTTTCGAGCTGGAGACCGTGCTGGCCGAGATGCCCGAAGGCGCGGCGGCCGATGCGTGGGAGGAGAACCTGCAGCGGCTCGGCGCCCGCATCGACCGCCTGGGGCCCATCAACCTGGCGGCGATCGACGAGTTCAAGGAACAGTCGGAACGCAAAGAATATCTGGACGCACAGCTGGCCGACCTCAACGAGGCCCTCGGCACGCTGGAGGGCGCCATCCGCAAGATCGACAAGGAGACGCGCACCCGCTTCCGGGAAACCTACGACCAGGTGGACGCCGGCTTCAAGCGGCTGTTCCCGAAACTGTTCGGCGGCGGCCATGCCTATCTGGAGTTGACCGGAGAGGATCTCCTTTCGGCTGGCGTAACCGTGATGGCGCGGCCGCCGGGCAAGCGCAACAGCACGATTCATCTGCTCTCGGGCGGCGAGAAGGCACTGACCGCGGTCGCGCTCGTGTTCGCCATATTCGAGCTGAACCCGGCACCTTTCTGCATGCTCGACGAGGTCGACGCGCCGCTGGACGATGCCAACGTCGGACGCTTCTGCGACATCGTCAAGGAGATGGCGTCCCAGGTGCAGTTCGTGTTCATCACGCACAACAAGGTCACCATGGAGATGGCACGCCAGCTCACCGGCGTCACCATGCAGGAACCCGGTGTCTCCCGCCTGGTGTCGGTGGATCTCGACGAGGCGGTGAAAATGGCGGCGAGCTGATCCGGCGTCGCTGATCGTTGCGATGGACGAATTGCGCGTCATCCTCCTCCTGGTCGGTATCGGCGTGGTCGCCCTGGTGTACTGGCACAGCCGGCGGCAGGCGAAGCGCCGTGACTCCCGGTCCGATGTCAGGGTCGAACCCGCTATAGAGGAGAGCGATGTCGGCCCCGAAGATGATACCGCCTCGCTCCCCGAAGTCGGGCCCGACGAACCGATCATGTCCGCCGACGAAGAGGACGAAGGGCCCGTAGGCGAGACCCGCGACTTCGTCGGCTATGCGGACGAGCAGGAGGAGACCGCGGAACAGGCGCAGATCGAGCAGAAGATCGTCACGCTCCGGCTGGTGGCCCGCGGAGACGACAACTTCAGCGGTGAGCAGGTGGTGCTCGCCCTGCGCGGCCTGGGCCTGCGTCACGGCAAGTTCGGCATCTTCCACCGGGTAGAGGGAACCGACGACGAGAGCATCGTGTTCAGCGTGGCCAGCCTCGTGGAGCCGGGTACTTTCGACCTGACCAATATCCGCCAGCAGGAGCTTCCCGGTGTGAGCATGTTCATGGTTCTGCCCGGTCCCAAGGACGGTGCCGAGGCGTTCGACGAGATGATGGAGACTGCCCGTGCACTGGCGGATTCGCTGAACGGCGAACTGCTCGACGAGGCTGGCAGCACCATGAGTATCCAGCGCGAGCGGTTCATGCGCGAGGAGATCATCCAGTACCAGCACGGCCTGGCCGTCGGCTGAGAACGCTCCGTGAGCGTTCCAGCGGAGAAGCGAAAGCGCACCGAGAAACTCCGCGAGGAGATTCGCCAGCACAACTACCGCTACTACGTACTCAACGAACCGTCCATCCCGGACGCCGAGTACGACCGGCTCATGCGCGAACTCGAAAGCCTCGAGCAGCAATACACCGAGCTCCAGGATCCCGATTCGCCCACCCAGCGCGTGGGCACCACGCCGGTCAGCGAGTTCGGCGAGGTGCGCCACGGCGTCCCCATGCTGTCCCTGGCCAACGCCTTCGCCGAGGACGAACTTCGCGATTTTCACCGCCGCGTGATCGACCGCCTGGAACTCGACGAAGAGCAAGGCGAGGAACTCGTCTATCACGCCGAGCCCAAGATGGACGGCGTAGCGGTCAGCATGCGCTACGAGGACGGGCGCCTCGTGCAGGCCGCCACCCGTGGCGACGGGACCACGGGCGAGGACATCACCCACAACGTGCGCACCATCCGCAGCGTGCCCCTGCGCCTCCGTGGCTCCGGCTATCCCGGCGTCATCGAGATACGCGGGGAGGTATTCATGCCGAAGGAGGGCTTCGAGGCGTTCAACCGGAAAGCGGCGGAGGAGGGCGAGAAGACCTTCGTCAACCCGCGCAATGCAGCCTCCGGTAGCCTGCGCCAGCTCGACCCTCGCATTACCGCCAGACGTCCTCTCGAGATATTCGTTTACGGCATCGGCGAATACTCGGGCGGCGAGCTGCCCGACCGCCAGAGCGGCATCCTGGAGCGGCTGCGCGACTGGGGTCACCGCACCTGCCCGGAAACCGCGACCATTCATGGCGTCGAGGGTTGTCTTCGATATTATCGGCAAATTGCCGAGAAAAGGGACTCGCTCCCCTACGAGATCGATGGTGTCGTCTACAAGGTGGACAGGCTCGATCAACAGCGCGAACTCGGCTACGTCTCACGGGCGCCGCGATGGGCCATCGCCCACAAGTTCGCAGCCCAGGAGGAGCTTACCGTCGTGCGCGACGTGGAGTTTCAGGTGGGCCGCACCGGTGCGGTAACGCCCGTCGCCCGGCTCGAGCCCGTATTCGTGGGAGGTGTGACCGTCAGCAACGTCACCCTGCACAACATGGACGAGATCGCCCGCAAAGACGTGCGCATCGGCGATACCGTGGTCGTGCGCCGGGCCGGAGACGTCATTCCCGAGATCGTGTCGGTGGTGAAGGAGCGTCGCCCGAAGAATGCGAGGAAGGTCAGCCTGCCGGAGCACTGCCCGGTCTGCGGCTCGTCGGTGGAGCGACCGGACGGCGAGGCCGTTGCGCGGTGTTCGGGCGGTCTGATCTGTGCCGCCCAGCGCAAGGAGGCGCTCCGCCACTTCGCCTCACGGCGCGCCATGGACATCGACGGACTCGGCGAGAAGATCATCGAGCAGCTCGTCGATGCGGACAAAGTGGAATCCCCCGACGACCTCTACCGCCTGTCCGCCGAAGAGCTGGCCGCACTCGAGCGCATGGGCGAGAAATCCGCCGAAAATCTGGTCGCGGCCCTCGAGAAGAGCAAGGAGACCACGCTGGAGCGTTTCCTCTACGCGCTCGGCATCCGCGAGGTGGGCGAGGCGACCGCGGTCAACCTTGCCCGGTACTTCGGCGACCTCGATGCGCTGATGGACGCCGATCAGGCAGCGCTGGAAGCCGTGCCGGACGTGGGGCCCGTCGTGGCGGCGCACATCCACGCGTTCTTCGCCGAAGACCGTAACCGCGAGGTTATCCGTGCCCTGCGGGACCTCGGCGTCACCTGGCCAAAGACTGAGGCCGCCGGCCTCGCAGAAGGCGGGCCGTTTGCCGGCACGACCGTGGTTATCACCGGCACCTTGCAATCGATGACCCGGGACGAAGCGAAGGAGCGGGTTCGTGCTGCTGGCGGCAAGGTAACCGGCAGCGTTTCCAAGAAGACCGACTTCGTGGTGGTGGGTGAGAACGCAGGCAGCAAGCGCGAAAAGGCTGAGTCTCTGGGTGTTGAGACGATTGATGAGGAACGGTTCAATATGTTCCTTAGACTGGCAGACAGCGTCTGATGGATGACCGTCGATGAACTTACACGAACGAAGGCGAGAGCGGAGAAATGGGGAGAATTTCCCATCCTCTGGATTTAATTGACCGGCTTTCTTGGCGGTCCTATATTCCGCGCCATGCTTGGCGCCACACAGCAGAAAATTCTTGATGCGCTATACAGCCTGATGCGACAGGTGGCCAGAGTGCTGCTGCGGTCTGGAATTGGCTATAGGGAGTTTGCCGAGATAACCAAAACCGCTTTTGTCGACGTTGCTACCACTGACTACGGTCTGCGTGGTCGTCCCACCAACATCTCACGAATCGCCGTTATGACGGGGCTTACGAGGAAAGAGATCAGACGGATCCGGGCGAAGATTGAGGGAGCGGAAGCGAGCACGGTATACCGGACCGTGCCAGCGTCGGATGTGCTTCATTTCTGGCATACCGATCCGAATTTTCTCGACGAGAACGGCCTACCAGCGGTTCTGGAATTTGATGATACCGGCAAATCATTCGCTAGCCTGGTTAAAAAGTACGGGGGGGACATTCCTCCAGGTGCAATGAGGACGGAGCTGAAGCGGGTCGGCGCGATCAGAGAGGATGAAGATGGGCATCTTACCGTGCTGAAACGTAGCTTCTCTCTCCCTACCTCGTCCGAGAAAATTGCAGAGGGCTTGGTGGGTCTGAGTGCGCTCGCTCAGACGATCGCCCACAATGCAGATTCCCTCGAAAAGGGTATCTCGACTTATGTGCAAAGAACGGTCGAAACGAAACGCGTGAGTCCCGGCGATGCAAAGCGACTACGCCGTATTGCCAGCAGTCGCCTGGTGGAATTCTCAGAATCCATGGATGACGTCTTCGGAGCCTACGAGGCACTCCATGAGAACGAAGACGAGAATCCGATCAACGTAATCGGAATTGGGCTCTACTATTTCGAGGGAGAACCCTGAAGACCGTATACTAGCCTCTAGTAAGAGCGCTGTATGCGCCGAAAGTCACGCGTCTCGCGTCACTCTACCCGCCCCAAGATAAGTTTTTCTCGCGTTTTAGCTCCGGTTTCCTCAGTCGGTCATAAACGCGCGGCTTCCTGAGACCAATCAAGAAGCCGCTTTCATCACCTTCCGATGTGTCGCGCTGCAAAAATTTCGCGATAAGCGAAATACCTCCTCATTTCATGTGGTTATGTGAAGTCGTGTTCTGGGCTCGAATACCTGGAATCATTCTCAGCAGCAAAAATCGAAATCATTATTGGGAAAAATTTGTCAATATTGGTAATTCGTAGGACAATTATGTGTACTTGGATATGACGCTTTTTACATTTTCTCGCTTGTATTTGAAATAATAAGAAACTATGTTAAACACTGAGAACTTAAGAATTTCGCGCCAATGAGCACGGATGACGCCGTCTCCGCTGGCTCGCCGGAAAGCAGAGAGAGCCTTCGAAAAGCTTTCCGGCGTTTGCTCAATCCACTCGTGAGGATTCTCCTGCGCAGTGGAATGGTAGCTAAAGATTTGGAGGAGATTGTCAGACAGGTATTCGTGGATGTTGCGTCATCAGAAGAGTTCGCGATCGAGGGTCGACCGCGAGTCAGCAACACCCGATTGGCAATTCTCACTGGATTGACTCGCAAAGAGATTGCGCGACTCAGGAGGGGAGAATCGTTCCAAAGAGACTTTAGCAACATGTCTCGGGTCGCTCGAGTGTTGAACGAATGGCAACGGAACGCGCGATACACAGGAGCTTACGGCGTCCCTCTTGAGTTGCCATTCGATTCAGACAGAGATGAACCCAGTTTTACGGAGCTCGTAAAACTTTACAGCGGAGACATGCTGCCGAGAGCGATGTTGGACGAGTTACTTCGGATTGATGCTGTAAAGCAGTTCGATGACGGGACACTGAAATTGCAGAGTTCGACGTATCTCCCGGCGCCTATGGATGAAGCAAGCATCGAGCATTTAGGTACAGTTATTCAACGGATTGCGGACACGCTTAATCACAATAACGATGAGCGAAATGCAGCGACGAAACGGGTAGAGCGATTGGTTTTTTCAGATCAGGGATTCCCTGAGTCGAAGTATCCGGACTTTCAACGATTAGTTAGAGATAAATCGGCGGATTTTTTGGAGGCGATTAATTCCTGGATCGTTGCTAACGAGCTGTCAGACAACGTGCCGGAGACGCCGGCAGTAAGAGCGGCGCGACAAGGGATTACGCGCGTATACGGGGGCGTCGGTGTCTATCAGTTTCTAGATGATGGCGATTCCGCGATTGACGAAAAAGACTAGAGAACCCAGGTAGAGGCTAGGAAGCTTCTCTGATTGGGCATTTGGGCGGGATGAGCAAGCCGCCGGAGAAAAACTTAGGAGAAGTACAATGAGGATGACTTGGGGCATTGCGCTTGCCGTAGCGCTGAGCTTTTCGACCTCGCAAGCTATTGCCGAGAAGTCCACGTCGTCCACGCATGCAATCAGCGTGGGTAGCGGTGCGAAGGCAATCGCCGTGGGAAGTGGGTCCAAGGCTATTCAAGTAGGGAGTGGGTCCAGAGCCATCCAAGTAGGGAGTGGTGTCCGCGCGATCCAAGTGGGCAGCGGTGCAAATGCCATTGCTGTTGGTAGTGGTGCGCATGCTATCCAGGTAGAGAGTGGTGCCCGCGCGATCCAAGTGGGTAGCGGCGTAGACGCCATTGCTGTCGGTAGCGGCGCTCACGCTATCCAGGTAGGTAGTGGTGCGCGAGCGATTCAGGTTGGTAGCGGTGTAGACGCGATCGCTGTCGGCAGTGGTGTGCATGCCATCCAAGTGGGTAGCGGCGCTCGCGCTATTCAGGTAGGCAGCGGAGTTGACGCGATTGCTGTCGGCAGTGGTGCTCATGCCATCCAAGCGGGTAGCGGGGTAGACGCCATTGCTGTCGGAAGTGGCGCGCACGCGATCCAGGTAGGGAGCGGCGCGCATGCAATTCAAGTCGGTAGCGGCGTAGACGCAATTGCCGTAGGCAGTGGTGCCCGAGCCATCCAAGTCGGAAGTGGTGTCGAGGCTATAGCTGTTGGCAGTGGAGTTCATGCTATCCAAGTCGGAAGCGGAGTGTACGCGATCCAGGTCGGTAGTGGCGTTGACGCCATAGCTGTTGGTAGTGGTGTGAAAGACGTCGATGCTGAATCTGTTATTGAACTATTTGCCCCCGTTGATGCGGTAATTGGCAGCCAGTTTCTTAGCGTGCTCGGGCAAGCTGTCGACTTGGGCGCTCTGCCTGCGAATGTGTCTGGGCTCTTTTCGCAAGGACAGATGACTTATCTTCAAGGTGTAATTGGAGACGACGGCAATTTTGTGGCGCTGAACGCACTTGTCTACCCGCAGCCCCATATCGCCGGTGCTACCGAAGTTTTGGTGGCCGGTCCGATTCAGTCTGTCGATAACATGACTGGCACGGCTGTCATTGGTGGATTTAGCGTGGATATGACCCCGACTCTCGGTCAGGTGCAGCTTCCCAGTGTTTCGGTAGGGGACCGCTTCGCCGCGTATGGTAGTGCGTATCCCGGAACGAATGTCTCAGTGTTCGCCAGTGCGATTAGTGAACTCGAGTAAAAAAAAGGCCGGCATCCATGCCGGCCAACATCTCGCCTCAACTTAGGAGATTTGAGGGTTGGAGGAATCTTCTCCGAGCGATAAGAGAAGACTCGAGATG
>CAZRSA010000036.1:0-22277 GCA_964602525.1 uncultured Woeseiaceae bacterium
CGGCACGAGCCACCTCCACCAGCAGCGCCGCAGCCGCCAGCCGTATGGCGTGTTCTTCGTCCTCGGCCGACGCGCCTTCCTCCGAGGCGTCCAGCAGAGACTCCAGTTTGCGTGCCAGCCGGTCGAGCATGTTCAGTCCGCGTCCTTCTCCCCGCCGTCGATCAGCCCGAGCAGCCGCTCGCGCAGCAGTGTGAGCTTGCCGTGGAAAAAGTGGTCGACCTCCGGCAGCAGCAGGAGTTCCGGCCCCGGGGCCAGCGCGTTCACCCACGCCACCACGGCATCCGTGTCCACGAGCTCGTCTTCCTCGCCATGGACGATGATCCAGGGACAGTCCGGCTGGCGTTCCGTAGCAACCGGCAGCCGCCCCACCGGCGGCGCCACGGTGATCAGCCGCGCCGGCGGCTGCCGCGCCGCTGTATGCAGAGCCACCGCCGCACCGAAGGAGAACCCCGCCAGCCACGTCTCGCCGCCGTAACGCCCGCTTCCCCATTGCAGCACCGCCAGCGCATCGTCCACCTCGCCGACACCCTCGTCGTAGCTGCCGCCGCTGGCCCCGACACCGCGGAAGTTGAACCGGATGGCCGCGAGGCCCCGCTCGTTGAATACGCGGCACAGCGTGTGCACCACCTTGTTGTGCTTGCTGCCGCCGTGCAGGGGGTGGGGGTGGCAGGCGACGCCGAAGCCGGCCGTCCCGCCCTCGGCCGGCAGTTCCACCACCGCCTCCAGATCGCCCGAGGGACCGGGGATCAACGCCTCTTCACGCCGGGGCGGCTTGCGCATCCGCGCCTCCTTCGACACCGGCCGTCTTGGGCTTGCCCGGCGCGAAGTACACGATGGTATCGCCGGGTTTCGGCTCCAGTTCGTGCTGCACGGAGAACAGGTCCACGGTGCCGTCGGCGCGCATCAGGATGACCTGCATGGCATCCTCCGGCCGTTCGCCGAGGAAGTCGCTGTAGCTGTAGTTCTCCGACAGCTTCGTCTTGTAGAACGCCCAGCCGCGCACATACAGCCGCCACAGCCGCTCGAACACGGCGTCCTTGTCGAACGCGGCGTTGCCCCGGCGCGGGCGTGCGATCGACTTGGGGTCGTCCTCGGTCTCCGCCCCCATGGGCAGCTGGAAGACGTGGCGCTGGCCCACCTCCGGCGCGATCTGGGTGCAGACGAGCGCGTTATAGGCGTCGTTGCTGGTGGCCGCCAGCACCGTGCGTACGTGGGCGAGTTCCACCGACTCCTCCGCGAACTCAGAGAGGATGTCGCCGTAGAACACGGGCACCCCCGCCAGCCGGGCTGCACGCAGGTTGTGCCACGACGAGTCCGCGACCAGTACGTTGACCTTCAGCTCCTGCAGGGTACGCGCCAGCTCGATGGTCCAGGGCGAGGCGCCGACGATCACCACGCTGTCGCGATGCCGCGAGGACAGGCCGAGCCTGCCGGCCAGCCAGTTCAGCGACAGGCCGTGGGCGAACACGGTGGCGAATATGACGGCGAACACCAGCGGCAGGAGCACGTCGGCGTCGTAGCCGGCATCCACGAGCCGCGGACCCATGACACCGGCGGTCGCGGCGGCGACGATACCCCGCGGGGCGATCCAAGAGAGCAGCAGCCGCTCGCGGAACTCCATGTTCGCCCCCATTGTGGCCAGCATGATCGCGGCAGGGCGGGCGATGACCATGATGGCGGCGATGAGCGCGGCGCCGCGCCAGCCGATGGAGGTGAGGGACTCGACGTTCAGGTCGGCGGTCAGCAGGACGAACACCACCGATACCAGCATGATGGTGATGTACTCCTTGAACCGCTTCATGTCGCCGATGCCCGGCAGATTCATGTTGGCGACGACGATGCCCATGATCGTCACCGCCAGCAGCCCCGCCTCGTGTTGCATCAGGTTGGAGGCCTCGTAGACCACCAGTACGAGGCCCAGCATGACCGGGCTCTTCAGGTACTCGGGCACGAGGCCGGCGCGGAACGCCCGTCCCGTCAGCCAGCCGCCGAGACCGCCGAACACGAGACCGGAGGCAATGGCGAGGCTGACGCCCTCCAGCACCTCGGTCCAGCCCGGGCCCTCGCCGCGGAAAACGAAGAACTGAAACACCAGCACGGCGAGCAGGGCGCCGATGGGGTCGTTGACGATGCCTTCCCACTTCAGATACGAAGCCGTGCGGCGGTTCAGCGCACTCTGGCGCAGCAGCGGCATGATCACCGTCGGGCCGGTCACTACCATGATGGCGCCGAATACCAGCGACACCGCCCAGTCCAGGCCGCCGATGTAGTGGGCACAGAGGGTGGCCGCCGCCCAGCCCAGGGGCGCGCCGAGATAGACCAGGCGCTGGACGCCGCGCGCCGCCTCCTTCAGCTCGAGCAAACGCAGGCTCAGGCCGCCCTCGAAAAGGATGATGGCGACGCAGAGGCTGATGACGGGACGCAGCAGGTCGCCGAGTTCCTCGCTCGGGTTGATCCAGCCCAGGCCCGGCCCCACGATCAGCCCGGAGCCGGCCAGCAGCACGATCGCCGGCAGGCGCAGGCGCCATGCTACCCACTGGGCTGCCACGCCCAGCGCGACGACGCCGACGATGACGAGGACGATCTGATCTTCAGGCATCGGGGATGCTCGACAGGGAACAGCGGCGTACCGTAACGGCAGCGCCTACGGCCCGCAACAATGGGGCGCTCCCCTGCCCGCGGCGGGAGCCGCCGGCAGCATTCTGGCCGTCCCTCACCAAAATACTCTAAAATTAGCCATTTACAGACTGAAGCCCGAGCGGTGGGGGGAACCCTGCCGCGGGATGGAGTCCCACAGTGTCGAATCAGCGGATCGAACTCGAGAACGCGTACTGCGCGCAGAACTACCACCCCCTGCCGGTGGTGCTCAGCCGCGGCGAAGGCGTGTACGTCTGGGACGACCAGGGGCGCCGTTATCTCGACATGATGAGCGCGTATTCCGCGGTCAGTCACGGTCACGCCCATCCCCGCCTCGTACAGACCCTCGCCCGCCAGGCCGGCGAACTCAGCATCGTCTCCCGGGCCTTCCACACCGACAAACTGGGTCCGTTCCTGCAGCGCGTCTGCGAACTGACCGGGCAGGACCGTGCGCTGCCGATGAACACCGGCGCCGAAGCGGTGGAGACCGGGCTGAAGGCGGCACGCAAGTGGGCCTATACGGTCAAGGGCGTGGAACGCGACAAGGCTGAGATCATCGTCTGCCGCAACAACTTCCACGGCCGTACCATCACCATCGTCGGCATGTCCGACGACGAGTCCTACCGGGAGGGCTTCGGGCCCTTCCCGCCCGGCTTCCGGCTCGTCGACTTCGGCGACGCCGAGGCGCTGGAGGCCTCCATCACGGCGAACACGGCCGCCTTCCTCGTCGAGCCGATGCAGGGCGAGGGCGGGATCGTCATCCCGCCGCCCGGCTACCTCGCCACCTGTCAGGAGATCTGCCGGCGCCACAACGTGCTGCTCATCTGCGACGAGATCCAGACCGGGCTCGGCCGCACCGGCCGTTTCCTGGCCTCCGAGCACGACGGCGTGGTCCCGGACGGGCTGATACTCGGCAAGGCCCTCGGCGGTGGCATACTGCCGGTGTCCATGTTCCTCGCCCGTCGCGACGTGATGGACGTATTCCGGCCGGGCGACCACGGCAGCACCTTCGGCGGCAACCCGCTGGCCGCCGCCGTGGCGCTCGAGGCGCTGAACATCATCGTCGACGACGACCTGCCGGCACGCAGCGAATCCATGGGTGCCTTCCTGCTCGAGGAGCTGCGGCGTATCGACAGCCCGCTGGTGAAAGAGATTCGCGGCAAGGGCCTGTTCGTGGGCCTGGAGATCGACCCGGCCAAGGGCAGTGCCCGGGAGGTGGTCGAGCGCCTCATGCAGAAGGGCCTGCTCAGCAAGGAGACCCACGAGACCGTGGTGCGGCTGGCACCGCCGCTGTCCATTTCGAGGGACGAGCTCCGGTGGGCGGTGGCACGCATCGGCGAGGTGCTCGCCGAGATGGACAGCCTGCGCAAGGCGTCGTGACGCGGCGCAGGACAGGAGCGGCCACAGCATGCCCGATCCACCCCTCCTGATCATCGGCCTGGCGCTGCTGTCCGCGTTCGCCGGCGGTGTACTGGGATGGTATCTGCATGCGGAACGGCACCGCCGGTCACGCCTGACCATTGCCGCCAGCTGGCAGGAGAAGCTGGAGGCCGAGGAACGGGTAAAGGAACGGCTACGTCTACGAGTCCGGAGCCTTGCCGAGCGCCTGGACGCGGCGCGCGAGAACGAGCGGGATGTTCGGCACCGGCTGGCGAGTGCCGAGAGGGAACTGCGGGACACGGCCGCCACGGCAGAGCAGGCGGCGAGCGGACTCGCTGACTGCCGGTCGGCGCTGACGGCCAGCAACCGCAAGCGTGACGAGTTGCACGCCCAGCTGCAGCGCCTGCTCGCCCGCAGCCGCGAACTCATGGCTGGTTCCCGGGCAAAGGACGAGAAGATATTCAGACTGAGCCGGGAGCTCGACAGCTGGCAGGAACGACTGCCGCCGCTGGTCTACCGCTTCCGTGAGAAGGCACTCGAGGCCACGGCAGCGCACCGGGCGCTGGACGTCGAGCGCGCGCGCGCCAGGGAACTGGAAGACACCCTGCGAACCCGTATCCTGCCGCTGACCGATCCGCCGGGGGCTGGCGACGAGGAGAGCGCGCGGCCGGCGAGAGCGCGGCGGGACGACCTCAAGCGCATCCGCGGTATCGGCCCGGTGCTCGAGCGGCTGCTGAACGACATGGGCATCCACCGGCTGCAGCAGATCGCCGAATTCGGTCCGGACGACGTGGAGCGGGTGCAGGCGGCCCTGAAGGACTTCCCGGACCGCGTCGAGCGTGACCACTGGGTGGAGCAGGCCCGCAGACTGATCTCAGAGTACCGGCCTGACGCCGGTGAAACATCCTGGACAGGGAGGACGGAAACATGAACCTGACGACAACGGCTTTCCGGGACGGCGCGCGCATCCCCGATGAGTTCTGCTTCGGAAACCCGGCGGACGAGGGACACATGACCCTGGGTGCGAACCGCAACCCGGACTTCACCTGGGCGAATCTGCCGGAAGGCACCCGTTCGCTCGTGCTGCTCTGCATCGACGTAGACGTGCCGAGCAAGGCCGACGACGTGAACCAGGAAGGACGCACCATTCCCGCCGACCTCCCCCGGGTGGACTTCTATCACTGGGTGATGGTGGACATCCCGCCGAGCATTGCCGGCATACCCGCGGCCTCCTGCTCCGACGGCGTGACGCCGCAAGGCAAGAAGGAGCCGGCCGGCCCGGACGGCGCCCGTCAGGGGCTGAACGACTACACGAGCTTCATGGCCGGAAATCCGGATATGGCCGGCGAGTACTTCGGCTACGACGGCCCCTGCCCGCCGTGGAACGACGAACTGCTCCACCACTATCACTTCGTGCTGTACGCGACGGACCTCGAGCGTGCGCCGGTCGAAGGCAAGTTCACCGGTCAGGACGTTATGGCGGCACTCGAGGGCCACATCCTCGCAGAATCCCGGGTGGTGGGAACCTATACGCTGAACCCGGACGCCGGCTGACGGCGGCCGCCGCCGTTTCAGGGCACGGCATCCGGGCGGCTGCGGAAGTCCACAATCCGTATCCGGGTGCCGGGTTCGCCCGGCGGATAGCGCTCGCGCAGCACCTCGGCCAGCGCCTCGTCCTCGTAGACGCCGGCCGGCGCGGCCTCCAGCACCCGGGCATCGACGGGCCGGCCGCGGGCGTCCACCTTCACTTCCAGCTGAACGAAACCCCGCACCTCGCGCGCGGTCGCAGCGGGTGGCGGCGCCGGCTCCGGCATGGGGGGCGGCGCTTCCAGCTCGGGCATGGCGCGGCGCGGCTCGCCCAGCAGCTCGGCCACATCGAGGCTGTCGTAGCCCGCGAGCAGGTCCAGCGGATGCGCCTCGACGGGTATCTCCTCCTCGCCGGTGGCGCGCTCGAAGCCGCCCCAGAGCTCGACGGCGACCATCAGCATGGCGGCCACCACGACGCAGGCGGCCAGGAAGGAGGCGACGAAGCGCAGCACGGCTCAGCCGCCCTCCGGGCCTTCCCCCTCGAAGGACAGCGCGCAGGAATTGATGCAGAAGCGCATCCCGGTGGGCTCGGGCCCGTCCGGGAAGACGTGGCCGAGATGAGCGCCGCAGGAGGCGCACAGGACCTCGTCGCGCACCATACCGTGGCTCGTGTCCCGCTCGGTGCGGACGCGGTCGCCGGCCAGCGGCAGCCAGAAACTGGGCCAGCCCGAGCCGGAGTCGTACTTGTGTTCGGAGCTGAACAGCTCCGCGCCGCAGACGACGCAGGCATAGGTACCGTCCGCCTTCTGATCCACGTACCGGCCCGAGAAGGGCGGCTCCGTGCCCTTTTGCTGGGTCACCCGGTACGCGTCCTCGCCCAGGCGCGCGCGCAGTTGCTCTCTGGTCTCTTCGGTCATCGTCTCTCCCGTATCCTCTGCGAGCCCCGATCCTTCATCGAATATCGATAGCCGGTTATCGATACCCGGTTATCGATCGTCGGTCGTCGATTGCCGGCTGACTATTGCAGGCTGACGATTGCCGACTGACGATTCTAGCGCGTCGGCCCGGCCTCATCGCTCCCCGTCGCCGGCGAGTTCCAGCAGCAGCCGGTTCATGCGGCGCAGGTAGGCGCCCGGATCCTCCAGCGACCCTCCCTCGGCCAGGCGGGCCTGATCGACCAGGACCCTGGCCAGATCCTCGAAGCGGGCCTCGTCGCCCTCGGAGGAGAGCCGCTGCACCAGCGGATGAGAGGGGTTGATCTCGAAGATGGGCTTCACCTCCGGCAGTTTCTGCCCCGCCGCCTCCAGCAGATGGCGCATCTGGCGGCCGACGTCATGCTCGGAGAGCACCAGGCAGGCGGGAGAATCCACCAGCCGGCGGCTCACGCGCACGGTCTCCACCTGGTCCTTCAGCAGGCGCCGCAGCTTCTTCAGGAGCGGCTTCTGCTGCTCGTCCAGCGCCTCCTGATCCGGACCGCTCTCGCCGCCGGGGAGTTCCGCACCACCCCTGGCGACGTCGCTCAGCTCTCTGCCTTTGTACTCGGGCAGCTGACCGATCATCCATTCGTCCAGACGGTCGTGCAGCAGCAGCACCTCGATGCCCCGATCCCGTAACACCTCCAGCTGGGGCGCGGAGCGCGCCTTCTCCAGGCTGTCCGCCACCAGATAGTAGATGGCTTCCTGGCCGGTCTGCATGCGTTCGATGTAATCGTCCAGCGACTGCTCCTGGGCGGCGCCTTCGCTGCGCGTCGTAACGAAGCGCAGCAGCGCGGCGATGCACTCGGCATTGGCCGGATCCTCGCCGATGCCCTCCTTCAGTACCTCGCCGAACTCGTTCCAGATCTTCTGATAGGTCTCCGGATCGTCCGTGGCCGTCTTCTCCAGCAGCTCCAGGGCACGCCGGGTCAGCGCGCTGCGCAGCGCATCGAGGGTAGGGTGCGACTGCAGCAGTTCGCGGGAGACGTTCAGGGGCAGGTCGGCCGTGTCGATCACGCCGCGGACGAAGCGCAGGTACAGCGGCAGGAACTGCTCGGCATCGTCCATGATGAAGACCCGCTGCACGTAGAGCTTGAGCCCCCGCGGCGACTCCCGGTTCCAGAGATCGAACGGCGCGCGGCTGGGGATGTAGAGGAGGCTCGTGTACTGGCGCTTGCCCTCCACGTGGTTGTGCACCCAGACCAGCGGATCCGTCGGGTCGTGGGTGAGATGCTTGTAGAACTCGCGGTATTCCTCGTCGCCGATCTCCGCCCGCGGACGGATCCACAGCGCCGTGGCCGCATTCACCGTCTCCCGCTCGTCGCCGTCCTCGCCTGCAGGCATGGTGACCGGGAAGGCGATGTGATCGGAGTAGCGGCGGATGAGATAACGCAGCCGCTCGGCCGTGGCGAATTCCTTTGCATCCTCGCGCAGATGCAGCACCACCCGGGTGCCCCGCTCCGGCCGTTCCAGGGAGCCGATGCGGAATTCACCCTGACCGTCGGACTCCCAGTGGATGCCCGTAGCCGCCGGTTGCCCGGCGCGCCGGGTGAACACCTCGACCCGGTCGGCCACGATGAACGAGGAATAGAACCCCACGCCGAACTGGCCGATCAGCCTGGCGTCCTTGCGCGTATCACCGGTCAGCGACTGCAGGAACTCCGCGGTGCCGGACTTCGCAATCGTACCGAGATTGGCGATCACCTCGTCCCGGCTCATCCCGATGCCGTTGTCGGTGACCGATACCGTGCCGGCCCGGCCATCGAAATCCACGTCGATCCTGAGCTCGGTTTCTTCCTCCATCAGCGCGGGGTCGGCGAGCGCCTCGAAGCGCAGCTTGTCCGCCGCATCGGAGGCATTGGAGATGAGTTCCCGGAGGAAGATCTCCCGGCTGCTGTACAGCGAGTGGATCATCAGGTGAAGCAGCTGCTTCACCTCTGCCTGGAAACCCAGCGTCTCCCGGATCGTGGTCTCTGCCATATCGCTCTCCCCTGGATGGACCGTCAACTGCCTCGTGTCGGCGCGCCGTGAAGCGCGACCGCAGCCAAGCAGGACGATGGGGACGCCGGGGCTGTTTTCAACCCGCGGTTGCGAGCGTGGCTCAGGAGTGGCGCGCGGTCCAGCGGACCACCGGCTGGCGGGCCAGCAAGGCGACGGCGGCTACCAGGGCGGCCAGCAGCAGGGCGCCGGCGAGCAGCGGCAGGACGGAGGCGGCAAGGGCGAGGGCGACACCGATCAGGGCACCCGCCAGCAGCGCCACCAGGCGTGCGAGCATGCGGCGGACCTGCTCCCAGAGCAGCGGCAGGGACCAGACGAAATCGTCCATGTCATCCATGTACTGCAGCAGCCGTTCCATGTCGCTTTACGCCGAATCCTCAAACAATCAGTAAATTCTAACGCCTTCTTCGCCTCAGTAGTGTGAAATCCACCATAAAATGCGGAGACCGCACTGCGGCCAGGCCGGTCGCGGCGCTACCGCACCCGGCGCAGGGCGGGGCGGGTGTCCCGGGGGGACTCCTCCGCCATCTGCATCGCCGTGCGGTTCGCCTCCTTGGCGTAGGCGATGGCTTCGTGCACCCACCGCCAGCGCTCACGGGTTGCCTCGGTCTTGAACAGCGCCAGTTGATCTTCGGCGCCCGGTTTCGGTTTGGCCATAGTTGTCGAGATCGCAGATCGGGAAGGTCGGGTCTTGCTCTGTCGGTCGAGCGTGGCGCCGCGACGGGGGTCAGGAGTCCTCGCGGTCGGTGCCGTGACGGTCGCTCCAGTTCCTCTTCACCTCTTCCGCCCAGTTGCGGTAGCCCTTCCAGGTGTAGAGTGAAGGGTCGAGGGCACCCCGCCCCCGCGGGCGCTCGCCCCGCCGGGAGAGCCACTTGCGGTAGGCATCCCAGGATTCGCCGTCGCGGCCCTCGTCACGGTCGGCCCCGGACGCCGCCTCTTCGTGCTCGGCGTCTTCTCCGGGGCCCGCGGCCCAGCGGATGTCCTTGTCGTCAGGCATGGCTGATCCCACTCCCAGCAGATGGGCGAACCTTACGCCGGCGGGTGCACCGGAGCCAGGAACTGCATCACAGTGGTTAGCGTTAAAAAGGCAGACAAATCAGTGGGTTCAGGCACCCGATTTGACCTAATGGACGGCCGCAGGCCGCGCCGGGCGAGGGTTTTTGACTTAAGCCGGCGGATTAGGGAAAAAAGCCGGCGGCGGCGCGTTGCGGCTCAGGCGACCACCTCGTAGCAGGGACTGTAGCTGCCCGACAGCTTCATCCGCCCCTGGGCAACGAAGGCCCGCAGCAACTCGTCCAGCAGCGGCATGATCTGCCCGGAGGCCTCGATGCGGAACGGCCCCCGCTCCTCGATCAGGCGGATCGTATCGTCCCGCACGTTACCCGAGACGATGCCCGAGAAGGCCCGGCGCAGATTGACAGCCAGCTCGTGGGGCGACTGGCGCGGATGCAGCGCGAGCGCTGCCATGGCCTCGTGGGTCGCCCGGAACGGCATCTGGAAGTCGCGATCGATCCGCAGCCGCCAGTTGTAGTAGTAGGCGTCGCTGTGGCGCTGGCGGAAATCGCGCACGTCGGTGAGGCCAGCCTGGATCGTGTGGGCCACGGCCACCGGATCGTCGATGACGATGCGGTAGCGCGCCCGGGCCGCCTCGCCGAGCGTGGCGGAGACGAACTCGTCGATGCGGCGGAAATAGTCCTCGCTGCCGGCCGGGCCGGTGAAGACCAGGGGGAAGGGCATGTCCGCGTTGTCCGGGTGCAGCAGCACCCCCAGGATGAACAGGATTTCCTCCGCCGTCCCCACGCCGCCGGGGAACACCACGAAACCATGACCCACCCGAACGAAGGCCTCCAGCCGCTTCTCCATGTCCGGCATGATCACCAGCTCGCTGACGATGGGGTTGGGCGACTCCGCGGCGATGATGCCCGGCTCGGTGATGCCGATGTAGCGCCCGTTGCGGATGCGCTGCTTGGAGTGGCCGATTGTCGCGCCCTTCATGGGCCCCTTCATCGCCCCGGGCCCGCAGCCGGTGCACACCTGCAGGCCCCTCAGGCCGAGCTCGTAGCCCACGGTCTTGGTGTAGTCGTACTCCTCGCGGCTGATGGCGTGCCCGCCCCAGCAGACGACCACGTCGGTCTCCGCCGGCGCCCGGATGATGCGCGCATTGCGAAGCACGTGAAAGACGGCGTTGGTGATGGAATCCGAGCGCTCGAGGTCGAACTGTCCACCCTCGCGCAGTTCGTTGTCCACGAACACCACGTCGCGCAGCACCGTGAACAGCAGTTCCCGGATGCCGCGGATCATGCGGCCATCGACGAAAGCGGAATCCGGCGCGTTGCGCAGCGCGAGGCGCACACCGCGATCCTGCTGGATGATGCCCACCTCGAAGTCCCGATAGCGGGCCAGCAGTGCCCGGGTATCGTCGGTCATGGAACCGGAGGTGAGCACCGCCAGCGCGCACCGCCGCAGCAGGCCGTACAGGCCGCCCTCGCCGCGGTTGCGCAGCCGGTTCACTTCCTCCTGGGACAGGAGTTCGAGACTGCCCTCCGGAGAGACTTCGATATCCATGGTCATTGCTTCCGGGCCGCGTGGCGCCGCGGCTGATCTACGGCCGGATCTCGATCGGCGTGTTCTCGCGGGTCATGAGCCAGATGTCCACCATGGCGGCGTTGGATACCGCGATGCAGCCGTCGGTCCAGTCGCCCGAGCGGTAAAACTCCGGCGTGTAACGGGGCTCGTTCGGATAGCCGTGGATCATGATCTGGCCGCCCGGGTCGACGCCGCGCCGCCGCGCCCGCTCCCGGTCCCGCGCGTTCGGATAGGAGATGCGTATGGAGAGAAAGAAATCGCTGTTCTCGTTGCGCAGGTCCAGGTGGTACAGGCCCTCCGGCGTGCGCGAGTCCCCCTCCTCCTCCTTGTGGCCCTCCGGTTCCATGCCCAGGAAGATGTCGTAGCTGGCGAGGATCTGCTCGTCCTTCAGCAAATGGAGCTTGCGGTCGGATTTCTCCACCACCACCTTGTCGGCGACCTCGAGCGTGGCCCGGGCAGCGCCGGGAGCGAGCGCGGCCAGCGTCACCGCCAGTACGGGCAGCAGCGCCGCCCATCGCATCCTCGTCATCCCCGTCCTCGTCATCGTAGTCGCCTGCCCGTGAGCCCCGAATGCGAAGATTATGCTAATGCCCGGCCCGGCAACAGACAAACCCGTCTCATTTCCGGCGGCGGCCCGGCGGTCCGCCCCGGTCGCCGTCGAGGTTGCGCCCGATGATCCAGCCGATGGCGAAACCGATCGCCCCGGCGCCCGTCGTGTACCAGGGCAGGAAGCGGAACAGCAGTTCCGGCGTACGCGCCCGGCTCGCCATGCCGCCCCAGTCGAGCATCAGCCCCAGATGGAGGTAGAGCGAGAGTCCCAGCGCCGGGATGGCGAAGCCCAGCGTGCCCAGCAGCCAGCGCCGGGCGGCGTCCTGCCAGCGCCAGGCGGCCCGGGACAGGGCGTAGAGCAGCAGGGCCAGAGTGAGTACCGGCGGCAGCAGGTTCGCGACCGCATGGGGACCGTAATCCTCCGCCTCCAGGATCACGACCGCCACGGCCGCGAGCAGGAGGACGGGCGGCAGCAGCGACCAGTGGCCGAACATCAGCCGCCGCCCCTCCCGGCGGCGGCGCCCCGCACCCGGCGGCTCAGTCCCAGCATGTCCAGCTGCTGACGGCTCTCCACCACGCGGCCGTCCTCGATCCGGTCGAGAAGCAGCCCCTCGAAGCTGACCCGCACGCCGGTCGGCGGCGTGGCGTCGAACACGCCGTCGTGGGTGCCGCTGAACCTGACCCGGGTGGCCACCCGCCCGTCCTCCGCGACCTGCTCCAGCACCTCCATCTCGAGATCCGGGAAGGCCCCGCGGAGGCCGCGGCCGATCGAGGACAGCACCTCGCGGCCGTGCTGCGACCCGTTCACGGTGGCACCCGGCGCGAAGTACCGATCCCATTCCTGCCCGCGTCCCTCGACGACCAGGGTCTGCAGATAGCCGCGCACCACTGCCTTGTCGTCAGCGCCACTGTCGCAGCCCACGAGCAGGGCGAGCAGGAGCAACGTCAGCGCTCGTGCAGGAGTTTTCATGGAGTCGACCTCCGGGTGGCGGATACAGCGGAAGCGGGCATATCAGGAAACGGATCACAGACTCTGAAGCAATTTTCGTTTATTTTACGTAAATTTGCGGGACATATTTCATGTAACCTTGGTGGCGCCGGCCGCGCCGGGCGCCCGAACCGAGTCCGCCCGTCGCGCCACCAGACCGGAAGCAGAATGAAACACTCAATGGAAAAAAGGGGGACTTCGGGGGCGGCGGTCGCACTGGCGACTCTGCTGATGACCATTGCGGGGAGCGCAATGGCCGGTGTGGGTATCGGCGTCACCGAAGAGGTGGTGGACAACCCGGATAACGCCCTCGAGCGGCATGACGAGGGTCAGACGGAAACGCCTCCTGCGCGCGAGCGCCAGAAAGCCGAACGCCCCCCGCCCACGCTGCAGCCGGTGGTGGAAGGCCAAGCCATTGAAGCCGACGCCGAAGCGCTCGAGATTCTCGGCAGCAAGGTGCCGCCGGGCAGCTACCAGCGTCTGTCCTGGTCGGCCACGGAACTGTTCGAAGGCATACCGGTGGACACGCCCGTGCTGGTGATGAACGGGCGCTATCCCGGCCCCGTCCTGTGCCTTGCCGCAGCGGTGCATGGCGACGAGTTGAACGGCATCGAGATCGTGCGCCGGGTGCTTCACGACCTCGATCCACAGAAACTGACGGGGGCGGTCATCGGCGTGCCCATCGTCAACCTGCCGGCCTTCCGCCGCGGCTCACGCTACCTGCCGGATCGCCGAGATCTGAACCGGTATTTCCCCGGTAACCCGGACGGCAGTGCCGCTTCCCGGATCGCCCATTCCTTCTTCACCAGCATCGTGCGGCACTGCGACGCTTTGGTGGATTTGCATACCGGCTCCTTCGACCGGGCCAACCTGCCGCAGCTGCGTGCGGACCTGCGCGACCCCGGCGTGGTCACCCTTACCCAGGGTTTCGGCGCTACGGTGATCATCAACAGCATCCCGGGCGACGGCACGCTGCGCCAGGCCGCCACGGACGCCGGCGTGCCCACGGTAACGCTGGAGGCCGGCGGCCCCTCGCGCCTCGAGATCGAGGAAGTGAGCCACGGGGTCAAGGGCATCGAGACCCTGCTGAATACGCTGGGCATGGTGCGCAAGGTGAGCCTCTGGGGCGAGCCGGAACCCGTGTACTACCGCTCCACCTGGGTACGCGCCAACCGGGGCGGCATTCTGCTCTCCGAGGTAGGCCTGGGCCGCCGGGTGCGCGCCGGCGACCTGCTCGGGACCATCACGGATCCAATCACCAACGCCAGGACCAACATCTACGCGCCCACGGACGGGCGGGTGATCGGGATGGCCCTGAACCAGGTGGTCATGCCCGGTTACGCGGCCTTCCACATCGGGTTGCCGCGCCCCGAGCCCCGAACCGCCGAGGCAGAGGAAGACGGTGCCGGGGGGCAGGACGAAACGGCTCCGTCGGGCGAGGAGCCCGCCGCCGTATCGGCCGAACCGGCGTCGGCCGACGAGACGCCCGCCGGGGAGCAGCCGGCGAAGGAAATGCCTGCGGAGGTGTCGGTGGCCGACTCGGCCTCTGACGAAGCGGCCCATGACGACGGCCCTGCCGGTGACGGGGCGGCGGGAGCCGGCGACCGCTAGCGCCGCGCGGCGTTGCGGACCCCGGAAAACAGAAGGGCAGGCCGGAGCCTGCCCTCTGCACGCCTCGCAGCGGAGGCGTCGGCCGAACGGCCCCGGCCCGGACTCAGCGGGGCGTCTTCAGTGCGTTGATGCGCTCTTCCAGCGGCGGATGGGTCATGAAGAGCTTCTTCAGACCGTGGGCCCCGAGGCCGGCGATGCCGAACGCGGACAGCTGCTTCGGCAGTTCGCTCGGCTCGTAGGTGGCGCGCAGCTTCTCGAGCGCCGCCACCATCTTGTCGCGGCCTGCCAGCTCGGCGCCGCCCGCATCCGCGCGAAATTCCCGGCGGCGCGAAAACCAGTGCACGATGATCGTGGCCAGGATGCCGAAGACGATCTGGGCCACGAGGCTGGTCAGGAAGAAACCGAGCCCGGCGCCCTGCTCGTTGCGGAACACCACCCGGTCCACGAAGAAACCGACCACCCGCGAGAGGAAAATGACGAAAGTGTTGAGTACGCCCTGCAGCAGGGTCATCGTGACCATGTCCCCGTTGGCAACATGGGATACCTCGTGGGCCAGCACCGCCTCGGCTTCCGCCTGATTCATGTTCCGCAGCAGGCCGGTGCTGACGGCCACCAGCGCCTTGTTGCGGCTCATGCCGGTGGCGAAGGCGTTCACCTCGGGCGCGTCGTAGACGGCCACGTCCGGCATGCCGATGCCCGCCCGGCCGGCCTGGGACTGCACGGTGTGCAGCAGCCAGGATTCCGTGGCATTGGAGGGCTGCGAGATCACCTTCGCTCCGGTGGTCCACAGCGCCACCTTCTTCGAGATGGCGAGCGAGATGAACGAGCCGGCGAAACCGATCACCGCCGAGAAAATCAGAAGCGAGGTGAGATTGAGCCCCCCCGTCTCCGAGATGATGCTCTCCAGCCCGAAGACACGGAATACGATGCTGATGACGGCCAGCACCGCGACGTTGGTCGCCACGAACAACAGGATTCTCTTCATATGACTCCACTCCGGGCAGTACGGGCCCAATGCACTACGGAACAACGCATAATGGGGACTCCGGTCGCCGATTCAAGCGCCGGGGCCCCTCTATGACCCGCCGGTGGGGCTACAATTCCCCAGTTATGTCCTTCGCCGGCGCAAGGTTTTACCGATGAACGACGCCGAGTTCACGCCCGCGACGGGTCCGGCACGCGGCCGCGAGGCGCTGATCCGTGCGGCCCTCGTCATGCAGCGCTCGCTCACCGTGCTGCCCTGGTCCGTCCAGCGCGTTCTGGGCCGGGCGCTCGGTGCGGCGAGCTTCCGCCTGGCCGGCCGCCGGCGCCGGGTGGCCGAACGCAACCTGGCACTCTGCTTCTCCGAACTGACCGCCGGGGAACGGCGGCAACTCCTCCGGCGTCACTTCCGCTCCCTCGGGCTGGGCCTGATGGAACTCGGTCTCGCCTGGTGGGCCAGCGACCGCCGGCTGCGGTCGATGGCCACCGTGGAGGGCCTGGAGCATCTCGAGGCCGCCCGCGCCGGCGGCCGGCCGGTGATCCTGGTCGCCGGCCACTTCACCACCATGGACCTCGCCTGCCGCCTGCTCGGCCTGTCGGTGGACTACGACGGCATCCAGCGCCCGTTCGGCTATCCGGCCCTCGACCGCCACCTCACCCGCGGCCGTCTGCGGGCCGCGAGTCGGGTCTACTCGAAATTCGACCTGCGCGGCATCCTGGATGCACTCGCCCGCGGCCGCACGCTGTGGATGGCCGTGGACCAGGCCCACACCAGTGCCCGCCCGGTGGTGGCGCCGTTCTTCGGGCTGCCGGCGCCGACCACGGGCAGCCCGGCACGGCTGGCCGCACGCAGCGGCGCAGCGGTGCTGCCGGTGGCGGGATGGCGAGAGCCGGACGGCCGTTACCGGGTGGTCGTGGAGCCGGCGCTGGCCGATTTTCCCACCGGCGACGATTCCACCGACGCGACCCGGCTGAACGCCGTGGTGGAGCGCCACGCCCGTGCCGCTCCCGAGCAGTACTACTGGATCCATCGCCGCTTCAAGGGCGACCCCTCGCCCTACGAAGAGCCGTGAATCAGCCCGCCAGCTCGTCCGTCCTATGGTCCGTCGCATGGTCCGCCGGCCGGCCTGACCGGTAGCCGGCCACGAGTTCGCGCCAGCCGCCGGCCTCGTAGCGGAAGCCGGGCACGCTGCCCCCCAGCTTGTCCAGGGAACGCAGCAGCCGCGCGAGATTGCGCCGCTGCCAGGCACCGGGCCGGCGGATGCGCCCGCGGTCGAAGTCGAGCAGCCAGACGGTACCGTCTTCGCCGAGCTGGATGTTGTGCGCGTTCAGGTCCGCATGGCAGACACCCGCCGCGTGGAAGTGCCGGATGGTGGCGCCGATACGCCGCCATTCGCCGGCTTCCAGGTCACGCTCGCCGAGCACGCCGGCCAGCGACCGCACGCCGGCCAGCCGGCGGGTGAGGATATCGCCGCGGTACACCGCGCCGCTGCGGCGGTAGCCGGCAGCCGCCGGGGCGGGCACCGGCAATCCCAGGCCGGTCAGCCGGGTCAGCAGGCGGAACTCACGGAACGGCCGCGTGGCCGTCTGGCCCAGCCAAAGGAATTCGTCGTCGAGGACCCGCCCCGCCAGCCCGCCGCGGCGATAATGGCGCAGTGCGAACTCGCCGGCCTCGCCGGTGACGAAACGCACGGCGCCCCGTCCGGGGGCGTCCGGCACGTCGGCCTGCCCGGGCCAGGCATCGGCACGCAGCCAGGCCGGCTCGAAGTGGTTGAAGATACGGTGATCGTATAGGATGGCGCCGTCCGCGCTGGGCAGGATCCTCTCTTCCACGCTTGTCGGCTCCGAGGTATTGGCGAATCCCATAGACAACAGCACTCCGCCCGGCTCGATCTGCGCCGTGCGCCTGTCCGCCATAGGGGATACCTGCCATACCCTGCCGGTGCTGAGGACGCTGAAAACCGCCTGGCCGGACACGGCGATCACGTGGATCATCGGTCGCACCGAGGCGTCCCTGATGGCGGACATACCGGAGTTCGAGTTTATCACCTTCGACAAGTCGGCCGGCCTGGCGGCCTACCGCGACCTCAGGCGCCGGCTCGCCGGGCGACGCTTCGACGCCCTGCTCATGATGCACGCCTCGCTGCGGGCCAACGCGGTCAGCCGGCTCGTCCCGGCACGCCGGCGCATCGGCTTCGACCGGCAACGCGGCCGGGACTTCCAGTGGCTGGTCTCCGGCGAACGCATTCCGCACCGGCCCCGCCAGCACGTTATGGACGGCCTGTTCGGTTTCGCCGAGTACCTCGGCGTCGGCGAACGGCATCTCGTCTGGGACATACCGGTGGCCGACGCCGACCGGGGCTACGCGGCCGGGCAGATGCCGCCGGGACGGCCGTGGCTCGTACTGAGCCCCTGCAGCTCCCAGCGTGCCCGCAATTACCGCAACTGGAGCGTCGCCAACTACGCCCGCATCGTCGACTACGCGGCCGAACGCTACGGCGCCGGTACGGTGCTCACCGGCGGGCCGGCGCCGCTGGAACGGGAGTACGGCGAGGCCATCGCCGCCGCCGCGGCGCACACCCCGCTCAATCTGGTGGGCGCCACCACGCTGAAGCAGCTCTTTGCGCTGATTGCCCGCGCCACGGTCGTCGTCTGCCCGGATTCGGGTCCCGCGCACATGGCCACGGCGGCGGCGACACCGGTCATCGGTCTCTATGCCACCTCCAACCCGGATCGCACCGGTCCGTATCTCAGCCGCCACCTGGTGGTGAACGCCTACCCGGAAGCGGTGCGGCGGGAGTTCGACAAGCCGGTGGACGCCATCGCGTGGGGCCGGCGCGTGCGCGACCCGGCCGCCATGGAACTCATCCGTACCGAGGACGTGGAGGCACGGCTGGACGAGGTGCTGCGCAGTCCGGACGCGGCCGGCCCTGCGAGCAGCTAGCCGGTCCGCTGCTCCGGCACCCCGGCCAACTCCGCCAGCGAGGCCAGCACCCGTTCCGGCGTAATTTCCCGCAGGCAGCGGAAATGCCCGAGCGGGCATTCGCGCTCGAAGCAAGGGCTGCATTCCAGGCCCAGGTAATGCACCACCGCCCGCTCCGTCAGCGGCGGCGTGAAAGCCGGCGACGACGAGCCGTACAGCGCGGCGATGGGCAGCCCGACCGCAGCGGCGACGTGCATGAGCCCGGAGTCGTTGGTGACGCCGCAGCGGCAGTCGGCCAGGAGATCGATGGCCTCCTCCAGCGTCGTGCGCCCGCACAGGTTCACCACCGACGCCGCCTGCGCATTCTCCGCATTCTCGGCGATAGCGCGGGCGGCGCCGACGTCCTTCGCCGAGCCGAACACCCAGACTGCGTGGCCGCGCTCGCCGAGCCGCGCCGCCAGTTCGCCGAAATACTGAAGCGGCCAGCACTTCGCCGGTCCGTATTCCGCCCCCGGCATGAAGGCTACCGGACCCGTCCCCGGGTCCAGCCCCAGCCGCTCGAGTGCGCGTGCCTGGCGGGCCGGGTCCACCCGCAGGCGCGGCCGCGGCAGCTCATCGGGCAACGCTTCTCCGGGCTCCAGCCCCAGCGCCACGAATCGCTTCACCGTCTGGTCCAGCACGGCGGCATCGAACGGCCGCATGTCGTTGATCAACCCGTAGCGATGCTCGCCGCGAAAACCCGTGCGCCGGGGAATTCGGGCGAACCAGGGCACCAGTGCCGCCTTCAGCGAACGGGGCAGTACGATCGCCTGACCGTAGCCCCGTCCCCGCAGCGCGCGGCCGAGGCGCCGCCGCTCGCCCAGGCGGAGTTCACCGTGGCCGGCGGGCAACTCGATCGCCTCCCTGACCTCCGGCATGCGGGCGAGGATGGGCCGCGACCAGCCCGGTGCCAGCACGTCGATCGGCCGGTCGGGATCGCGTCCGGCGAGCAGCCGGAACAGGGACTGGGCCATGACCATGTCGCCCACCCAGGACGGGCCGACGACCAGCACGGGCCCGTGGAGCGCTTCAGCCAGCGTCGCCCCCGGGCCCGCGCAGCGTATCCAGGTAGTCGGTAACCCCTTCTTCCACCGCGCGGAACCCGCCGCTGTAGCCGGCGGCGCGCAGGCGGGTGAGATCCGCCCGGGTATAGCTCTGGTAGGCCTCCTTCAGTCCGGCCGGGAAGGGGACGTAGCGGATCTCGCCGCGGCCGTGCCAGCCGATGACGGCGCGGGCGACGTCGTTGAAGGTCTGCGCCCGGCCGGTGCCGGCGTTGAAGATGCCGCTCACCTCCGGATGCTGCAGGAACCAGAGATTGATGTCGACGATGTCGTCCACGTACACGAAGTCCCGTTCCTGCTCGCCGGGCCCGTAACCGTCGCTGCCCTCGAACAGCCGTGCCTCGCCGGATTCGGCCACCTGGTTGTGGAAGTGCCAGGCGACGCTCGCCATGCTTCCCTTGTGCTGTTCTCTCGGACCGTACACGTTGAAATAGCGCAGACCCACGATCTGGCTGCCGGCCTCCGGCAGCAGGCGGCGGACGTAGTTGTCGAACAGCAGCTTGGAGTAGCCGTAGACGTTCAGCGGGCGCTCGTGCTCCGGCGTCTCGCTGAAGCCGGGGCCGGCACCGTAGACGGCCGCCGAGGAGGCATAGATGAAGGGCGTGTTGTGGCGCAGGCAGTCGCGCAGCAACTCGCGTGAATAGCGGAAGTTGTTCTCCATCATGTAGCGCCCGTCCCACTCCGTGGTGGTGGAGCAGGCGCCCTGATGGAACACGACGGAGACCCGGCGCCGGTAACCACCGGACTCGAGCTTGCCCATGAACTCGTCCTTGTCCATGTAGTCGGCCACGTCCAGATCGGCGAGATTCTCGAACTTGTGGCCCTCCGTCAGGTCGTCCACCACCAGGATGTCCTCGGAGGTGGCGCGGTTCAGCCCGCGCACCAGGTTCGAACCGATGAAGCCGGCCCCGCCGGTGACGATGATCATGACTGCACCTCCCGCGCGTCGCTCAGGCTTCGGCGCCGGCGTCGGCCGCGTCCCCGGCCGCTGCCGGCGCGGCCTCGTCACGCAGGTAATACTCCGCGCCGCAGTACGGGCACTTGGCCTCGCCGGTCTGCTCCACCGGCAGATAGACCTTGGGATGGGAGTTCCACAGATACATGCCAGGCATGGGGCAGGACAGCGGCAGGTCCGCCCGGGTCACCTCGTAGCGGTGCTCGGCATTCGGCCGGATCAACTCCTGGTCGACGGTGCCGGATCTTCTCATCGCTGCATCCTCTCTGACCCTTGCGGGCATCTTCCGGAAATCCGCGGTCACCAATCCGCGGCAGGATATCCTCGCAATTATAGCAACCGGCTCAACCGAAGGTCTGCCGCCAGATTCGCCGTACCGTGCCGGCCTCGGCGGCGAACTCGCCGGCCGGCACGGTGGCGTCCTGGTTGTCCAGAGCCAGGTGATGGAGCCGCCGGCGGTAAGCGCGGTAGATATCCTGCAGCGCCAGCGCGGTGGTGCGCTCGAGGATGCCGCAGGTGGCCAGCACACCCAGCTGGCGTATGTTGTCCGTGTAGTGCAGCAGCGAGCGGTGCCGGTGTGCGTGGGCCAGCACCAGGTACTGGACGATGAACTCGATGTCGCCCACGCCGCCCGGGTCGCGCTTGATGTCGAAGGAGTCGGACTCCGATGAGGAAAGCTGCCGCCACATGCGTTCGCGCATTGAGATCACGTCGTCACGCAGGGTTTCGCGGCGCACGGCGCTCTGCAGAATGTCCACGCGCAGTCCCTCGAACGCGTGGCGCACCCTTGCGTCCCCCGCCACGGCGCGAGTGCGCAGCAGCGCCTGGTGCTCCCAGGTCCAGGCATCCTCTCTCTGGTAGCGCTCGAGGGCGGCGACGGAACTCACCAGCAGCCCGGAGCGGCCGCTCGGGCGCAGGCGCGTGTCCACCTCGTAGAGTGCGCCCGACACCGTCTGGACGGTCAGGAAATGCACCAGGCGGCGGGCCAGCCGGCCGAAAAAGACCGTGTTGTCCACGCACTTCGCGCCGTCTGTCTCCTGTTCCTCGCCGGCGGAGTCGTGCACGAACACCAGGTCCAGATCGGAGCCGTAGCCGAGTTCGATGCCGCCGAGCTTGCCGTAGCCTACCACGGCGAACCCGGCGCGCCGGCGCATGCCGTCGATGGTGCACCAGGGCCGCCCGTGGCGCGCCACCAGGTCCTTCCAGGCCAGCGAGAGAGCGCTGGCGACCACCATCTCGGCGATCTCGGTGAGGCGGTCGCTCACCTTCATGATGGGCAGGCGGCCGCTGAAGTCCGCCACGGCCACCCGGAACGTGGCCGCCCGCTGGAAGCGCGCCAGCTCGTCCACCGCGGCCTCCGAATCCTCGGCACCCACCGCGGACAGGCGGGTCTCGTATTCCACACGCAGGTCGGCGGCGCTCGGCTCCCGGTCGGCGATCCTCGGATCGATGAGTTCGTCCATCAGCAGCGGATGGGCGGCGAGTTCCGTCGCGAGATAGGCGCTCTTGGAGACCAGCTCCACCAGGCGCTCCAGCGCCTGGCGGTTCTCCAGCAGCAGGGCGAGGTAGGCGCTGCGGCGGAGCACGGCGCCGAGGATGCCCGTCAGCCGGTGCAGCGCGACGTCGGGCTCCTCCAGTCCGCGCAGCCGCTCGAGCAGCGGCGGCATGAGCTCGTCCAGCCGTTGGCGGGATATCTCGTCCAGCCGCCGGGTCTCGATGTCCGCATGCAGACGGCCGAGCACCCGCGCGAAGGCCTCCGCAGCGGCGAAACCGGCAGCGGCCGCCCTCTCCTCCAGGCTATCGGACCCGGCGGACTCCCACAGCGCCTCGAGCGCCGGGCGCTCGGAGCGCACGTCCTCGCCTGCGCGGAAGACGGTCTCCTCGAAGTGGCCGCCGACGACGCCGCGCACCCGCTCGACCTCGGCCGTGAGACTGTCCCAGTCGGGCTGGTCCATTACCAGCGCCAGGCGGGCGCGGTCCGTCTCGTCGGCGGGCAGGTCGTGGGTCTGGCGGTCGCGGAACTCCTGCAGCCGGTTCTCCAGCCGGCGCAGGAAGCGGTAGGCGTCGA
>CAZRSA010000037.1:0-22098 GCA_964602525.1 uncultured Woeseiaceae bacterium
ATGCGGCCGGCATGACCAACCGGCAGATGTTCGACGCGGTGGCGGCGCCGGCGGAGGACGTGGCCCGCTACGGTTACCGGGCGATGATGCGCGGGGACGTGATCGCCGTTCCCGGGGTCGCCACGCAGGTCTCGCTGTTCCAGCTGCGCTTCATGCCCCGCGGCCTCACTCGTGCGATCTCCCGGCTGACCATGGGCAACCTCTAGAGGGAGTGTCGATCAGGTCTCCAGCACGATCTTGCCCATGTGCTTGCCGGATTCCATGAGCGCGTGGGCACGGGCGGCCTCGATAAGCGGGAAGGAAGCGAACACCGTCGGCCGGATACTGCCGGCCTCCAGCAGGGGCCAGATCTCGCGCTCCAGCCCGGCGGCGATCTCCGCCTTCTCCTCGACCGTCTGCGGCCGCAGCGCAGAGCCGGTGATCGTCAGCCGCTTCCTGAGGACATGGGCGAAGTTCGCCTCCGCCTTCGGCCCTAGCAGGAAGGCGATGAGCGCGTAGCGCCCGTCGTACGCCAGCGCGTCCAGGTTCCGGTCGACGTAGGGGCCGGCCACCATGTCCAGCACCACGTCGACGCCGCGCTTGCCGGTGATCTCCTTCGCTGCCGCCACCCAGTCGCTGTCCCGGTAGTTCACGGCGTGGTCTGCGCCGAGGTCTCTGCAGTACTCGCACTTGGCGTCGGTTCCTGCGGTGACGATGACGCCGGCGCCCCGCGCCTTCGCCATCTGGATGGCGGCGCTGCCGATGCCGCTGGAGCCGCCGTGGGCGAGCAGCCATTCGCCCTCCGCCAGGCCGACGCGCATGAACACGTTGTACCAGACGGTGAAGTATGTCTCCGGGAGGGAGGCCGCCTCGGTAAGCGTGAGGCCGTCCGGCGCGGGCAGGCAGTGATCGGCTGCCACCCGGCAGTACTCGGCGTAGCCGCCGCCGTGGGCGAGGGCGCAGACCCGGTCGCCCGCCTGCCAGCGCACGGCACCGTCACCGGTAGCCACCACCTCGCCCGCCACCTCCAGCCCGGGCAGGGGATCGGCGTCGGCGGGCACCGGGTACAGACCCTGCCGCTGCAGGCAGTCCGGCCGGTTCACGCCGGCGGCCTGTACGCGGATCAGCACCTCGCCCGGGCCGGGCTCCGGCACGGGTCTCTCCACCGCGCGGAGCACCTCGGGTCCGCCGGGCTCCGTGATGTCCACGGCGGTCATCGTCGTCGGCACGTCCATGGGTCCTCCGCGGTCGGTCGTTCAGTCGGACAGGATACGCGCGCGTCCGGCTTCGATGATACCGCCGTTCAGCGTCCCCTCCACGTCCACGCTGCCGTCGGCCCGGTCGAGACCGCTTACCTGCGCTGCATCGCCGACGGCGAGATCGCCGAGGCTCGCGGCCGTGCCGCACTGTCTCCGTGTCGGTGGCCGTGCGCATCCGATAGCGGTGGACGACCCGGAGCCGCGTCTGCGCTTACGCGACACGACGGCGCATGAGCGGCTACACTGAGGTCAACCGGATGCGTATCCAACGTCAGGCAGGCTCGAGTCCATGACGCAGCCCTCCAGCTCGGGCGAGAAGCGGCCCGCGCGCCATTACCTAACCCGGCGCCATCCGCTGCACCTGTTCCCCGGCCGTTACACCCGGCCCGGCACCGCGCCGGGGGACCTCACGCCGCCGCCGGAGGCCGAGCGCGTACCGGTGTCGCTGTCCATAATGGATTTCGACAGCGGCGCGCTGGTGGAGAGGAGCGACTGCAGCCTGGATGACGCGCGGGCCGTGTTCCGCAGCCCCCGGGCGACATGGCTGCACGTGCAGGGGACGCCGTCGGAAGAGCTGCTGCGCGCCATCGGCGACTCCTATGGTCTGCATCCGCTGGCGCTGGAGGACGTGCTGCACACGGGTCAGCGGCCCAAGGTGGAGACCTACGAGCAGCAGCTCTTCGCCATCGTCGGCGCGCCCGAGCATCGCGGTGAGGGCGTGGTCACCACGCAGCTCAGCCTGTTCCTCGGCGATACCTGGCTGGTGAGTTTCCATCCCGGCCACGAAGACCCGTTCGACCCCGTGCGCCAGCGGTTGCGCCGCTCCGGTTCGCGTATTCGACAGCGCGGCGTCGATTACCTTTTCTACGCGCTGATTGACACGGCGGTGGACCTGACCTTCCCGGTTATGGAAGCCCTCGGCGAGCGCATCGAGGCGCTGGAGATGACGGTCTTCGACGACCCCAGCCGCGAGGCGCTGGACGAGATCCACCGCCTCAAGCGCGAACTGGTGGTTCTGCGGCGCAGCCTGTGGCCCCAGCGCGACGCGCTGAACGGACTGGTGCGCGACGAGCACGCGGCTCTCGCGCCGGACACACGCCCGTACCTCCGTGACTGCTACGACCATACGGTACACGCGCTCGACCTGGTGGAAAGCTACCGGGAGATGGCCTCGAGCCTGCTGGAGGTTTACCTGTCCAGCCTCTCCAACCGCATGAACGACGTGATGAAGGTGCTGACCATCATCGCCACGGTGTTCATCCCGCTCTCGTTCATCGTGGGCGTCTACGGGATGAATTTCGACACTCAGGCGAGCCCCTGGAACATGCCCGAACTCGGCCTGCGCTACGGCTATCCCTTGCTGTGGCTGGTGATGCTGGCCATCGTGACCGGCATGCTCATCTGGTTCCGCCGCAAGGGCTGGTTCTAGCGGCTCTATCGCTGCGCCTCGCTCAGCCGGTGGGCGGAGGCCGCCGCCGCCACCGACAGCGCGGCCAGCACCACCAGCGTCCAGGCCGCACCCACCAGGCTCGCGATGCCGCCGAAGACGCCGCCCGCCAGCAGCATGACGCCGATCACCGTGTTGCTCACCGCCACGTAGCTCGCCCGGTTCTCCGCGGTGGCGATGTCCACCAGGTGAGTCTTGCGTCCCAGCCGCACCCCGGCGTGAGCGATGCTCAGCGCGAAATAGGTGGCCGCGAAAGCGAGCGGCAGCAGCGGCAGTTCCGGTGCCAGGGAGAGCGCCGCGGTCGCCAGACTCGCCGCGGCTGCGAGCAGTGCGGCCCGCTTCATCACCAGCCGGCTGGAGCGGTCCGACAGGCGTCCCCACACCGGTGCGCTGAGAAAGCTGGCCGCGCCGGAGGCCAGCATCAGCGAACCGAGCCCGGACAGGGTGTTGTCCATACTCCGGTTCGCCAGACTCACGTAGAACGGCGCCGCCAGTGCCGTGGACAGGAGCAGCGTGCGGGTGACGAGAAACTCCCTGAGGTCCGCGTCGCGGCGGATGAGCCCCAGCTGCCTGACGGCCTCGGAGAGCGCATTGCCGCCGCCCTCGGTGGCGCCCGCATATTCCGCGAGCAAGCTGTAGACGGCGGCGGCGAGCAGCCACAGGCCGCCCGCGGCGAACAGCACGGCGACGAAGAAGCCGGTGTCCCGAGTGCCGGGATCCAGCGCGATCGCGGCGATGCCGACCGCGACGGTGACGGCGCCGGCGGCCGAGGCCGCGTAGCCGGTGACCGAGCCCCGGCGGGTCTTGGCGATGGTCTTGCCGAGCACGTCCTTGCTGGCCACCGAGCAGATGCCCCGCGCCAGGCTGAAGACGGTGAGCAGAGCGAGGATCGCCCAGCCCGCCGGCGCCCCCTCCAGGGTGAGGGCGATCATGCCCATGCCGATGACCGCGAAGCCCTGCAGCACGCTGCCGGCCACCCAGAACCACTTGCGCACGGGCACGGCGCGAAGATAGCGGGCGACCACGAGCTGGGGCAGCAGGGCCAGGGATTCACGGATGGGTACCAGCCAGCCCAGCATCCACGCCGGCGCGCCGAGGCTGGTCACCAGCCAGGCCAGCACCAGCTTCGGCCCGGCCAGCCGGTCGCCGGTCTTGGTGGCGACCAGGGCAGCGATGTGCAGCAGGTAGTTCCGCGGCTGCTCCCGGCAGGAGGCATCCGGGATATCCTTGCACACCCGGGCGTCCTCGTCGCCGGTGAGCAGATCGTAGATGTCCCGGGCGGGTCCGGGTTTCGGTGCCGTCTGCGCCAAGTCGCTGCCTCGTGTGGCCGTGAGCCCGGGCGATACTAACAAACCCGTGCCGTCCGGCCGGCGCGCCGTGCGCGGCGTCGGCCGCATGTGTATGCTCGGCGGACATGGACGCTTTATAGCGGGAGGCCCGAGATGGGACTGGAAATCGGCGGCCTGTTCGGCCTGATCATCCTGATACTGGATGTCTATGCGATCGTGAAGACCCTCGGCAGCCGGGCCGGCACCGGCAGCAAAGTGCTCTGGATCGTGGTCATCCTGATCCTGCCGCTGCTCGGTCTCATTCTCTGGGCGCTGTTCGGCCCGAAAAGTTAGGGCTCGTTCCCCCGCAGGAAAGCTCGTGCGTCCCGCGCCGTGCGGGCGGGGGCCTCTTCCATCGGCACGTGACCGAGGTCGTCGTAGACGACGAGACGTGCATCGGGGATGTCGGCGGCGAACCGCCGGCCGTGCTCCACCGGTATCCACTCGTCGCGCCCGCCCCACTGGACGAGTGTGGCTGCGCCGATCCGGCCGAGCGCGGCGGCAGGGTCCTCGCGGCCTGCGGCGGAGGCCGACCGCACCCGCTGCACGAAGGCCTCCCGGTTGCCCTCCCGCAGCGACAGCTCGAAATACCGTTGTACGAGTTCCTCGTCCACCAGGCTGTCGTCGGCGTAGACCTCTTCCAGGCTGCGGCGGTAGAGGCTGCGGGGCGTCAGTTTCGCCAGCACGTCGCCGACGCCGGGGAGGGCGGCGAGCTGGAAGAGGAGGGACGGTGACCGGCGTACGCGGTAGCCCGATGCGTCGATTAGGATCAGCCGGTCTACCCGCCCGGGATGGGCCGCCGCGTAGTTCCAGGCGATGCGCCCGCCCAGGGAATTGCCGGCCAGATGGAAGCGGCCCAGACCCAGGTGATCGGCGACGGCGTGCACGAACCGCACGTAGGCATCGATCGAGTAGTCGCCGTCCGGGTGGGGCCCCGTAAGGCCGAACCCGGGCAGGTCCATGCGCACGATGCGGAACTCGCCGGCCAGTTCCTCCACCCAGCCGTTCCAGGTGTGCAGCGATGCGCCCGTGCCGTGCAGCAGCACCAGCGCCGGGCCCTCTCCCTCCACCGCGACGTGGGCGTTCATGCCGCCGATCTCGGGGAAGCCGGAACCCGTGACCCGGTAGCGCTCGGCCAGGGATTCCGCGCTGCGGTCTGGCTCGTAGGCCCATGCCACCAGCACTGCGGCGGCGATGAACAGCAGCAGCAGGACGTTGACGACGGCTCTCATGTCTCGCTCCCGGTTTAACTCCCTTCGGCGGGTTTCCCTGCGCCGTTCGGCCGATGGTAAGCGCGGCGCGTCGCCGCGGCCAGCGCTTCCCTTACGGCCTGCCGGGCGGGTCGTTACAATGCCGGGGCCGACGCGCCGCGGGCGCAAGCGAGCCGGAGCGAGTATGAGCCGACCACTGTGGGAGCCATCCCCCGAGCGCAAGGCGGGTGCCAACCTGACCCGCTTTGCCGCTTTCGCTGCGGAGGCCCGCGGCAAGGGATTCGCGGACTACGGGGAGATGTATCGCTGGTCCGTCAACGAACCGGAGGCGTTCTGGTCGATCCTGTTCCGCTTCCTCGATCCGGTCTGCCGGCGGCAGCCCGGGACCTTAATCCGGGATCCCGACGCCATGCCCGGAGCGGAGTTCTTCCCGGACGCCGAGCTGAATTTCGCCGAGAACCTGCTGCGCTATCGGGGGCCGCTGCCGGCCATCATTTTTCACGGCGAGGACGGTACCCGTCGGGAAATCAGCCGTGACGAACTCCGGGACGAGGTGGCCCGGGTGGCGGCGGGGCTGAAGCGGGCCGGCGTGGGACCGGGCGACCGGGTGGCCGGCTACCTGCCGAACTGCCCGGAGACCGTCCTGGCGATGCTGGCGGCCGCAAGCCTGGGCGCCGTGTGGTCCTCCTGCTCACCGGACTTCGGCGAGCAGGGCGTTCTGGACCGTTTCGGCCAGATCGCGCCGAAGGTGCTGTTCGTCACCGACGGCTATCGCTACAACGGCCGGGTGTTCGACCTCAGCGGCACGGTGGCCGGAATCCTCGAGCGTCTGCCCGAGGTGGAGGCCTGCGTGGTGGTGCCGTTCGTCGAGCGTGAGCCGGCCGTCGCGGACATTCCCCGCGGCGTGCACTATGCGGATTTCGCGCAGGCCGCCGAGGACATCGAGTTCGCGCCGCTGCCCTTCGACCATCCACTCTACGTGATGTATTCCTCGGGTACGACCGGCACGCCGAAGTGCATCGTCCACGGCGCCGGTGGCACGCTGATACAGCAGGTGAAAGAGCACGTGCTGCACGTGGATCTCAAGCCCGGCGACCGCATCTTCTACTTCACGACCTGCGGCTGGATGATGTGGAACTGGCTGGTCGCCGGCCTGGCCAGCGGCGCCGCGATCGTGCTCTATGACGGCTCGCCCTTCCATCCCGACGGCGGACGGCTCTGGCGGATGGCGGAGCAGGAACGTATCAGCGTGTTCGGTACCAGTGCGAAGTACATTGCGGCGCTGGAGAAGGCGGACCTGCATCCCGGACGGGATCACGACCTCTCCGCGCTGCGTACGGTGCTCTCCACCGGCTCGCCGCTGGCACCGGCCAGCTTCGACTACGTCTATCGGAAGATCGCGGACGACGTGCTGCTGGCCTCCATCTCGGGCGGCACCGATATCCTGGGCTGTTTCGCCGGCGGCTGCCCGCTGCGCCCGGTGTGGCCGGGCGAGCTGCAGTGCCGGATGCTGGGCATGGCGGTGGAGGTGTGGGACGAGGACGGCACGCCCCTCGTCGGCGGGAAGGGGGAACTCGTCTGCACGAAGCCCTTCCCCTCGATGCCCGTCGGCTTCTGGAACGACGACACCGGCGAGAAGTACCGCGAGGCCTATTTCGCGCGTTTTCCCGGCGTGTGGGCCCACGGCGATTTTGCGGAACTGACCGAGCACGACGGCGTGATCATCCACGGCCGCTCCGACGCCGTGCTGAACCCGGGCGGGGTGCGCATCGGCACGGCGGAGATCTACCGCCAGGTAGAGAAGGTCGACGAGGTGCTGGAGTCGATCGCCGTCGGCCAGTCTTGGGACGACGACGTGCGCGTGGTGCTGTTCGTCGTGCTCCAGCCCGGCGCCGAGCTGGACGAGGCGCTGGAGGATCGCATACGCCGGGTCATCCGGACGAACGCGACGCCGCGGCACGTGCCGGCGAAAATCCTCAGCGTGCCGGACATCCCACGCACCATCAGCGGCAAGATCACCGAGCTGGCGGTGCGCTCGGTGGTGCACGGCGAGAGCGTGAAGAACACGGACGCGCTCGCCAACCCGGAGGCACTGGAGTATTTTCGCGACCGGCCGGAGCTGGCGAGATCGTGAACTCCTTCGAGGGTGTGACCGTGCATGCCGAGGCCATACGCCCGGAGTGGATCGACTACAACGGCCATATGAACGTGGCCTGGTACGTGCTGCTGTTCGATCACGGCGTGGACGGCCTGTGGGACGAGCTGGGGCTCGATGCCGCGTACCGGAAGGAAGCCGGCGGCACCACCTTCGCCGTGGAATGCCACGTGAGTTACCTGCGCGAGCTGCGCGAAGGCGACCCGGTGGCCGTCACCGCCCAGCTGCTGGCCTGGGACGCCAAGCGCATCCACCAGTTCCAGCGAATGTACCACGCCGAAGAGGGCTGGCTGGCCGCCACCTGCGAGTGGATGAACCTGCACGTGGACACGGCCACCCGCCGGGTCTCGCCCTGGCCCGGGCAGGTGCTGGGTCGGCTGGGTGTTTTCGCCGAGCGGCACCGGGGCGCGCCCTGGCCGGAACAGGCGGGGCACCGCATGCGGGTCCCGGAGCCGCTCGGCCCCGAGCGGCCGGCGCCAGAGCAGGCGGGATAAGGAACAGCGGGCCGGCGCAGCCGGCCCCCGAGGAGCAGAGGCAATGACCGAGCACGTGATACTCGCCATCGATCAGGGCACCACCAGCAGCCGTGCCATGGTCTTCGACGAGCAGGCCCGCATCCTGGCGGTGAGCCAGCAGGAGTTCCCCCAGGTGTTTCCCCGACCCGGCTGGGTGGAGCACGACCCGGAGGCGATCTGGCAGAGCGTGGTCGCCGTCATGCACGATGCCCTCGTGGATGCCGGCTGCCTGCCCCGGGACGTGGCCTGTATCGGCATCACCAATCAGCGCGAGACCACGGTGGTCTGGGACCGGCGCACCGGCGAGCCGGTGTACAACGCCATCGTCTGGCAGGACCGGCGCACGGCCCCGAAATGCCGCGAGTACGCCGCCGACGGCGGCGAGGAACTGGCCACGGCCCGCTCCGGCCTGCGCATCGATCCCTATTTCTCCGCGACGAAGCTGGCCTGGATCCTGGACAACGTTGAGGGCGCGCGCGAACGCGCCGAGCGAGGCGAGCTTGCTTTCGGCACCATCGACACGTTCCTGCTGTGGCGCCTTACCGCGGGTGCCGAGCACCGGACGGACATCACCAACGCCTCGCGCACGCTGCTATACGACATTCACCGCCAGTGCTGGGACGAGGACCTGCTCGCCCATTTCGGCATACCCGCCTCCCTGCTGCCTGAGGTCTGCGACAACGCCTTCGACTTCGGCACGACGGATGCAGAGAGTCTGGGGGCGGCCATGCCGGTGACGGGCATGGCCGGCGACCAGCAGGCCGCGTTATTCGGCCAGGCCTGTTTTCATCCGGGCATGACCAAGAGCACCTACGGTACCGGCTGTTTCGTCATCGCCAACACGGGCGAGCAGCCGCTGCCTTCCGGTCATCAGCTGCTCACCACCATAGCCAGCCGGCTGGACGGGCGGCTCACCTACGGACTCGAAGGCAGCATCTTCGTGGCGGGCTCGGCCATCCAGTGGCTGCGGGACGCGCTGAAGATCATTGCCGCTGCGCCGGACTCGGAGGCCATCGCCGAGGCGCAGGGCGTCATCGACAACATCCACGTGGTGCCCGCATTCGCCGGCCTCGGCGCGCCCCACTGGGATCCGGACGCCCGCGGCGCGATCCTGGGGCTCAGCCGGGACACCGGGGTCGCGGAGATCGTCACGGCCACGCTGCAGTCGGTGGCTTTCCAGACCCGGGATCTGATGCTGGCCATGCGCGACGACGGCCTCGACGTCGAGCTCCTCCGTGTGGACGGCGGCATGGTGACCAACGACTGGCTGGTGCAGTTCCTCGCCGACATGCTCGGCATTACGGTGGAGCGCCCGCGCATCACGGAATCGACGGCCTTCGGCGCGGCCTGCCTGGCCGGGCTGCAGCGCGGCGTATTCGATTCGCTGGAGCAGCTGGAGCGGCTGTGGCAGCGCGATGCGCTGTTCGAGCCGGACATGCCGGCGGCGCGCCGCCGGGCGCTGCATGATGGCTGGCTCGCCGCCATCGCCCGGGTGCGTTCGGCCGCGCAGGGGGTCTGACGGAGCCGGTCAGTCCGGGTCGCGGCGCACCGGATCGGTGTGGCGCACGGGGCCGCGGTGTTCGCCGCCTTCCCCGGCCGGCGCCACGACCGCGTAGCCGGCCGTGAGTGCCAGCGAGTTGATCAGTACGGCCATGATCGGGAGGCAGTGGCCCAGCGTCACCCTGCCGGCGCCGGCGAATTCCACCAGCCAGACCGCCAGCTCCGCGAAGACGGCCAGCAGCAGCATCAGGGAGACCAGCAACACCAGCCAGGCGGGCAGCCGGGCCCAGCAGGCAGACAGGCGCCCCTGCCCGTCCGGCGGCAGAAGCCTCAGGCACAGCAGAGCCAGTGCACCGGTCGGCAGCACCAGCCAGCCGGTCAGCGCCAGCAGGGGCCGCATGCCCGGTCCCCCGGCGCCCAGGAACAGCGCCATCATGGCGGAGAAGGCCAGCAGCAGGCCGGTGATTGCGAGGATCAGTGTGGCTGCGGCGACGAGCACGGGGCGGCCGGGACCCGGCGGTGACCGGCCCGACCGATGTTCGGTAATCGCCATTGCGGCATTGTGCCCGGCCGGCGGGCGCATGCAACAGGCGGGCGGAATCAGCGGTCGACGGCGGCGGAAAGGACGCCCGGCCGGTCGCGGTCCGCCGCTGTCGCATTGCGCGCGAGGTGGCCGAGGAACTGCTCGGTCGCCCGGCCCCAGCTCTTCTGCAGCGCGGCCTGCCGGCACAGCTCACGGTCCAGCATCAGCGCGCCGCGGACGGCGACGGCAAGATCCTCGTGCAGGATCCCCGTGTGTCCGTGCTCGATGACGTCCCGGGGCCCGGTCACCGGGTAGGCCGCCACCGGCGTGCCGCAGGCCATGGCCTCCAGCATCACCAGACCGAAGGTGTCCGTGCGGCTGGGAAAGACGAAGACGTCGGCGGCCGCCAGATGGGCGGCCAGCTCGGCGCCGAAACGATAGCCGGTGAACACCACCTCCGGGTACTCGCTGCGGAGCCTCGGCAGGTCCGGCCCGTCGCCGACCACGTACTTGGTGCCCGGCATCCGCAGCTGCAGGAACGCCTCCACGTTCTTCTCCACGGCGACGCGGCCCATGTAGAGGAGTATCGGCCGACGGTCGGACAGGTCCGCCTTCGGCTGCGGCCGGAATATCTCGACGTCCACGCCCCGGCTCCAGAGCCGCAGGTCGCCGAAACCGCGCTGGGCGAGCTCGTCTCGAACCGTCGGGGTGGGCACCAGCGTGGCCGCGGCGGGCCGATGGAAACGCCGGAGCCAGGCATACATCCAGGCCACCGGGATCGGGGCACGCTCGCGTACGTACTGGGGGAAGCGCGTGTGATAAGACGTCGTGAACGCCAGACCGCGGCGGCGGCAGTAGCGCCGGGCGGCGAAGCCGAGCGGGCCTTCGGTGGCGATGTGAATGCAGTCCGGCCGGAAGGCATCCAGGTTGCGCCGCACGCGCCGGTAGGGCAGCACCGAGAGCCGGATCTCCGGATAGGTGGGGCAGGGAACCGTGCGGTGGTCGGCCGGGGTGAGCATCCTCACCCGGTGACCGGCGCGGGTCAGTTCGTCGCGGGTCCTGCCCAGCGTGGTGACTACACCGTTCACCTGCGGCAGCCAGGCGTCGGTGACGATCGCGATTCGCATGGCCGGCAAGTGTCCGGCGTCAGTATTACCGTAATCTTGCCGTTCGGAGAAGGTTCCGCGAAAGCCGTGTGTCACCGTTTCTTAAACAAGCTGTCACGTTCCTGACTTGTCCCCCGGCGAGACTCTCGCCAGCTTCAGGGCAACCCGGGAGTAGGGTTCCGTGCAGACGATGTGGCAGCAGGTGGCGGCAGCCGAAATCGCCCTCACCCTCAAGGTCAACCGCCTGGGCCAGCGCACGCCGGTACTCGCCCTGTTCCGTGTGGTGAGCCGCCTGGGCGACGGCGTGGCATGGTATGCGGGGCTCGGTGTCATGCTGCTCATCGGCGGCGCCGGCGCCGCCGGCCCGGTCCTGCAGACCGGCGTCACGGCGCTCGCCGGGGTGGGGCTGTACCGGTTCCTGAAGGATCGCCTCGTACGCGAGCGGCCCTTCATCGAGTTCGCGGACATCCAGTGCGGTACGACCCCGCTGGATCGCTACAGCTTCCCGTCCGGCCATACGCTGCACGCGGCGCTGTTCTCGGTCTTCTTCCTCGTCTACCTGCCCGTGCTCGGCCTTGCCATGCTGCCGTTCGGGCTGCTGGTCGCTGCCTCCCGAGTGGTGCTCGGCCTGCACTATCCCACCGACGTGATCGCGGGCGGCACCATCGGTCTCGCGCTCGCCGGCGCCAGCCTGGCGCTTCTGCGCTTCCCGCCCATTTCATTCTGAAACCCCTCACGCGAAGGGTGCGACAGGGCTGCGCCCTCGGTGCGCCCGGAGCGCGCTCCCGGGCGGTGCCCTCCGGTGACGGCCTCCCGGCGGCCGATTGAGGGCCGATTGAGGGCTGATCAGGGGCCGATGCGCCAGCTGTCCCAGACAAGCAGTGCGCGGACGCTGGCGTCGAACAGCAGCGCGACGACGACGGGAACCGTCTCGGCGCCGGCCTCGAGCAGCCCTGCGACGAGCCCGTCCATCAGGCGTCCTCCGGCGGCCTTTCTGCCGGCTGCGCCGACTGGCCGAGCCAGTACGCGATATTCTCGAGGTTGACGCTGGCCGGCTGGCGGTCGTCCCAGAAGGCCGCGATCAGCCGCTCGTCGGCATGCAGGAGTACGCCGATATGCCGCGACAAAGCGGCGTAGGGATGCACCGGATCCGGCGCGGAGGAATGACTGTCCATGGGGCGGTTCCCTGTCAGGCGACGGCGCCGAGCTCTACCGCGCCGAGGTCCGATTCGGCCTGCCCGTCCCAGGACACCAGACCGAGGCGGCCCTCCCGGTTTTCCACCAGCGCGGTGCAGTGCTCCACCCAGTCGCCGTCGTTGCAATAAATGACGTCGCCCGCCTGGCGTACGGCGGGGCGATGGATGTGGCCGCAGACGATGCCGTCCAGGCCCTGCCGGCGGACGTACTCGATCGCGGTGTTCTCGAAGCGGTGGATGTAGTCCATCGCCGCGTTGATTCGCATCTTGATGGTGCTGGCCATGCGGACCGGGCGGTAGCCGAGGCGGTGTCGCACCCGGTTCAGGCCCGCGTCCATGTCCACCAGCCAGCGATAGGCGGCGGAGCCCAGACGTTCCTTCATCGAGCCCACACGCAGATCCCGGTCGAACTCGTCGCCATGGGTCACCAGCAGCCGGCGGCCCGAGCGGGTCTCGTGAACGTGGCGGCGGCGAATCTCGATCAGACGGTGATCGGTGCCGTCGAAAAGGCGCAGCTCCGCATCGTGGTTGCCGGGGATGTACATTACCCGGGTGCCCTGCCGCGACAGCCGCATGATCTCGTGCAGCACCTCGCCGTGGACCGGCGGCCAGTAGACCGTACTGCGCATCGCCTCGAAGTCGAGGATGTCGCCCACCAGAAAGAGGCGGCTCGTTTCGAGCGATCGGAGAAAGTCGAGGAGTTGTCTGGCGCGGCAGCCGCGGGTACCGAGGTGTGTGTCCGATAGCCAGACCGCTTCCGCCTGTACCCGTACCTGCGCATTCTCCATGTCCTCTGCCCCGCTGGTGGTTCGAGATAGCGGTGAAGATAGTCATGTAAGTTGAAGATTTTCTTACGCAGCCGTGACGTTTTGATGGCTCGTTTCCCGGCCCGGCGGCGCCGGACGGCGCGCCCGCGGCGCGTTCCGGTGCGCAACTCGGGTACACTTGGCGTCCGCCGAGGCGCGCAGGCGGCTCCGCCTGCGATAAGAATGACGCCCGGACAGGGACGGGCCCCGTGCCGGCCCGTCGATATCCAGTATCAGAAGCAGGAGAGGGGACATGCCGGAAACAGTGCCCAAAGACAAACTCGCGGATTACATCGACCGGGACATGCCGCCGTCGGACTGGCTCGCGATCGAGCAGGAGCGCATCGACGCCTTCGCCGATGCCACCCTTGACCACCAGTTCATTCACGTGGACAAGGAGAAGGCGGCCCAGACGCCGTTCGGCACAACCATCGCCCACGGCTACCTTACGCTGTCGCTGCTGCCGTATCTCACGGGGCAGTGCGGCGTGGTGCCGGAGGGCATCGCCATGGCCATCAACTACGGCTCCAACAAGGTCCGCTTCCTGCAGCCCGTGAAGGTGGGCAGCGAGGTTCGTGCGCACGTGAAGCTGAAGGACGTGAACGAAAAGAAGCCGGGCCAGATCCTGGCCACCTCCGAGGTCACCGTGGAGATCAGGGGCGAGGAGAAGCCGGCCCTGGTGGCCGAGACGCTGGCCCTGTATTTCGTGCAGTGAGGCCGAAGCAGCAGAGTAACCGAGGGAGGCTGAAGTGACGATCCGATTCGACGATCAAGTGGCCATCGTGACCGGCGCAGGCGGCGGGCTGGGACGCTGTCATGCGCTGGAGCTCGCGCGGCGCGGCGCGAAGGTGGTGGTGAACGACCTGGGCGGCGACCGGGACGGCAGCGGCGGTTCGAGCGAGGCCGCGCAAGCCGTGGTGGCCGAGATCGAGGCCGCGGGCGGCCAGGGCATCGCCAACGGCGCCAACGTGGCCGACTACGGGCAGGTGCAGGCCATGGTGGCCGAGGCCCTGGACAAGTGGGGCCGGGTGGACGTGCTGGTGAACAATGCCGGCATCCTCCGCGACAAGAGTTTCGCGAAAGTGAGCCTGGAGGATTTCCAGCTCGTGGTCGACGTGCATCTCATGGGCTCGGTCAACTGCACGAAGGCGGTGTGGGAGATCATGCGCGAGCAGAAATACGGGCGCATCGTCATGACCACGTCGTCCACCGGTTTGTACGGCAATTTCGGCCAGTCGAACTACGGTGCGGCGAAGCTCGGCGTGGTCGGTTTCATGAACACGCTGCACCTGGAAGGCGAGAAGTACGACATCCGGGTGAACTGCCTGGCGCCGGTGGCCGCCACCCGCATGACCGAGGGGCTGATGCCGGAGGAGGCGCTGGCGCTGCTGCAGCCGGAATACGTCACGCCCGCAGTCGTTTTCATGGTCAGTCCCGATGCGCCGAGCCGCCAGATCATCTCGGCGGGGGCCGGCGGCTATGCCCGCGTGTATCTCGAGGAGACGCCCGGTATCTGGCTCGCCCCCGAGGAGCGCGACGCCGATCACCTGGCCGCGAACTGGGAACGTATCGCGGACAAGACCGGCGCCGAGGAATACCAGGACGGCAGCGGCCAGAGCATGAAGTTCCTCACCCGCGCGGCGAAGGAACTGGGCATCAAGACCGGCTGAGGGGCCCGATCCCGAGGCCAGCGACAGGCGGGCGCCGCCGCCCGCCGGGAGTACAGCAGTGAAAGAAGCGGTAATCGTATCCACGGCGCGCACGCCCATCGGCAAAGCCTACCGGGGTGCTTTCAACAACACCCAGGCACAGACGCTTGCGGCTCATCCCATCCGCGAAGCGGTGAAGCGCGCCGGCGTAGACCCGACCGAGGTGGACGACGTCATCATGGGCTGCGCCATGCAGCAGGGTTCGAGCGGACGCAACGTCGCCCGCCAGGCGCTGCTGGCCGCCGGTCTGCCGGAGACGGTCAGTGGCATGACCGTGGACCGGCAGTGCTCGTCCGGCATGATGGCCATTGCCATTGCCGCCAAACAGGTGCTGCATGACAACATGCCGATCGTGGTCGGCGGCGGGCTGGAGTCCATCAGCCTGGTGCAGAACGAGCACATGAACGACTACCGGGCCGAGGACCCGAACGTGATCGCCGCCAGCGAACACATCTACATGTCCATGCTCGAGACCGCCGAGGTGGTGGCGCGGCGCTACGGCATCAGCCGGGAGCAGCAGGACGAGTACGGGCTGCAGAGCCAGCAGCGCACCGCGGCCGGCCAGGAGGCGGGCGCCTTTGACGACGAGATCGTGCCCGTGACCACGACCAAGGGCGTCATGGACAAGGAAACCAAGGAGATCAGCTTCGAGGAGGTGACCCTGGCGAAGGACGAGGGTAACCGGCCCGGCACCACCGCCGAAGCGCTGGCCGGGCTGAAGCCGGTCTTCGAGGGCGGCATGATCACCGCCGGCAACGCCAGCCAGCTCTCCGACGGCGCCTCGGCCTGCGTGGTGATGGACTCCAAGCTCGCCGAGAGGCGGGGCCTGAAGCCACTGGGCATCTACCGGGGCATTGCCGTCGCCGGCACCGAGCCGGACGAGATGGGTATCGGTCCGGTATTCGCCGTGCCGAAGCTGCTCGAGCGCACCGGGCTGAAGATGGACGACATCGGCCTTTGGGAGCTGAACGAGGCCTTCGCCGTGCAGGTGATCTACTGCCGCGACAAGCTCGGCATCCCGAACGAGCTGCTGAACGTGAACGGCGGCTCCATCTCCATCGGCCACCCCTACGGCATGTCCGGCGCCCGCATGGTGGGCCATGCGCTGATCGAGGGGCGCCGGCGCGGCGCCCGCTACGTGGTGTGCACGATGTGCGTGGGCGGCGGCATGGGCGCGGCGGGTCTGTTCGAGGTGCTCTGAGGTACGGCGCACCCCGACTTGACGGCTCCCGGCCCAGGCCCAATGATCGTCTCCGGCGCTTCGGCTCCCGGAGCATTCGGATATCCGGCCGCGGGGCCGGCCAGCAGGGGGGACCGGCACGCATTGCTCCGTGCGCGACAGAAACTCGGTAAATTCCGCATGGTCCGGTGCCTGTCCAAGGGGCCGCTGGCCAACGTGTATCAGGCATACGATACCGTGCGCTCCGCGCACGTGGCGCTGAAGGTGCCCCTGACCACGGCCAGGAGTCTTTCTGCCGTCGAGGATTTCCTGCACGAGGTACGGATGGCCTCGAAGTTCGAACACCCGAACATCCTGCCCGTCTACGACGCGGGCTTCATCGGCGATCATTTCGTCATCTCCATGCCTCTCGGCACGGAGTCCCTGGCCGACCGCCTGGTGCGCCGCATGTCCCAGAGCCTGCGGATGGACTTCGCCTCCCAGGCGCTGGCCGCGGTGGCCCACGCCCACGAGCACCGGGTCATCCACTGCGACATCAAGCCGGAGAATTTCATCATCTTCCCGGGTAATCGGCTGCGGCTGTCCGACTTCGGTTTTGCCAAGCTCAATCTGCGTACGCTGAAGGCGTCGGGCTCCGGTACCATCGATTACATCGCTCCCGAGCAGGCCATGGGCCGGCCCAAGTTCCAGTCGGACGTGTTCTCGCTGGCGCTGGTGCTCTACCAGCTCTTTTCGGGCCGGCTGCCGGAGTGGCCGTTCGACTGGCCGCCGCCCGCCATCGAGCGGGCCCGCCAGCACGCCAGCGCCGACGTGCTGGAGGTGCTGCAGCGGGCGATGCAGGTGGACATCTCCGCGCGCACCCGGGATGCGGTTCAGATGCGCTCGGAGTTCGAGCGGGCGAGGAATCGGGCGCGCCGGCAGCGCCGGCGCAACAGCACGAAGGTCGAGGGCCCGGTGTGGAAGCGGGTGCAGTGGCGGGAGTTCCAGGCCCGCTATCGCAAGGCGCTGGATACCCGGCATCAGTGCCGCCGCTGCGAAGGGCCCGTGGCCGAGGTGATGCAGGCCTGCCCCTGGTGCGGGGCCGACAACCCGGCCGCCGGCGAGACCCGCACCTTCCCCGCGCACTGCCCGCGCTGCGAGCGCGGCGTGAAGCTTGACTGGGACTACTGTGCCTGGTGCTACGGTCCCGGCTTCGAGAAGGAGACCAACCGGCACTACAGCGACCGCCGCTATACCGCCCGCTGCGCCAACAAGCGCTGCGGCGGACCGCTGATGCCCTTCATGCGTTACTGCCCATGGTGCCGCGCCAAGGTGAAGCGCAAGTGGCCGCTGCCCGGTTCGGACCGGTGCTGCAGTTCCTGCGGCTGGGGCATCGCGGCAGAATTCTGGAACTACTGCGCCTGGTGCCGCCAGCCGGTCTCCGGCCGGACGCGGGGCCGGCGCCGCAGGCATGGCTGAGGCGCGGGCGTGGGGCACGGGGGCCGAGCCCCTGGTACTGCCGGTGGACGAGGACTCCGGCGAGATCCTGACCGGCGGGGCGGCCGGCGGCAAGGCTGCGCTGTATTGCCGCCGCAGCCCGGACAAGGAGACCGGCAACGAGGACACGCTGGCGCTGATCCCGCTGGACGGGGAGACCGTCGTGCTCGCGGTCGCGGACGGCGCCGGCGGCCTGCCGGCCGGCCAGCGGGCCTCGCGCACCGCCATCCAGGCCGTCATCGACTCGCTGACGGCGGTCCGCCACCCCTCGGAGATGCTGCGCACGGCCATACTGAACGCCATGGAGGCTGCCAACGCGGCGGTGATGGCGCTGGCGAACGGATCGGCGACCACGCTGACGGTAGTCTCCGTGGAGGGGCGTCTCGTGCGGCCCTACCACGTGGGCGACTCGGCGGCGCTGGTGACGGGCCAGCGCGGCCGCCTGAAGATGCAGACCATCGCCCATACGCCGGTGGCCTTCGCCGTGGAGGCGGGTTTCCTGGACGAGGTGGAGGCGCTCTATCACGCCGAGCGCAACCTGGTGTTCAACTTTCTCGGCACCGCGGACATGCGTATCGAGGTGGGTGCCGAACTCGAGCTGGCGCCCCGCGACACGCTGCTGCTGGCGAGCGACGGACTCACCGACAATCTCCATCTTGCCGAGATCGTCGAGATCGCCCGCAAGGGGCCGGCAGCGGAGGCGGTGGCGCGGCTGGCGGGCGACGCCCGCGAGCGCATGCTCACGCCGGAGGCGCGAACGCCGAGCAAGCCCGACGATCTCAGCATCGTCCTGTTCCGCAAGTCGGCCACGGACGATGCCGGAAGTGCAGACGAAGATAGGGTGACCGACGAGTCGAAAGACGGGTCAAACGAGAATGGCAAGCAGACTGGTGACGACGATGCCGACCGATAGCGAACCCCCCCGCCCGCCCTGTCCCTGGATGACGGAGAGCCACGAGGAATGGCGCCGCCAGGTGCGCCGCTTCGTCGAGGACAAGATCATGCCCTTTGTCGACGACTGGGAAGAGGCTGGGCGCATCCCGGAATCCCTGTTCCACGACGCCGCCGAGTTCGGCCTGTTGCAGGTGGGCTATCCCGAGCGCTACGGCGGGGTCTCCGAGGGCATTGACGGCTTCCACCGTCTGATAGTCGCCGAGGAACTGGCCCGCACCGGCGCCGGCGGCGTCAACGCGAGTCTCATGGTGCACGGCATCGCTCTGCCGCCGCTGCTGGCGGGCGGGCCGGAGTCGCTGCGTGCGGCGGTCGCGCCGAAGGTGCTGGCCGGAGAGCAGCACATGTCGCTGGCCATCACCGAGCCCGGCGGCGGCTCGGACGTGGCGGCGATCCGGACCCGAGCCGTGGCCGAGGGCGATCACTACGTGGTGGACGGCGAAAAGACGTTCATCACCGGGGGCATGCGGGCCGATTACTTCACCACCGCCGTGCGCACCGCCGAGGGCTACGACGGCATCTCGCTGCTGCTGATCCCGGCGGACGCGGAAGGCGTGAGCCGGACTGAGCTCGATCGCAAGCAGGGCTGGTGGTCTTCGGATACCGCCACCATCCACTTCGACGGCGTCAGGGTACCCCGGGACCACCTCATCGGTAGCGAGGGCGCCGGCTTCGGCCTGATCATGAAGAACTTCAACGGCGAGCGCCTGGCCATGGCGGGCGGGGCCAACGCTGCGGCGCGGGTCTGCGTGGAGGACGCGCTGGCGTGGGCCCGCCAGCGCCACACCTTCGGTCGCCGTCTTGCCGACCATCAGGTGATCCGACACAAGTTCGTCGAGATGCTGCGACAGGTGAATGCCACCCAGGCGTACCTGGAGCACTGCACCTGGCGTGTCGACCAAGGTGCGACCCCGGCGGCGGATCTGGCCATGTTGAAGGTGCAGGCCACGCTCACCATGGAGTTCTGCGCCCGGGAAGCCATGCAGATCCTCGGCGGCGCCGGCTACCTGCGGGGCAGCCGCATCGAGCGCATCTACCGGGAAGTGCGTGTGAACGCGATCGGCGGCGGTTCGGAAGAGATCATGCGCGACCTGGCCGCGCGTCAGCTCGGTCTCTGACTCCTGAGCAGCGTCCCCGGCAGGATGATGGTCACCTGCAGGCCGCCGTCTTCCCGGTTGCGGGCGCTGATGGTGCCGTCGTGGAGCTCCGTCACCCGCCGCGCGATGGCGAGACCGAGACCGGCCGTGCCCACCTTGTCGCCGCGGTAGAAGGGCTCGAATAGCAGCCCGAGTTCCTCCTCGGGGACCCCGCCGCCGTCGTCGGCGACGGTGATGGCCAGACCGCCGGCTTCCCGGCTCACCCGCACGTCCACCCGTCTTTCGGCATGGTGGGCCGCGTTGCGCAGCACGTTCTCGACGGCACTCGCGAGCCCGGCGCGCTGAGCGCGCACCGGGAGGCCGGCCGGCGCGTCCAGCTCGATGCGCGGGCCGTCGCCGCCACTCTCGAAGCGGGCGTCGCGGACCAGCTCGCGCAGCATCGCCGTCAGGTCGAACTCCTCGCTGCGCGGCCCGCGGCCGGAATCGGCGCGGGCGAAGTCCATGATCTCGCCGATGAGCCAGTCCAGCCGGTCCGACTCGCGCTCGATGCGAGCCAGCGCCGGCAGCTCGCCCGCATCCCGCTGGGCCAGGCCCAGCGCCACGCGCATGCGCGCCAGCGGCGAGCGCAGCTCGTGGCTGACGTTACGCAGCAGTTCGCGCTGGGAGCGCAGCGAGGCCTCCAGCTGGGCCGCCATCTCGTTGAAATCCCGTGCGAGGCCGCCGAGTTCGTCGCGCCGCTTCGCGATGGGATGGCCCACCCGGGTGTCCAGATTGCCGTCGGCCAGCGCGCGGGTTGCGTCACGCAGGCTCGTCACCGGCCGGGACAGGGTGCGGGCGAGCAGCCAGGCGACGCCGGCACTGACCGCCAGCGCGAAGAGCAGCAGGGTCATGCGGACGGGAACGGCGGGCAGCAGACGCGCCGCCGCGCCCGGCCGGCGGAACAGGAACAGGCTGTAGACGCGGCCCCCCGGGCCGATGATCTGGGGTATCGGCCGCGCCGGGCGGAAATTCGGCGGCAGGGCGCGGGGTCGGTCGAGTTCCTCCGCTACCGCGCGCAGGCGCGCCAGCTCGGCCACCAGCACTTCGGGCAGGGGCCGGCCGAGGATGTCCCGGCCATCTGCCAGCAGAACATAGAGCCGCAGCTCCGGCGGCAGGCCGGCGCCGTCGGCCACCCACTCGCGCAATGCCGCCGGTCCGCCGCCGGAGAGCACCTGAGACGCCTCAATGTGCACCGCCCGCGGGTCGAACTGCTGCCAGGCCTCGCGCCGCTGCTCCGCCACCTGCCAGACCACCATGATGGCCGCGGCCAGCAGCACCCCGATGACCAGCCAGAAACCGAGGAAGATGCGCAGGAACAGGCTAGGCATCCGGCCCGTCCGTAACCAGCGTATAGCCAACGCCGCGGATATTCCGGATGGGATTGCTGCCCCGGTCGTCGCCGGCCAGCTTGCCGCGCAGATTGCTGATGTGGGTGTCCACGCTGCGGTCCCAGGGCAGCAGCTTGCGGCCGAGCACCTCCAGCGAGATGGTCTCCTTGCTGACCACCTCGCCGGCGGCGGCGACCAGCAGCCCCAGCAGCTGGAACTCCGTACCGGTCAGTCGGAGCTCGCGGCCGTCCCGGGTGGCGTGCCGCGTGCGCAGGTCGAGCACGATGGAGCCGGCGGTGAGCTGACCGGCCTCGCTGGGCGGCGCGGGCCGCGACCGCCGCAGCACGGCCCGCAACCGGGCAACGAGTTCACGGGGATTGAACGGTTTCGCCAGGTAGTCGTCCGCGCCGATCTCGAGGCCGACGATACGGTCCACATCGTCGCCCCGGGCGGTCAGCATGAGCACGGGCGTGTCGCCGTCCGCCCGGATACGGCGCAGGACCTCGAAGCCGTTCATCCCCGGCATCATCACGTCCAGGATGACCAGGTCGAAGGTTTCCTCCGCCAGTCGCTCCAGGGCGGCGGGGCCGTCCCCCGCCCATTCCACCGAGAATCCCTCCGGCTCGAGATACTCCTGCAGCATGCCGGCGAGGTCCCGGTCGTCATCCACCAGCAACAGGCGTCCGTCGGCCTCTTCCCGGCCGGTGCTGTCAACGGCTCCGCTGTTCATCGCCATATGCTCCGCTGCCGGCTGCGAAGCTGCAAGACCGCGGCGATTTCCTTGACACTTCTTTGCACGGCGATGGCGCATCTTTGCGCCGGGCGGTCTATCCTGAAGCCATCGAGACGCGGCTGCACGGACACGGAGGGAGGCTCGACATGAAAGGGATCGTGACCGACCGTTCGATGCGGCGGGGGGGCCTCGCACTGGCGGCCCTGTTTCTGGCCGGCGCGGCGCTGGCCGGACCCCACGGCGGCTACCACAGCGGTCCGGACCCGGCGAGGATGCTCGATCACATGACGGCGGAACTGGATCTCAGCGCCGGGCAGCGTGAGGCAATCCGTGAGACGCTGGAGTCCCGCCGTGAGGAGACCCGGGCGCTGCATCGGCAGCTGCGCGAGAACCACCGCGCGCTGCGCAATCTCGACCCGAACGATCCGAATTACCAGACGCTCGTGAATACGCTGGCGCAGCGCCGGGGCGAGCTGACCAGCCGGATGACGCTGCTGCGCAGCCGGACCCACGCCGACATCATGAAGGTGCTGGACGAGGAGCAGCAGGCGAAGCTGACC
>CAZRSA010000038.1:0-21575 GCA_964602525.1 uncultured Woeseiaceae bacterium
CCGCGAAGTCCCCACCAAAAAAAGGAGGGCCCCTGACGGGACCCTCCTTTGTTTGGCTGGGGGACCAGGATTCGAACCTGGGTTCTCGGAGTCAGAGTCCGATGTCCTACCGCTAGACGATCCCCCAATGACCTCCCGGCGCGACTGCAATCAGCGCTTCGAGAACTGGGTGGCGCGGCGGGCCTTGCGCAGGCCGACCTTCTTGCGCTCGACCTCGCGAGCGTCGCGGGTCACGTAGCCGGCCTTGCGCAGACTGGCGCGCAACGACTCGTCGTAGTCCATCAGCGCCCGGGTGAGGCCGTGGCGAATGGCACCGGCCTGCCCCGTGGTGCCGCCGCCGGCAACGCTTACGTCCACGTCGAAGCGGTCCTCGAGTTTGGTCAACTCGAGGGGCTGGCGAACGATCATCCGTGCCGTCTCGCGGCCGAAGAACTGGTCCAGCGGACGTTTGTTGACCGTGATCCTGCCCTCGCCGGGTTTCAGGAAAACGCGGGCCGTGGAAGTCTTCCGCCGGCCGGTACCGTAAAACTGCATGTCACTCATGTTCCGTTCCTCGTGCCGCCGGCTCAGATGTCCAGCTCGATAGGCTGCTGTGCGCTGTGCTGGTGCTCAGGTCCTGCATAGACCTTCAGCTTGCCCAGCATCTGACGGCCCAGGCGGTTTCTGGGCAGCATGCCCTTCACGGCCGACTGGACCACCCGCTCGGGCGCCTTGTCCAGCATCTGCTCGAGCGACAGGGACTTCAGGTTCCCGATGTAGCCCGTATGATGGTGATACATCTTGTCTTTCAGTTTGTTCCCGGTCACCCGCACCTTTTCGGCATTGATGATGATCAGGTAATCGCCGGTATCAACGTGCGGGGTATATTCCGGCTTGTGCTTGCCGCGCAACCGCCGCGCAACCTCGGTGGCGAGGCGGCCCAGGGTCTTGCCCGTGGCATCCACCACGTACCAGTCGCGCCGGACTTCCGCCGGTTTTGCAGAGAAGGTCTTCATCGACAGTTACTCAAATGTCCTGCCCGGTATCCCGGTTCTGGTTGAAATTCGCCTCGCGGCGGGGCCGGGGCGATCGGCGCGGCACGCAAAACACTCGTGCCGATGACGAAAAGCGCGAAATTATAGCCCCCACAGGGGGCCGATGCAACGCCGGCGCCGCCCCGGACGTCCTGTCGGTGGCCGGCCGCTAGAACGCGTACTCCAGCGACAGGGCCGTGAAGGTGTCCGTCTTCTCACTGCCCGCCGGCACGGTGGTATTGCGACGGATGGTGTACGAGGCGACCAGCGCCAGCTCGCCGACCAGCGTCGCCTTCAGCTCGCTTACCGACTCGATGAAGGTGTTCTCGGAGCCCGACTCCACGCTGAAGTCCTGGCCGAATTCCGCCGTCTCGCTGAGCCGCCAGGTGTAGTCCAGCGCCCCGCGCAGGATCACCTCCTCCTCGGAGGTGCCGTCGCGCAGGTCGGACTGCCGGGCACCGACGCCAACCTCCGCGTTCAGGGTGTGCCGGTCGCTGTCCAGCAGCCGGCGGCCGTAGCCGACGGACTCGGTGATCTGCTGATCGTAGCCGCTGAACTTGTCCTTCTGCCAGCGGAGCCGTCCATACAGATAGTCCGTCTCGCTGAAGCTGTACTCGGACCTCCAGACCGCCTTGTAGGCCTCGGCCGTCGTGTCCTCCTCCTGCTGCGCACCAATGGCACCCACTTCCGCCAGGTGTTGCCACCGGCCGGTGGTGTAGCTCACTTCGGCCCCTGCATTGACGCTGAGGCTGTCCGAGTTGCCGCTGGTGGCGAGATAGCCCAGTGTCGCTTTCCCCTCCCAGGGGCCCTCGCCCTCGGCGGCTCCGGCCGCCTGCGCGACCACGAGCGCCAGCGGCGCCAAAATCCAAACTGCCAGTTTCATCGTCCTTGCTCCTGTCATGCCATCGGCCATGCCATGGCGGTTCTTGTTCGTTGTTATTACCGCGGCGTCCGCGCCGAACGGCCCGGCGCCTGCGACGCCGCGCGGCGCCGCAATGCTAGGCGAATCGACCGGCAAATGCACCCGGTATACCTACCAGGTCGCCGCGATCCGGGGAACAGCCGGGAGCGGCTTGCTATAATCCACCGGTGACCGCCAGGAACCGAAATCTGCCCGACCGTTTGCTCGCGAGCGCGGACAACGCGCTGCGCACCCTGTTCGCACCGCCCGGCGGCAGCCGGCCGAATCCGGGCGCCGACCGCCCGCCGGCGGAGCTCGCCCCGCCAGAGGCCCGGCACGTCGCCGGCCTGATGCGCGTGAACCACTCCGGCGAGGTCGCCGCTCAGGGCCTCTACCAGGGACACGCAGTGGTGGCGCGGGATCCGGCGGTGGCCGAAGAGATGCACCAGGCGGCCGAGGAAGAGACGGACCACCTGCGCTGGTGTGCCCAGCGGCTGCAGGAGCTGGACGCCGGGCCCAGCCGTCTGGCGCCGCTGTGGTACGCCGGCGCGTGGACCATCGGCGCCCTGAGCGGACTGGCCGGCGACCGCTGGAGCCTCGGCTTCATCGCGGAGACCGAACGCCAGGTGGTGGAGCACCTGAACGAGCACCTGGACCGTCTGCCGGTGGAGGACGAACGCAGCCGTGCGATTCTCCGGCGCATGGCCGAGGAGGAAGAAGTGCACGGTGCCGCGGCCACGGAATCGGGCGGCAGCCGGCTGCCGGCACCCGTGCGCGGACTGATGCGGGTGACGGCGAAGATCATGACGCGGACCGCCTACTGGGTCTAGCGAGCCGCCGCGGGCGCGGCTTGCCCTGGTTGAGCGTCTGTATTACAAAGTGGGACTGGATCCAGGAGGGGGCTCGAATGCCAACGACAGCGAAGAACCTGAGCGACGTACCGGCGATCAACCGGTTCCTCAGCTACTGCCGTGTCCGGACCATTCCGTCGAAGACGGTGATGATCCACGCCGGCGACCTCCCCGACATCCTCTACTACATCGTGGACGGATCGGTGGAGGTGATGATCGAGGACGAGGACGGCAACGAGATGGTGCTGGCCTACCTCAACAAGGGTCAGTTCTTCGGCGAGATGGGCCTGTTCTACGAGCAACCGACGCGCAGCGCCTGGGTGCGTACCCGCACCGAGAGCGAGATCGCGGAGATGACCTATCCCCGTTTCCGCCAGATCGCCAGCGAGAGCCCGGGGCTGGTGTTCGAACTCGCCACCCAGCTGGCGAGCCGGCTCGACCGCACCAACCGCAAGCTGGGCGACCTCGCCTTCGTGGACGTCACCGGCCGGGTGGCACATGCCATCATGGATCTGTGCAACGAACCGGACGCGATGACCCACCCCGACGGCATGCAGATCAAGGTGAGCCGCCAGGAACTCTCCCGGCTGGTGGGCTGCTCCCGCGAGATGGCGGGACGCGTCCTGAAGGTGCTCGAGGAGCAGGGACTGGTCTCGGCCAACGGCAAGACCATCGTCGTCTACGGCGCCCGGCCAAAGCGCTAGGCGCCTGCCCGGCGGCGGGTCAGCCTGCCGCCCGCCCACCTTTGGCGATGTTCTCCCGCATGGCGCGGATCGTCGCCTCGTAGTCGTCGCTGCCGAATATCGCCGAGCCGGCCACGAAGGTATCGGCGCCGGCCGCCGCCACCTCGCCGATATTGTCCACCTTCACGCCGCCGTCCACCTCCAGGCGGATCTCCGCGCCGGACTCGTCGATGAGCCGGCGCACCGCGCGCAGCTTGTTCAGCGCCTCCGGGATGAATTTCTGCCCGCCGAAGCCGGGGTTCACCGACATGACGAGGATCATGTCCACCTTGTCCATCACGTGCTCGAGCCAGGAGAGCGGCGTCGCGGGATTGAAGACCAGGCCGGCGCGGACGCCGTGCTCGCGGATCAGCGACAGGGTCCGGTCCACGTGACGCGAGGCCTCCGGATGGAACGTGATGTAGCTCGCCCCGGCCGCGGCGAAATCGGGGACGAGACGATCGACGGGCTCCACCATCAGGTGTACGTCGATGGGCGCCGTCACGCCGTAGCTCCGCAGGGCCTCGCAGACGAGGGGACCCACGGTGAGATTCGGTACGTAGTGGTTGTCCATCACGTCGAAGTGGACCATGTCGGCACCCGCCGCGAGGACGGCGTCCACCTCGTCGCCGAGACGGGCGAAATCCGCCGACAGGATGGAAGGAGCGATCACGGGCTGCACGACGCTGTCTCCGGTGTTGCGTGGCACGGCACTCTAGCCAAGAGCGCTCGTCATGTATAGCCGCCACCGGCCGGACCAATCCGGGGCTAGCGGAAGCCGCGCCGTGTCTTCAGGGTTTCGTAGGCGTTGCGGATCTCCCGGGTGCGTTCCTCGGCACCGGCCAGATCGTCGGCGCTCAGGTCCTTCGATGCCAGCTTGTCCGGGTGATAGCGGTTCATGAGCCGCCGGTAGGCCTGCTTGATATCGTCGTTGCTCGCCGACTCCGGCAGGCCCAGCACCTCGCAGGCCTGCGCGGCAACCCGCCGCTCGGCGCGACCCCGTTCGGACCGCGCGAAACCTCGCTGGGCGCGCAGCAGCGCCTCCATCTGGGCGAACTCCACCCGGCCGATGCCCAATTCGCCGGCCATGGTCCAGAGCAGCGCACGCTCTCGGCTGTGGATGCGGCCGTCGGCGAGTGCGATCTGCAGCTGCAGCCGCAGGAAGGCGCGGCCCGGGTTGCCGCCGCGGCCCGCGAGTGCGGCGAGGCGCTGCAGGCGCCCGCGCAGCGGGTAATCCGGTCGCTTGCCCTGATTGAACCACTCGATGGCCGCGCGCGTATCGTCCGCCGCGAGGCCGAGTTCCTGCATGATGCGCCGCGCCGCGCCGATCTCGGCCTCGCTGACGCGGCCGTCCGCCTTGGCCAGGTGGCCCATCGTCTCGAAGGTGATGCGCAGGTACTCCGCCGGCAGTCGCGGTGCGCCGGACTTGGTCTCGCGCCACTTCGCGTAGCCGCGGTCGAACTGGTGGCCGAGGATGACCCCGAGCAGGACGAACAGCGGCCGGCCCGTGGCGAGGCCCGCGAGGCCGCCCGCGAGCTTGCCCCACCAGTTCAAGGACGCCGCCCTTTCCCGTGCATAGGCGGGGATGCTACCCCGATTTCCGCCTCCGTTGCACCGCGCCGGACCGGGCGGTTGCCCGCGCCGGCCCGGCGGTCCATCATCCGCGCTTTACCGCCGGGGATCACCATGACCGCGCCGATGAGCGATGTCGTCTACGAGTCCAGCGTGACGGGTCTCACGCTGATCGGCCGCGGCAAGGTCCGCGACCTGTGGGCGGTGGACGACGAGCACCTGCTGATCGTCGCCACAGACCGCCTGTCGGCCTACGACGTCGTACTGCCCGACCCGATTCCTGGCAAGGGCGCCATCCTGACGCACATCTCCCGTTTCTGGTTCGACCGGACCGCGAACATCGTCCCGAACCACCTGAGTGACCTGCCACTGGAGGCCGTGATCACCGATGCGACCGAACGGGAGCTGCTGCGTGACCGTGCCATGGTCGTGCGACGTCTGCAGCCGCTGCCCATGGAGGCGGTCGTCCGCGGCTATCTCATCGGCTCGGGCTGGCGTGACTACCAGGCCACCGGTGCCGTATGCGGCATCCCGCTGCCCGCCGGCCTGCTCCAGGCCGCCCGGCTGGGCGAGCCGCTGTTCACTCCCGCGACGAAGGCGGCAGCCGGCGACCACGACGAGAACATCAGCTTCCGAACGCTGACGGACCTCATCGGACGCGAGCGGGCGGAACAGGTACGCAGTCTCGCCCTGCGCATCTACGCCGAGTGCGCGGACTACGCGCGCGACCGCGGCATCATCATCGCCGACACCAAGTTCGAGTTCGGTGTGGACGAGACCGGAACCCTCCGCCTCATCGACGAGGTGCTCACACCCGACTCGTCGCGGTTCTGGCCGGCCGCATCCTGGCGCACCGGCGCCAGCCCGCCGAGTTTCGACAAGCAGTTCGTACGCGACTATCTGGACACCCTGGACTGGGACAAGCGTGCCCCCGGCCCCCGCCTGCCCGCCGAGATCATTGCGCAGACCCGGCAGAAATACCTCCGCGCACTGGAGCTGCTGACCGGCGAGAGCGCCCCCTAGGCGGCCGCCGCCGAAGCGCCCGGCCCCGGCCTCAGGCCGCGCGGCGCTCGGCCCAGCCGCGGATGATGGCGGCGATCTCGCGCACGCCGTCGGTGAGCGCCGCCGGGCCGGGCTGCAGGATGTGCGCCGACTTGACCTCGTAGAGTTCGCCGTTGCGCACCGCCGGCACCGCCTGCCAGCCCGGACGCTCTGCCACCCGCTCGGGGCGGAACTTCTTGCCGCACCAGGAGCCGATCACGATGTCGGGGGCGGCCTCGATGATGGGCGCATCGTCCGCGAAGATGCGATTCTTCGCCAGCGGCTCGTCCGCCATGGCTGGGAAGCAGTCCTCGCCGCCGGCGATGCGGATCAGTTCGGCCACCCAGCGGATGCCCGTGATGCGGGGATCGTCCCATTCCTCGAAGTAGACGCGGGGGCGCCGCGCCAGCGCGGCAGCGCCGCGGCGCACCTCCTCGAGGCCCGCCTCCAATCGGGCGGCGTAGGCCTGGGCCCGGGCCTCGCAGCCCACCATGCCCCCGAGCACCCGGATCATCTGGAGTATCTCCTCCACCGAGCGGTGATTGAAGACGTGTACCGGCACGCCGCGCCGGATCAGATCCGCGGCGATGTCGGCCTGCAGGTCGGAGAAGCCCAGCACCAGGTCCGGGTCGAGCGCCATGATGCGGTCGATCTTCGCGCTGGTGAAAGCCGAGACCTTCGGCTTCTCCCGGCGGGCGCGCGCCGGACGCACGGTGAAACCGGAGATGCCGACGATGCGGTCCTCCTCGCCGAGGGCATACAGCGTCTCGGTGGTCTCTTCGGTCATGCAGATGATGCGGGCCGGATACTCGTTCATGGCTCATCTCCACAGGTTCATCTTCATCGGTTTCATCGGTCCATGGTCACCGGTCCCGGGTTCACGCAGGCCGACCGCGGGAACGCCTAATGTACAATCGGTGACAGCTCCCGCCAAAGGAGGCGAGCCCCGCGCCCATGCTGGATTCCCTGATCCGTTATCTGCAGCGATTCCTCTGGAGCCCGCAGTTCTCGGGCCTGCCGCGGCTGCCGGCGTTCGGCGTGGCGCTGCTGCGCTATACCTACGCCATCGTCCGCGACCTGATGAGCGGCCAGCTCACGATGCGCGCGATGAGCATGGTCTACACGACGCTGCTGTCCATCGTCCCGCTGCTCGCCTTCAGCTTTTCGGTGCTGAAGGGTTTCGGCATCCACCGCGAGCTGGAGCCCCAGCTGACGGAGTTCCTGGCGCCGCTGGGCAGCCAGGGCGAGCGTATCGTCGCCACCCTGATGAGGCTGGTCAATGACGTCGACGGCGGCGTGCTCGGCGGCGTCAGTCTCGCCTTCTTCATCTACACCGCCTTCTCCATGGTGCAGAAGATCGAGGAGAGCGTGAACTACGTCTGGCACGTGAGCAACCCGCGCAGCTTCGCACGGCGTTTCACGGAATATTTCAGCGTCCTGCTGATGGGGCCGGTCGTGCTCGTGGTGGCGCTCGGCATCATCGCCTCCATCCGCAACAACGCGCTCACCGAACGGTTGATGGAGATCGAGCCCTTCGGCACGGCCATCGTCGCGGCCGGCGAGCTTACGCCCTACGTGCTCGCGGTGCTGGCGCTCACCGTCCTCTACAAGCTGATCCCCAACACGCGGGTGAAGTTCCGCGCCGCGTTCGTGGGCGGGCTGACGGCGGGCATCCTGTGGGCGACCACCAGCGCGGTATTCGCCAATGTGTTCGTGGGCGCGGGCGGCCGCATCCAGGTGGTCTACGCCAGCTTCGCCATCGCCATCCTGGCACTCATGTGGCTGTATCTGAACTGGCTGATCCTGCTGCTGGGCGCCCAGATCGCGTTCTACAACCAGAACCCGGGCTTCCTGCGTCTGGGCCGGCGCCAGACGCGGCTCGCGAACGGACTACGCGAACGCCTGGCGCTGAACGTCATGTACCTGGTGGGTGCCGCCTTCCGCGACCAGTCCGGCGCCGGCACGGTGCGCACCCTGTCGAAGGAGCTGGCCATCCCGGGGATCGTCGTCTCCGACGTGATCACCAGCCTCGAGGAAGCGGGCCTGATCACCAGCACGGAGGAGGAGCGGCTGGTCCCCGCCAGGGAGCCCGGGCGCATCCGGCTGCGGGACATCCTGGACGCGGTGCGCGAGGGCGGCGAGACCGGTTCCTGGCGGCCGCCGGAGTGGACACCCACAATCGCGCAGCTGAGCGAGCGGCTGGACGAGGCGCTCGAATCCGTCGTCGACGACCGTACGCTCAGCGATCTGCTCGACCAGCGCGAGGACGGGCGCAGTGGCGAAGCGAGCGATGCGGGCGGGTGAGGCGCCTCAGTTGCCGGCCACGGTCATCTCGGCGACCAGCACCGAGCCGCAGCGGATGACGCCGCGCAGGTCCTGGTCGCGCCCCACTGCGACAATGCTGCGGTAAAGGTCGCGCAGATTGCCGGCGATGGTGATTTCGCTGACCGGATAGGCGATCTCGCCGCCCTCCACCCAGAATCCGGCCGCGCCCCGGCTGTAGTCACCGGTGACCGGGTTGACCCCCTGGCCCATGAGCTCCGACACGATCAGTCCCCGCTCCATCTGCCGGATGAGCGTGTCGCGTCCTTCAGCGTTGCCCTCCACGAGCAGGTTGTGCACGCCGCCCGCGTTACCCGTGGTTTCCAGTCCGAGGCGGCGGGCGGAGTAGCTCGACAGCACGTAGCCCTGCAGCACGCCGGCGGCGACGAGGTCCCGGTCGGTGGTGGCCACGCCCTCCCGGTCGAAGGGGGCGCTGCCGAAGGCGCCGGGGATGTGCGGGCGCTCGCGTATGTTCATAAAATCGGGAAAGACCGCCTCGCCCGCCGCATCCAGCAGGAACGAGGAGCGCCGGTACTGGGCCGTGCCGCTCGCGGCACCCACGGCGTGGCCGAGGAAACCCCGCGCGAGTTCCGGGGGAAACAGTACGGGCACCCTGGCGGTGGTGACCTGACGGGCACCCAGGCGGCGCAGGGTGCGCTGGGCCGCCTTCGCGCCCACCGCCTCCAGTGCCTCGAGCTCTGCCGGGTTCCGGGAGGCGGTATAGTGGTAGTCCCGCTCCATGCCGCCGTCGTCGCCGGCCAGCACGGCACAGCTGACGCTGTGGCTGCTGCGCCGGTAGGCCCCGAAGAAGCCGTGGCTGTTGCCGTAGGCGCGCACGCCGCGGCTGGTCGCCACGGTGGCGCCCTCCGAGTTCGTGATGCGCGGATCCCTGTCGAGTGCCACGCCCTCACAGCGGATGGCCATCTCCCTCGCCTCCTCCGGCGAGACGTCCCAGGCGTGGTCCAGTGCGAGATCCGGCGGGTCCTCGGCCAGCCGGGCCGGGTCGGCCAGCCCGGCGCAGGGGTCCTCGGCGGTACGCCGGGCGATCGAGCAGGCCCGTTCCACGGCCTCGCGCACCGCGGCCGGACGGAAGTCCGAGGTGCTGGCGCTGCCCTTGCGGTTGTCGAAATAGACGGTGATGCCGAAGGAGCGGTCGTTCTGGTACTCCAGCGTCTCGATGTCGCGCATGCGCGCGGTCACCGACAGTCCGAGGTCGTGGCTGACCGCAGCCTCGCACTGATCGGCGCCGGCCCGGGCCGCAGTCTCCAGCGCCTCGGCAACCAGATCGGCGAAGCGGCTTTCCTCCGCCGGGCTGATCTCCAGGGAATGACTCATGGCAACTCCTTCGCGATTGTGCCGGCGATTCTAAACGGGCGGCGGGCCGGTGACGAGGCGATCCGGCGTCGCGATACACCCGGCGCGCGCGCCTGTAGAATGACGGCATGGACGTGAAGGTCGGCATCATCATGGGTTCGGTCTCTGACTGGGACACTATGGCCCACGCGAGCGAGACCCTGCACGCGCTCGGCGTCCCCCACGAGACCCGCGTGGTCTCCGCGCATCGCACGCCCGACCTGCTGTTCGACTACGCCGAGACGGCGGCCGGGCGAGGCCTTGCCGTGATCATCGCCGGCGCCGGCGGCGCCGCCCACCTGCCGGGCATGGCAGCCGCCAAGACTTCCCTGCCGGTGCTGGGTGTCCCCGTGAAGTCGAAAACGCTCTCGGGCATGGACTCCCTGCTCTCCATCGTGCAGATGCCCGCGGGCATCCCCGTGGGCACGCTGGCCATCGGCAAGGCCGGCGCCGTCAACGCCGCGCTGCTCGCCGCGGCCATTCTGGCCGTGCAGGACCCCGACGTCCGCCGTTCCCTGGAGGACTATCGCCAGCGCCAGACCGACAAGGTGCTGGCCCGTCCCGACCCGGCGGCCGACGACCCGGCCGAAGTCTGAGCGCCATGCGCGTCGGTGTGGTCGGCGGAGGACAGCTGGGCCGTATGCTCGGACTGGCGGGCGTGCCCATGGGGCTCGAATTCGTATTCCTGGACCCGTCGCCGGAGGCGCCGGCTGCGGCCGTCGGCGAGCACATCGCCGCCGGCTTCGACGACGACGCAGCCATTGCCGGGCTGGCGGGCCGCTGTGACGTCCTGACCTACGAATTCGAAAACGTCGACGTCGACGCCCTCGTCGCGGCTGCAGGCCGCACGCCGGTGTTCCCGCCGCCGGGTGCGCTGGCCACCGCCCAGGACCGGTGCAACGAGAAGACGGTCTTCGAGGCGGCCGGCATCCCGGTGGCGCCGTGGCGCACGGTGGGCGGCCGGGAGGAACTGGTGGCCGCGTGCCGGGACATCGGGCTTCCGCTGATCGTGAAGACGCGGCGGCTGGGCTATGACGGCAAGGGCCAGCGGCGAGTCCTCGGAGAGGCCGATATTCCGGCGGTGTGGGAGGCACTGGGCGGCGTGCCCCTGCTGGCCGAACGGCTGGTGGAATTCGAGCGGGAGGTCTCGATTATCGGCAGCCGCGGCGCGGACGGCGCACTCGCCTTCTATCCGCTGACGGAAAACGTCCACCGGGACGGCATCCTGGACACGTCCCGCGCCCCTGTGACGGACGCGTTACTGCAGTCGCTGGCCGAAGACCACCTCCGCGCCCTGACAGAGCGCCTGGATTACCGCGGCACCATCGCCGTGGAGTTCTTCGTGTCCGGGGACCGGCTGCTCGGCAACGAGTTCGCGCCTCGCGTGCACAATTCCGGCCACTGGACCATCGAGGGCGCCGCCTGCAGCCAGTTCGAGAATCACCTGCGCACGATCTGCGGACTGCCGCCGGGGGCATGCCGCCCGCGCGGCCACGCCGGCATGCTGAACCTGATCGGCACCATGCCCGCGGTCGACGGCGTGCTCGCCGTCGCCGACGCCCACCTGCACGATTACTGCAAGTCGCCCCGACCGGGACGAAAGCTCGGCCACGTCACGATCGTCGCCGACACGCCGGCAGAGCGGGATCGCCGGCTCGGCGAGGTCCGGGCGCTGGTCGCCCGGCACTGAGACCCATTCCCTGTAAGCACGACCGGATTTGGTGTTAATGTTTCTAGTTGTTCCGGGTTAGCCCCGAGGATCGACCAGGAAGTCATGTCCTATCTCGAGCATTTCGGACTCACAGAACAGCCGTTCCGGCTCACCCCGGATCCGTCTTTCGTCTACTGGAGCAAGCAGCACGCGCGCGCCAAGGCGTACATGGAATCCACGATCTGGCTCGCCGACGGCTTCGTAGTGATCACGGGAGAGATCGGGTCGGGCAAAACCACCCTGATCCAGTCCTTCCTGAGCGAGCTGGGCGACGACGTGATCTACGCCATGGTCTCCCAGACCCAGCTCTCGCCCAGCCAGTTCCTGCAGGCGCTGCTGGCCGAGTTCGGGTTCAGGCCGTTCCAGGCCCGCAAGGCCGAGCTGCTGGACATGCTGAACATGTTCCTCGTCGAGCAGTACGGCGAGGGCAAGAAGGTGGTGCTTATCATCGACGAGGCACAGAACCTGACCCAGAAGGTGCTCGAGGAGATCCGGCTTCTGTCGGGCATCGAGACACACAAGGAAAAGGTGCTGCGCATAATCCTGGCCGGTCAGCCCGAGCTGAAGGAGAAGATCGAGTCGCCGCGGCTCAAACAGCTGACCCAGCGGGTACGCCTGCGTTTCCACCTCGGTCCGCTGACGAACCGGGAGATGCGCGAGTATATCGGCCACCGCCTGAAGGTGGCCGGCGCGGACGCCGAGGAGATCTTTGCCGAGGAGTGTCTCGACCTCATCTACCAGCACACCGGTGGCGTGCCGCGGCTCGTGAATACGCTGTGCGACACGGCGATGCTCTGCGCCTTCGCCGAAGAGCAGGGGCTCATCACGGCGGAGACCATCGAAACGGCGCTGGAGGAGCTGGCCTGGGAGCACGAGGCGCCGGCGGCCGAGCCCAGCGAGCATGCGGAAGTCGGCGATACCGGCCGGCTACTGCGTTCCGCCTCGCTGGACCCGCGGGACACTGGGGAAATGACGCTGGCACGCATCGAGGTGCGCAACCAGGGCGAGATGGTGGAGACCCACGATCTGGCGGTGGGGCGCACGGTCGTCGGGCGCACGCCGGACAACGACATCCGTATCGACAGCAAGTACGTGAGCCGTCACCACTGCCAGATCGTGAGCGACCTGGAGCGCTCGATCCTGGAGGACCTCAACAGCACCAACGGCGTATTCATGGACAAGCGCCGCATCAAGAAGACGAACCTGGAGGACGGCGATGTCATCGTCCTCGGCAAGCACGAGCTCGTCTACAGCAACCTGCGGGATACGGATCTCGGGGAGGACGACGAGGAGGAAATGGACGAGCAGATAGCCGCGGAGGCCGAGGAAGAAGCCGACGAAGACGGCGAGGACGAGGACCTCTACGCCTCCTGAATCAGTCGGGTACGTCGCCCTCACGCTCTCGCTCGATGCGTCGCTGCCGGTGATCGCGACGCTTCAGCAGGACGACGATGCCCCCGAGCAGGCAGAACATACCGACCAGGAAACAGATGGACGGCCAGTACCAGTAGTCCAGATAGAGCGAGGCCGCCAGCGAGACACAGCCCGCAAGCAGGTAGAAGTACGGGACCACCTCGTAGATCGGTTTAGAAAGCCACATCGCTCCCCCTGAGCTGGATGAGGGTCCCCGTGGACGGGCGTCCGTGCGGGTCGGACCCATCTAATTAATCCAGCGCGGGAGCCGCGTCAAGCGCGCAGGGGGGCGGCGGCGCCAGCGGGCGGAGCTCGTCTCAGTCCTTGCGGCCGCGGAACAGGCGGAGGAGCCTCGCCCCGAGTGACTCGCCGAAGGCGTCGATACTCATGTCTCCCGGCGTCTCGGCGGGCCGTTCACGCAGGCTCCTGGCGAATTCCAGTGCCGCGGGGTCCAGTTCGGATTCCGTGTAGGTGCGGTCGAAGTCCATGATCAGTGCCACCTCTGCAGACGATGACGCAGAGCCTAGTCGCATCCGGCCGCCCGCGCAGTGACGCCCTTCACAGAGCGGGGCGTGCGGCGGCTCGCCGCCGACGGTCAGCTGGTGCCGCCGACGGTGATGCGGTCGATCTTCAGAGTGGGCTGGCCGACGCCGACGGGGACGGACTGGCCCTCCTTGCCACAGACCCCGACGCCGGTATCGAGCTTCAGGTCGTTACCGACCATCGATACGCGGGTGAGCGCGTCGGGGCCGTTGCCGATCAGCGTGGCGCCCTTCACCGGCGCGCCGATGCGGCCCTTCTCTATCAGGTAGGCCTCGCTGGCCGAGAACACGAACTTGCCCGAGGTGATGTCCACCTGGCCGCCGCCGAAATTGGGTGCATAGAGGCCGTAGTCCACGGACCGGATGATCTCGCCCGGGTCGTGGGGCCCGGCGAGCATGTAGGTATTCGTCATGCGCGGCATGGGCAGGTGAGCGAAAGACTCCCGCCGGCCATTGCCGGTGGGCGTCACGCCCACGAGCCGGGCGTTCATCTTGTCCTGCATATAGCCCTTCAGCCGACCGTTCTCGATCAGCACCGTGCAGGAAGACGGCGTACCCTCGTCGTCGATGGTCAGCGAACCGCGGCGATCGGGCAGGGTGCCGTCGTCGACGATGGTGCAGAGTTCCGAGGCCACCCGCTCGCCGATGCGGCCCGAGAAGGCCGAGGTGCCCTTGCGGTTGAAGTCGCCTTCCAGGCCGTGGCCGATGGCCTCGTGCAGCAGCACGCCCGGCCAGCCCGGACCGAGTACCACCGGCATGCTGCCCGCCGGCGCGGGTATCGCCTCGAGCTGGACCAGCGCCTGACGAACCGCCTCGCGGGCGTAATTCATGACCCGGTCGCCCTCCAGGAAGAAACCGAGATCGGTGCGGCCGCCGCCGCCGCTGTAGCCCTGTTCCCGACGGTCGTTCTCCTCCACGATGACGTGCACGTTGCAGCGGACCAGAGGACGGGAATCGGCGCCCATGGTGCCGTCGCTGCCGACCACCATCACCAGGTCGTGGGAAGCTACGAGACTCACGACAACCTCCTTCACCCGGGGGTCCAGTGCCCGCGTTTCCCGGTCCACCCGGCGCAGCAGCTCCGTCTTCTGCTCGTCGCTGAGGCTCGAGACCGGGTCGGTCGCGGGGTAGAGCGCGGTCGGCTGGCTCCGGTTCCAGGCCTGGATGCGGGCCTCGCCACCGCCCGCGGCGATGGCGCGGGCGGCCTCCGCCGCGTGCTCCAGCGCCGGCAGCACCAGTTCGTCGGAGTAGGCGAAACCGGTCTTGTCGCCGTACATCGCGCGAACCCCCACGCCCTGTTCGTGGCTGTAGCTGCCCTCGCGGACGATACCGTCCTCGAGGCTCCAGCCCTCGAAGCGGGAGCTCTGGAAGTAGAGATCGGCCGCGTCGATGGAGCGGCGCATGATGGCGCCCAGCGTGCGGCTGAGATGACCCTCGTCGAGGCCGGCGGGGTCCAGCAGTTCCTTCTGCGCCGTCTCCAGCGCGCTCGAATCGGTCACGGCGAAAACCTCCGTTCGGGTGTGCTTGCCCGTGGTCGCTGACGGCCGTCTATCGTATCAGACGCGCCTGCCGCCGGCGCGGGGCTCACTCGCCCTGGTTCAGGCAGCCGGCCAGCTCGCTGGTCGCGGCGAAGCGGCGGGCGTCCGTGCGCTCGATGGTGGGATCGTCGAAATCACCGCTCACCTGGTAGTAGGCCTGACCCAGCTCCTCCAGCGGCTTTTTGAATATCTGGGAGAACAGCAGCAACGCTGCGGCCGCCGGCGGGCCGCCGACGACGGCGCCAACCGCCGGCAGGCTGCTGCCGACATCGGCGCCGACCAGCGCCGTCTGGTTGTAGTCGCGCTTGGCCAGGCCCGCGCGTCCGACTACGCCGATATCGGCCACCGAGCCTTCCAGGCTCAGATCGCAGGTATAGGCATCGCCGTTCACGATGCGGAACGTACCCTCGATCTTGTCGAAGCCGAGGCCCCGGTTGAATACGTCGCGGAAGTCCAGTGCCAGGCGGCGGGGCAGCGCGGCCACCGAGAGCAGGCCGAACACCCGCCCGGCGCCGGGCTCCACTTCATCGAGCCGGCCGTTGCGAATGCTGATGGACACTTCGCCGTCGAGCTCGTCCAGGAAATCGCTGCGGGGCGGTCCCGAGATGGACAGGTCGAGTGTGACGGTGCCCGCCTCCGCGTTGACGCCCGGGAAATAGCCGAGTTCGCTCAGAGTAGCCTTCACGTCCGTGCTCTCGAGCTTCCCGGCCAGCCGGGCCCTCTGGCCCGTGGAATCCGTCAGATCCACCCGCCAGCCGGCGCTGCCGGCGAATTCGAAGGTCTCGGCACTGGCCGTGAGGTCCTCGCTCTCGATGCCCGTTTCCGTCTTGCTGAATGTGGCCTCCACCGCGCCGAAACCACGCTGGCCCAGGCGGAAGTCCGCGATGCGCACTTCCAGGGGCGGAAACCGGGCGGGGCTGCCGGGATCGCCGGCCTCCGGGTCCGCCTCGAGCAGGTGCAGCCGCTGCATGTCCATGATCAGTGGCCGGCCGGAGCCCGGCTGTGCGGGAACGATGATCGACCCGGCAGCCGTGGGTCCGTCCACCTGAACCAGCCAGTCGCTGGGGTTACGTTCGAGCTGCAGACCGACGTTGCGCGCCCGTTGACCGAAGGCATAGAGATCGCCGATGTCGAGGTCCGCGGCGCGAATCAGGCCACCCGGCGCCTCGCCCGCTGTGGCCCGGTCCAGCCAGCCGCCCAGGCGCAGCCGCTCCAGGCTGCCCGTGAGGTACAGGCCGGAGCCGGTCGGGCGCGATGGCCGGCCCGGCCCCAGGTGGATATTACCGCGGCTGAGCCGCCAGCCATCCGCCTCGCGGGCTATCTCCGCGGTCCATTTCGCCGTCTGTCCGTAGAAGCCAGTGACCGCCATCAGGCCGGCTTCCGGGAAGGCGACCTCGAAACTGAACGGCCAGGCCTCGTCAGCCGCTTTCGCCGCCGGCTCGGGCAGCGTTACGCTCATGCCCTGCAGTTCGGACTCCACGCGGATGGTGACCGGGGGGCCGTCCGCCAGGCCGGCCCGTGGGAAACGCACGGTGGCCTGATAGGCGGTCTCGCCGCTGATGTCGCCGGCCAGAGGCAGTCCTGCCTCCTCCACCAGGGCCTCCGCACTGATGCGGCTCTCCGCCAGAGCCAGCGCCGCAATGTCGCTGTCCACCTCCGCGGCGGACGCGAGTTCGATGCGTACGGGGCTGCCGAGGAACAGCGCCTCGATGTCCTGCGCCTCGACCCCGGAGCGACTGATGCGCGCCGTGCCGTCTACGGCCGTAAGAGGGTGCGGGAAGCCGGCCAGCGACAGCCGGCCGTCGGTGGTGCTCACCGCCGCTTCCACCGTGTATTCCGGGATCCGGGTCACCGGCACTACGAGGTCGAGATCGACCCGGGCAGGCCCCGACGCCGTGACGTCGGCGAGGCGGCCGGCGAAGAGGTCGGAGATCGGCGATGCCTCGGCGTAGTCGACCACATTCTTCAGCGTGCCCGTCGCGGAGCCGCGGACTTCCAGAACGCCCTTGCGCAGGTCCTCGATGGCCGCGTAGGCATCCTCGATCTCGGCTCCCATGGTGACGGCGGAATTCTCGCTACTCGCCAGACGCATGCCGTCCAGGATCACTTCGCCGTCCAACTGCTCGATGTCCGGCCATTTCAGCGCGAAGCGCATGGTGGCATCGCGCAGCGTCGCCCGGGCCCGGAAGACCCCCTGACCGTCGTCGAACGGAAAATCGGCCAGCGCCCCCTCGAAGCGCACCGAGCCCCGCTCGGCCCGGCCCGCGACCAGAGCTTTCTCCAGCCATGCCACGGCCAGCTCCGGCATCACCCGCACCGGCAGGTAACGGGGCGTGCGGGAGAGATCCGACAGCCGCCACTCGGCGCTGAAGTCGAGCCGCGGGGAGGAGGCCTCCGCCCCGCCGGGCATTTCCAGTTCGAAACTGCTCTCCGTGGCCAGCCATTCGTCCTCGAGGATGAATCGGTCGCAGAGCACGGTCAGCCCGCTGCCGATGCCCCGCCAGACCACCGTGGCGTCGGCGCGCGTGAAGGCGATCGGCGCGGCCAGGAACTCCGGCGCATCCACGACGAGCGTCCCGGTATCCAGCACCAGCCTGCCGTTGGACTCGTCGGCGCGCACGCTGCCGGAGACGCCGCGGACGCCGGGCAACCCGTCATGCGGCGCCACCCCGGCGTCGCGCAGCTCGGCCTCCAGCGAGTAGGTGAACGGCACCCCGTCGGGCAGCCCGTCCACCCTGAGCTGCAGCGAGAGCAGCTCGCCGCTGGGATCGTAATCCGCGAGCGGCGCACCCAGGCCGGCGGGCAGCCAGGCGGCGAACGCGCGGACGTCGTCCATCGCAAGAAAACCGGACTGGATCTCCAGGGCGGTGAGCGCCGCACCGTCGTCGGTCTCCGCCGAGATCTGCAGAAAACTGTCCGGCCGCAGGGTGTCGCCACGCTCGATCCTGAGATCGTTCACGGCCACCAGCCAGCCGCCGTCGTTCAGGGCCCACTCCAGCCGCGCGCTCAGGTCGTAGGGAGCCACGTCGGAGGCCGCGGCGGCGGGCTGCAGCCCCTGTACCTCGAGCGCGGCTCCGGCTCTGCGCAGCCGGCCTGCGCCGAAACGGGACCAGATCTCGACATCGGCAATGCCGGCTGTGGGAGCCGGCCAGTCCTCGGGCAGGATGGAGGCCACACGGCCGAGATCGAGGTCGGTCGCCTCCATGTTCACGTCCCATGTCGGCGGCTCGTCGTGCCCTTTCCGTCGCGTGGCGAGCACGCGCAGCGCGCCGCCGAGTTCGCTACCCGGCTCCAGCTCGGCCTCCAGTTCGTGATCGCCGTCGGACGGGCTCCACTCGAGACTCGTCAGCCTGGCGTGCAGGGGACCGCCCCGCGCGCGCGGGTCCCGGTAGGTGAAGTCGACATCCTCGAGCACGATCCGGATATCCCGCGGCAGATCGCCGCCGGAGACGTCCTCGGAGGTCTCGGCCGCCCGGCCCTGGACGGCGAACCTCCCGTCCGGAAATCTCTCCACCGTCACGCTGGTACCGGTCAGCCCCAGACGGCCCACGGTGACCCGACGCTCGCGCAGCATGCGCGGGATGGAGCCGCCCACGCTCACCTCCTCCGCCGCCAGCACCGCCTCGCCGGACTCCGGGTCGGTCAGTGTGACATCGGTGAAGATCAACTCGGGACCGTTCAGGCGCCAGCGGGCGTCGATGTCGCCGAATTCCACGTCGAGGCCGATGGCGTCGCCGGCCCGCGCGCGGATTTCCTCCCGGTAGGCAGGCAGTTCCGGCAGCATCACGCGAAGCAGCCCGACCGCCACCGCCAGCAGAATCACCAGCGCGGCGACGGAATAGGCGAGGAACTTCAGTGCGCTTGCGGCGTAGCGATTCATCTCCGTCCGGTCAGAGCAGGACGACGTCGAAATGGTCCTGCGCGTACAGCGATTCGGTCTGCAGCCGGATGGGCTTGCCGGTGAGTTCCTCCAGCTCCGCCAGGCCGGCGGATTCCTCGTCCAGCAGCAATTCGATGACGTCCTGGTGAGCGAGGACCATCAGACCCTCGAAACTGAACTGCCGGTGCTGGCGCAGGATCTCGCGGAAGATCTCGTAGCAAACGGTCTGCGCGGTGCGCACCTGCCCCCGGCCCTCGCAGATTGGACAGGGTTCGCACAGGATATGTTCCAGGCTCTCGCGCGTGCGCTTGCGGGTCATCTCGACCAGCCCCAGGGGTGAGACCTGGGTGATGTGGTGGCGGGCGTGGTCGGCGGCCAGGGAGCGCTCCAGCACCTGCATCACGCGGTCTCGGTGTTCGGCCTCCTCCATGTCGATGAAGTCGATGATGATGATGCCGCCCAGGTTACGGAGCTTCAGCTGACGCGCGATGGTCACCGCGGCTTCGAGATTGGTGCGGTAGATCGTCTCCTCCAGGTTGCGGCTGCCCACGTAGCCGCCGGTATTCACATCGACGGTGGTCATGGCCTCCGTCTGATCGATGATGACGTAGCCCCCCGACTTCAGCGGTACGGCGCGGTCCAGCGCCTTCCCGATCTCCTCCTCCACGCCGTACAGGTCGAAAATGGGCCGGCGCCCGTCGTAGAGCTCGATGATGGGATCGAGATCCGGCAGGAAGCGCCGGGCGAAGCCCTTCATCTTCTCGAAGGTACGCTCGTCGTCCACCCTGATACGCTCGATATCGGCACTGACCAGGTCCCGCAGAATGCGCACGGGCAACGGCAGGTCCTCGTGGATCAGCCCGATGCCCTGCTGGCTGCGCGCCTGCTCCTGGATCACCTCCCACAGGCGCTGCAGGAAGATCATGTCCGCCCGCAGGGCCTCGACGCCCGCCCCCTCGGCCGCCGTGCGGACGATGAAGCCGTGCTCCGGCGTCTGCGGCAGGATGGCCTCCATCAGGCTCTTCAGACGGGCGCGTTCGGCCTCGTCCTCGATGCGGGACGAAATCCCGATCCCGCTGCCGTGGGGCATCAGCACGAGAAAACGCGAAGGCAGCGTGACGAAGGTGGACAGCCGCGCGCCCTTGGTGCCGATGGGATCCTTCAGGACCTGCACCACGATCTCGGCGCCCTCGCTGACCAGTTCGCGGATGTTGGCCTGCCGGGAGCGCTCGCCGTCGGCGGCGTTGCCGGCAGGCACGTCCTCCACCGGCGTAGGGGCCACGATGTCGGAGGCGTGCAGGAACGCGGTGCGCTCCAGCCCGAGGTCGACGAAGGCTGCCTGCATGCCGGGCAGTACCCTGGAGACCTTGCCCCGGTAGATGTTGCTGATCAGGCCCCGCCGGGCGGCACGCTCGACGAATATCTCCTGCAGCACGCCGTTCTCCAGCACCGCGGCCCGCACCTCGCGCGGGGTAACGTTGATCAGGATTTCTTCACCCATCGTTCTCTCGCTCCGCGTCCGCCACCGCCAGGGCCAGCAGATCGACGCCGGCAGCGGTCAGCAGCTCTCCCGTTTCGTAAAGGGGCAGGCCTACGACGCCGGAATAGCTGCCCTCGATCCCGCTCACGAACAGCGCGCCGAGACCCTGTATGGCGTAGCCGCCGGCCTTGTCCCGGGGCTCGCCGCTGGTCCAGTAACGGGCGAGCTCTCCCTCGTCGAGCGCCCTGAGGCGCACTCGGCTCACCACGGTGCGGACCGCCGCGCGCCCGTCCCGTGCCACCGCAACGCCCGTGTAGACCTCGTGGCAGCGCCCGCCCAGCGCGCCCATCATACGCCGGAAGTCCCGCGACGAGGCGGGCTTGCCGTAGATCGTGCCATCCAGCACCACGGCGGTATCGGCACCGATCACCACCGCTCCCGGCGCCGTGCCGGCCGCGGCCACGGCCTTCGCGCGGGCCAGCCGCTCCACGTAGTCCCGGGGCGCCTCGCCCGGCAGGACGCTCTCGTCGACGTCCACCGGGCGCACCGCGGGAGCGAGACCCAGGGCCGCCAGCAGCTCGCGGCGCCGCGGCGATGCCGATGCCAGTACGATGCGCGGCTTGTCGCGTCTTCCCTCCGCCATTACGCGCGGTGATATGGATGGCCGGCGATGATGGTCGAGGCGCGGTAGAGCTGCTCGGCGAGCACCGCGCGCACCATCTCGTGGGGCAGGGTCAGCGGCGAGAGCGACCAGCGGAAATCCGCCGCCGCGAGAAGAGCGGCGTCCAGGCCGTCGGCACCGCCGATAACGAATGCGATGTCCCGGCTGCCGCCGAGCCAGTCGGACAGACGTCCGGCGAATCCTCTGCTATCCAGGAGCCGGCCGCGCTCGTCCAGGGCGACCACCCGCTCGTCCCGGCGGAGAACGCCACGTATCTTCTCCGCCTCCGCCGTTCTCACCTCGTCGTCGGGCTGGCGCGCCGAGCGCCGGGCGCCAGCCACCTCCACGAGATCGATGCGCCAGGCGGGAGGCAGACGCCTCGCATACTGATCCCAGGCGTCCGCCACCCACGACCGGGGCCTGCCGCCGATGGCGAGAACTCGCACGCGCACCGCGAACCGCTCAGCGCTCCGTGCTGGCCGCGCTGTTCCGGGGCTCGCTGATGTCCCAGAGCTTCTCCAGGTTGTAGAAGTCCCGGGTCTCGGGCTGCATGACGTGCACCAGCGCATCCTGCA
>CAZRSA010000039.1:0-21342 GCA_964602525.1 uncultured Woeseiaceae bacterium
AGTCCCTGCGCACCTTCAGCGCCCCGCCGCGGCTGCGCTGGGCGTCGCGGCCCGGATTGTCGGAATAGGTGGTGTAGCCGTTGTCGATGGCGAAGGCATCGTAGCCGTTGTCCACGTTCACGTAGAGGAGGTTCAGGTTCACCTGCAGGTCGTCGGCCGGCTGCCAGCGGAACCGCGCGCGTCCGTCGGTTTCGTCGCGACCGTTGGTGTCGTCGCGGCCGAGGTAGACGTTGTCGCGGAAGCCGTCGCTCTCGTAGCGGTTGGCGCTGACCCGGAAGCTGGCGGCGTCCGTGAGGCCGGCACCGAAGGCCGCGCTGGCGCCCCGGGCGTCGTCGCCGCCGGCGAGCACGCGGAAGCGCCCTTCCGTGTCCGGCCCCGGCTCCACCGAACGCACGTTGATAAGGCCGGCCAGCGCGTTCGCGCCGTAGCGGGTGCCCTGGGGGCCGCGCAGCACTTCCACCTGGGCCACGTCCCAGGTGAGCGCGATGCCGCCGATGCCGGAGAAATCGATGTCGTCGATGAGGAATCCCACCGACGGGTTCGGCGCACCCTCGTACTGGCTGCGCTCGCCGATGCCGCGGATCTGGAAATAGCGCGGCCGGTTGCTGCCGCCGGCCCAGTTGAGGTTGGGCACGAGATGGGTCAGCTCCTCGAAGTGCTGCACGGCGGCGTTGCGCACCGTCTCCCGGGACAGCACGGCGACACTCGCGGGCAGCTCGGCCCGCTCGCGCTCGCGGAAGTCCGCGGTGACCACGATCTCCTCGATGACCGCGTCCTGCCGGGCAAGGCCGGGCCGGGCGCTCAGCAGCAAAAAGACGAACAACGCCCCGGACAGGGCGAGACGGAATATCGGCACTGGCATGGATCCTCCTCCCTACGCCGGTACTAACCGGATCAGGTTCTGAGGGTTCCCGTGGCGGCGCCGGCTGCAGCCGCCGGCGCCAACGGGTCTCAGGCCCTCTGGGGCCACCCCTGTGGAGGAGTTACTATAACGCATGGTCGCAGGCGCCCGAAACCGGCCCGGTTTCCGGTCAGGCTGACGGCCCCATCCGCCCGGGGCGCCAGAGGGAAGGAACATGTCCGACGAATACCAGGCCATCGACGCCGTCGTGAATATCTGGACCGAGGAGGCGCTTTCCGTGCGGCCCGACTGGGGCACGGACTTCTTCGTCGGCAAGATGAAGGCCCAGGGCGGGCTCATGGGCGGGCTCACGCTCGCGCAGATGATCGAGCGCATGGGCGAGGCCGGCATCGGTCACGCCTTCCTGGTGGCGGCCAAATCCGGCCGACCCGGGCTGCCCGGCTGCTACCACATGCCGCCGGAGATCGTCGCCCGCGCCGTGGAGCAGTACCCGGAGCACCTCTCCGGCCTGATCGGCATCGACCCCTACACCGGCATGGACGGCGTGCGCGAACTGGAGCGAGCGGTGAAAGAGCTCGGCTTCATCGGCGCCCACCTGTATCCCCACTGGTTCGAGCTGGCACCGGACCATGCGAAGTACTACCCCTTCTACGCCAAGTGCGTGGAGCTGGGCGTACCCATCCAGATGCAGGTGGGCCAGTCCATGATCTACTCGAAGGACTATCGCTGCCGCAGCGTCGGCCAGCCCGTCACGCTCGACCCGGTGGCCTGTGATTTCCCGGAGCTGAAACTGATCGGCATCCACGTCGGCATCCCCTGGACCCGGGAGATGATCGCCATGGCGTGGAAACACGAGAACGTCTACATCGGCTCCGACGCCCACAGCCCGAAATACTGGCCCGAGGAGTTCGTGCACTACATCAACACCTTCGGCCAGGACAAGGTGATATTCGGCACCGACTTCCCCGTGCTCGATTTCGTGCGCACGCGCAGGGAGATCGACGACCTGGATCTCAGGCCCGGCCCGAAGCGCAAGCTTCTGCGCGACAACGTCATCCGGGTCTACGGGCTGGACGGCGGCACGGAAGGTGACTGATGCGCTGAACCTGGCGGGCCTCGTCGCCGGCCACGCCCGCAACCGACCGTCCCACCCGGCCATCGTCTGGCGCGACCGGGAGGACGAGGCGCTGGACTATCGCGAGGCCTGGCGCCGCATCGAGGCCTGCGCCGCCCGCCTGGCCGACGCCGGCATCGGCCGCGGAGACCGGGTGGGCCTCGCCCTCGGCGATCATCCGACCCACCTGCTGCTGCACTACGCCGTCGCCCGGCTGGGCGCCGTGATCCTGCCCGTCGATCATCGCTGGACCGTCGCCGAGCAACTCGACGCGGCCCGCGCCTTCGACGCCCGCTGCCTGCTCACGGACGAGACCGACGCCGGCTACGGCGACTTCCCGGTGCTGCAACCGGATGAGACCTGGTACCGGCAGCCGGGCCAGGGGCTGCCGCCGATGCCTGAGGACGGCGACCTGCCGGTGCTGCTCTCTCTCTCCTCGGGTACCACCGGCCGACCGAAGGGCGCACTGGTCACCCACCGCCAGTTCTACGAACGCTTCGTGACCCAGTGGGTTACCCTCGGCATCGACTGCAGCGACCGATTCGTGGCACTCACCCCGCTGTACTTCGGCGCCGGGCGCTCCTTCGGCATGTGCCTGCTGGCAGCCGGCGGCACGGTGGTGCTGGACCCGCCGCCCCACAAGCCGGAGGAACTCGCCGCCGCCATCAATCGCTCACGGGCGACGGTGGCCTTCCTGGTGCCCACCCTGCTCCGCCGCCTGCTGCCGCTGGCCGGCGGCGAGACCCCGCTCCTGCCGCACCTGAAACTGCTGATCTCCTCCGGCGCCGTGCTGCATGCCGGGGAGGCTCGCGAGATCACCGCAAAACTGACGCCGCGCCTGCTGTCCTACTACGCCTCCAGCGAAGGGGGCGGCATCTCGGTGCTGCAGCCCCACGAGGTAACCGACTACGCCGACACCGTCGGCCGGCCGGTATTCCGGGTGGAGGTGGAGATGCTGGACGGCGAAGGCAGGCCCGTCGCCGACGGCGAGGTCGGCCGGCTGCGCTACCGGGGTCCCGGCGTCGCCACCCGTTTCCTGGACGAGGAAGGCACGGAGCACGAAGCCGACGCCGGCGGCTGGTTCTATCCGGGCGACCGGGCATCCCGGGGCCGGGAGGGCCATCTGCAGCTCCGCGGCCGCGAGAAGGAGATGATCATCCGCGGCGGCGTGAACCTCTATCCCGGCGAGATCGAGAACGCCCTGCTCGCCCACCCGGACATCACCGAGGCCGCAGTCGTAGCCCGGCCTTCCGTGAAACTCGGCGAGGAGCCCGTGGCCTTCGTGTGCGGCACCGGCACCGACGAGCAAGCCGTGCTCGCCTGGTGCGCCGGGCGGCTGGCGCCCTACAAGGTGCCGGCGGCGGTGATCTTCGTGGACGAGCTGCCAAAATCCAGCCTCGGCAAGATTCTCAAAAAAGACCTTGCCGAACGCCTGCAGAGCCACTGATAGGCATGCAGGAGGGCCTCGTCTAGATGCCTACGTGCGTCGGCGGCGGATCCTCGTCGTGATGGTGCTCGCCTTCGTGCTCGTGGGTGTGCGTGGTGCCGTCCGCGTGGGTGTGGGTGCCGCGGCGCTGCATCGTGTCCTCGAAGTCCTCCGGCCCGTGGGGATGGTTGTGGGCGTGGTTCACACACCACTTGTAGAGCACGGGGTCACGTTTGGCGAGCCGCGCCACGGAGCGCTCCTCGTTCTCCTCCGGCGTGCTCCAGGGGTTGTAGTGGAAGTGGTTGAAGAGCTTCGAGTCGGTGCGGCCGATGGCGATACAGCCGAGCTCGCTGGCGAAGGCGCCGTGGTTGATGTACGGCGGGCGCCAGAAATATCCGCCGGTGGGCAGGTTGCCGAACTGCATCATCCACGACGTCCCCCACAGGTGATAACCCTCCTCGCAGCAGTCGTGGTAGGAGATGTTGTCCTGGTGGAACTGGGGCACCATGCAGTACAGGAACGTCATGGCGAAGGTCTGCGGATTGAAGTTCAGCAGCTTGATCATGCAGCCGGCCGCCACGGACGGACTCACCACGTTGCCCGGGGCCCAGACGATGTCGGCATAGGTGTCGACGTCGTGATAGAGCTCGGTGCGGGAGAGCTCGTGGTGGCGGTCGCTCTCCACCAGGCTGGGCTCGGCGGTGTTGTACATCATCAGCAGCAGCGCGCCCTCGCCGGAGGTGAGTTCCGGCAGGGCGTAGCCGGCCGGCACGAAGAAGTAGTGCCCCCGGTTGCAGAGCCTGTCGCCCACCCTGATGCTGCCCTCGACGACGATGAACTCGAGTTCCGAGTAGCTGAAGCCGGGCGGCTGGCGATAACCGGAGTCGAGCTGGACGGTCATCGTGCAGGAGCCGACCTCCGGGTCCAGGCTCAGCATCTTGTAGCGGTAGCCCGCGCCGAAGCCCGGGAGCGGCATGTTCTTGAAATGGACGTCGCGGTCGCAGAACGGTTCGATGTGCGGTCTGGTCATGGCGCTCTCCCGGCTCAGTAGACGACTTTGTGCTTGCGGTCCGGCCTGAGCGGCAGATCGTGCTCGGGGATCTTCACCCGCTGGTCACCGTCCATGTTGAAGCCGTATTTCCGGATGCGCTCCAGGAACTCCTCGTACCACCGCTCCCGGGTGGGATCGAGAGCTTCCATCTCTGCGACGATTCTCCGGTAGCGTTCCTCCTGTTCCGCCACTTCCTCCTCGAGCCACTCGCGGACTTCCTGCGGCAGCTCGCGCTCGATGCGGGTATTCCTGAATGTCATGACTACTCCGGATCAGCCCCGTGATTCGCAGCGGCCGCCGCCGGCCCGCATGAAGAAGCCGGACCGCGCGCCGGGCTCCCTGCCCCCTGATTGCTCTTTTTACCAGCCCGCGACCGCGCTTGTCACAGTCCGAGGCCGATGATCACCGCGCCGCACATCCCGATGGCGCCGCCGGAGACCGCATGAGACCAGTGCGCCAGGCGCCCCAGGCCGAGTTTCTCGCCGGCCGTCTTCAGCCCCCAGAGACCCACCAGCACCGCGCCCACCATGGTGACCAGCGTGGCAACGCCGAAGACGCCGGTGACCAGCGCGAGCCCCGCATAGTTGTGCTGCGCGGCCGGATACATGAGCACCGGTATCAGCGCCTCGCAGGGCCCCAGCACGAAGACGACGAACAGGGCCAGCGGTGTGAGCGTCCTGCCGGTCTCACCGTGCACGTGGGCATGCGCACTGGCATGCCGGTGTTCGTGCAGGTGCTTGGTGCCGTCCGCATGGGTGTGCCAGTGGGTATGGGGGCGGTTGCGCCAGGCGTACCGCAGGCCCCAGATCATGTACAGCAGGCCGAAGACCACCAGCGCCCAGGCGGCCAGGTTGCCGCGAACGCCTTCCACCCATTCCAGCCGGGTCAGGGCAAGGCCCAGCGCGACCCCGGCCAGGCCGATGAGCACCGAGCCGAGCACGTGGCCGAGGCCGCAGACGACAGTGATCAGGCTGGTACGGCGCGCGGACCAGCCCCGCGCCCGCGAGAGCATGACGAAAGGCAGGTAATGATCGGGCCCGAGGATGGTATGCAGCACACCGAGCGTGGCCGCGGTGGCGGCCAGGGCCGCAATTTCCGGTGTGAACCATTCCATGACGCTTCACCCCTCCCGGGCGATCGTGATCATTGTATGCCTATGTCCGGGCGCTGTCTGCCAGCCTCGCGATCAGGCTCGACGTATCCCAGCGGCGCCCGCCCATGGCCTCCACCTCGGCATAGAACTGGTCGACCAGCGCCGTTACCGGCAGCGACGCGCCGTTGCGCCGTGCCTCGTCCAGCGCGATGCCGAGGTCCTTGCGCATCCATTCGACGGCGAAACCGAAGTCGAATTCCGCGTCGAGCATGGTCTCGTGCCGGTTGTCCATCTGCCAGGACTGGGCCGCGCCCTGGCTGATCGCCTCGATGACGGCGCGCCCGTCCAGGCCCGCGCGGCGGCCGAAGTCGAGGCCCTCCGCCAGCCCCTGCAGCAGACCCGCGATGCAGATCTGGTTGACCATCTTGGTGAGCTGGCCGGAGCCGGCCGGGCCCATCAGCCGGCAGCGCCGCGCATAGATATCGATGACCGGCTCCGCCTGGTCGTAGGCGGCCTGGTCGCCGCCCGCCATGACCGTGAGCGTGCCGTGCTCCGCACCCGCCTGGCCGCCGGAGACAGGCGCATCGAGGAACCCGGTCCCGGCTTCCGCCGCCGCCCCGGCCAGCTCCCGGGCCAGCGCGGCGGAGACCGTGGTGTGGTCCACCAGGATGCCGCCCTCGCCGAGCCCGGCCAGGACCCCGTCGCCGCCCAGGACGACCGAGCGCACGTCGTCGTCGTTGCCGACGCAGGTGAAGGCGATTCCTGCTCCGCGCGCTGCCTCGGCCGGCGAATCGGCCGCCTCGCCGGCATGCTTATCGCACCAGCGGCGCGCCTTGTCGGCCGTGCGGTTGTAGACGGTCACCTCGTGACCCGCCCGCGACAGGTGGCCGGCCATGGGGAACCCCATGACTCCCAGTCCGATGAAAGCGATCCTCATCCCCGCAGCGCGTCCCGGCAGCGATACACGGCTTCACACTACTTGCGGACACTACCGCCAGCAATCGTGGACTTGCCGGACGGGACCCGAGGCCCTAATGTCTGGACCTGCAACCGGATCAGGCAGTGGGGGACATAATGAAACGATTCCTGATCGCCGTCGTCATCGTCGTCGCCGGCGCCCTGGCACTCCTGCTCGCGGCCGGCAAGGGCTGGCTGGGCGAGCACGAAGGCCCCGGCATCATCACCGACCAGCGCGTACCGGCCGAGGCCGTCGAGGAGCGCATCGCCCGGCAGAGCGAGGCTGCGGAGTCGGCGGGAGCGCCGGCCGACAAGCAGATTCTGTTCGGCGACCTGCATGTCCACACCACACTGTCCTTCGACGCCTTCCTGAGCAGCCTGCCGCTGATGAACGGCGAGGGCACGAAACCCCTCGCCGACGCCTGCGACTTCGCCCGCTACTGCTCAGCGCTGGACTTCTGGTCCATCAACGACCATGCGGAGGCCTCCACGCCGCGCCGCTGGCAGGAGACGGTGGAGTCCATCCGCCAGTGCAACGCGGTCGCGGGCAGCGGCCCCGTCCCCGACACGGTCTCGTTCCTTGGCTGGGAATGGACCCAGGTGGGCAGCACACCGGATACCCACTACGGCCACAAGAACGTCATCCTGCGCGACCTCGAGGACGACCGGATCCCGCCGCGGCCCATCAACTCGGGCGGCGTCGCCCGCGAGGCGCTGGGCGGCATCTCGGTGACCGCGCGGGCTTATCTCATCGCGCTGGAGCCCTCCAAGCGCATGCTCGACTTCGCCCGCTACGTGGAGGAACTGCGCAACGCCGACGACTGCCCCATGGACGTACCGACGACGGAGCTGCCGGACGACTGCCGGGAGAGCGCCGAGACCCCGGCGGAGCTGTTCGAGCGCCTGCGGGCCCAGGGCCACGAGACCATGGTCATCCCCCACGGCACCACCTGGGGTTTCTATACCCCGGCCGGGTCCGACTGGGACAAGCAGCTCGAGGGCGAGATGCACGACCCGGAGCTGCAATCGCTGATCGAGGTCTTCTCCGGGCACGGGAACTCCGAGGAGTACCGCCCCTGGCGGGCGATCCGCTTCGACGACCAGGGCCGCCCCTACTGCCCGGAGCCGGTGGAAGGCTACCTGCCGTCCTGCTGGCGGGCGGGCCAGATCATCGAGTCCCGCTGCCTGGAGGCCGGTGAGAGTCCGGAGCTCTGCGAGGAGCGTGCCGCCATGGCTCGCCAGGACTACGTCAACACCGGCGTCGGCGGCCATATCGCCGTGGGCGGCGAGACCGGTGCCGACTGGCTGGATGCCGGCCAGTGCCGGGACTGCTACCTGCCCTCGTTCAACTACCGCCCCGGCGGCGCGGTGCAGTACATCATGGCGCTGACCAACTTCGACGACCCGGACGCGCCGCGCCGGTTCCGCTTCGGCTTCATGGCCTCCAGCGACAACCACCGGGCGCGCCCGGGCACGGGCTACAAGGAATTCTTCCGCCGGGGCATGGCGGATCCCACCGGCGGCCGTGACGAACAGGTGCGCTCCATCTTCGGCCCGCCGGCCGGCGAACCGCTGCCCTACTCCCACGCCATCGACTTCGCCGGCCGCTTCGACGTGCCCGAGAACCTCATCGAGACGGACTCCCCCGTGAAGACGGTCGACGTGCAGCCGTTCCGGCTGACGGAATCCGAGCGTCAGGCGTCGTTCTTCATGACCGGCGGCCTGGTCGCCGCCCACGCCGACGGGCGCGACCGTAACGCCATCTGGGAGGCGATGGAACGCAGGGAGGTCTACGGCACCAGCGGCGACCGCATCCTGCTCTGGTTCGACCTGCTGAACGGCGACGGCGGCGAACTGCCCATGCCCATGCCCATGGGAGCCGAGACCGAGATGACGGCGGCGCCAAACTTCCGCGTGCGTGCCGTCGGCGCGTTCAAGCAGCGGCCGGGCTGCCCCGATTACGCCACCAATGCCCTCACCCCGGAGCGGCTGGACGCCATGTGCCGGGGCGAGTGCTACAACCCCTCCGACGAGCGCAAGCTCATCACGCGCATCGAGATCGTCCGCATCCTGCCGCAACAGGAGCCCGGCGAAGCGGTGGAGCCGCTCATCCAGGATCCGTGGAAGGTGCACCAGTGCATCCCGGACCCGGCCGGCTGCACCGCAACGTTCACCGACGAGGACTACCCGGGTCTGGCGCGGGACGCACTCTACTATGCCCGCGCCGTTGAGTCCCCCAGCCCGGCGGTCAACGCCGGCGGCGTGCGCTGCACGTACGACGAGGAGGGGCGCTGCGTCGAGGTGGACCTGTGTTACGCCGACGACCGCACGCCGCCGGACGACGACTGCCCGGCCATGAACGAGGAACGCGCGTGGTCGTCGCCCATCTTCGTCGACTGGGGCGGCTGAGCCGGGCCTGCCACCGTGACCGGCGGCCTGAATGTTGCCCTTGCGCCACAGTTCTCGCGCGCACAGACAGCCCGATCACCACATCGGGCGCCGTTGCAACCAGACTACAGCGGTGCGCCAGAGGCGGCGGTCACCGGCGGCGGCCTGTCCCGGCGCCCGGGCGACCCGAGCTGAAACCTCCTAGAAACAGTTTCTTGTGACGGGATCGTAACGACGTTTCCAGCTCCGGTCCGTGGCCGGCTCAGACTTGTGCCCGGCAAGCCGGTCGCCATCGTGTAAATCCTTTATTGCGACCGGATTTTTGCTGCGGTAGTTTTGGCCCGCCCAGCCCCGGCGGGCCCGCGGTGCGGGACCCCGACCGGGCAATTTCGGAAGCAATCAAACCTTCACAATCGTGCCCTAGAATCCCGCCGTCTTTACAGAAAACCGGGGCGAAGAACCCCAAGACCGGAGACAGTAGTGATGCTTAATTTCGACTCGCCTAGCAGGGGTCCATGGCTGTGGCGCAACATCGTCCAGGCCTGGGTCGCTGCCTTACTTATCGTCATGGTCCCTGTTGCGGGATTCGCACAAGAGACCAGCTCCGCCGTCCGTGGCGTCGTCACGGACGAGAACGGTGATCCCCTTCCCGGCGCCACGGTCACGGTGGTCAACGAATCGACCGGATTGACCCGCACGACGACAGTCGGTCCGGACGGTGAGTTCCGTGTGCGCAACCTGCCGATCGGCGCGGATTACACCGTGTCGGTGGCCAGCGAGGGTTACGGAGCCGAGAAGGCCGAGAACGTCAGCCTGAATCTCGGGGCGACTTCGAGCATCGACTTCATCCTGAGTCCCAGCGAGACCATCGAAGAGATCGTCGTAATGGGCAAGGCGGCCCCTCTGGCAGAAGTTGCCGTCGGACCGAGCGCGACCTTCGACTTCCAGGAGCTGCAGACACTCCCGGCCGTGAACAGGAATATCACGGACATCATCAGGACCGACCCGCGCCTTTTCGTCGATGAAGCCCGTGGCGAGATCAACGCCATCCAGTGCGCCGGCAAGAACCCCCGGTTCAATAGCCTGACCGTGGACGGCGTGCGGCTCAACGACTCCTTTGGCCTGAATTCGAATGGTTATCCCACCGAGCGCATGCCGTTTCCGTTCGATGCCGTCAGCCAGGTCGCGGTCGAACTGGCGCCGTTCGACGTCGAGTACGGCGGCTTCTCGGCCTGTAACATCAATGCGGTTACGCGATCGGGTGGCAACGAATTCTCGGGCTCGTTCTTCTTCGACTACGTCGATGACAGCTTCCGCGGCGACAAGCTGGAGGGCGACAGCATCCAGAGCGGCGATTTCGAAGAGCAGCGTTACGGTTTCACGATCGGCGGCCCGATCCTGCAGGATCGCGTTTTCTTCTTCGCGGCCTACGAGAAGCTCGACGGCACCAATCTCTTCGATCGCGGTCCGCAGGGCTCCGGCGCAGTCAACGAGATCGATATCACGCAAGCGGAGCTGGATGAGATCGTCTCGATCGCTCAAAACCTGTATCTGTATGATCCCGGCTTCATCCCGGAGAGCTTCGATAACGAGGATGAGAAGCTTCTGCTGAAGTTCGATTGGAACATCAACGACTTCCACCGTCTCGCCTTTACCTACAACTACAATGACGGCTCAAACATCACGGAGTCCGACGAAGAGCTGAACGAATTCGAATTCTCGAATCACCTCTATGAGCGGGGTGCGGAGTTGAATTCCTATGCGGCGACGCTGTATTCGGACTGGAACGACAATTTCTCCACCGAACTGCGCATAGGCTACGTCGACCTGGTAAATCGGCAGAACTCGATCGGTGGCAACGACTTCGCCGAGATCCGTGTGGAAACGGACGACGTCGATGTCTACCTCGGCGGCGATGACAGCCGGCAGACGAACGAGCTGGAATACGACGTCGTGAACTTTGCCCTGAGAGGAAATTACTTCCTGGATGGGCACAGCCTGACCTTCGGCATCGAGCGCGAAGCGCTGGATATCTTCAACCTGTTCGTCCAGCACACGGAAACGGAGATCCGTTTCGACGGTATCGAGAACTTCCGTAACGGTTTCGCCGATGCCATCTATTACAACAACGCGCCGTCGAATAATCCCCAGGATGCTGCCGCGGACTGGGGCTATGCCCTGAACACGGCTTATATCCAGGACGAATTCATGATCGGTGACCGGCTGACGATCGTCGCCGGCCTGCGTTACGACTGGTATACGTCGGATGACAAGCCGGAGGAAAATCCTGATTTCGTAGCGGATTACGGTTTCTCGAATTCCACCAATCTGGACGGGGAGAGCCTGTTCCAGCCGCGGCTCGGCTTCACGTTCGACTGGACCGATGCGACGACGCTGCGCGGCGGCGTCGGTCTCTACTCCGGCGGTAACCCGAACGTCTGGCTTTCCAACAACTTCTCCGCCAACAACGTTCTTCAGTTCGGCCAGCGCGGTCGCTCGTTCGGTTATACCGACGGCAGCCGGTCACTGTTCGACACGGACATCGTCTGGGAGGATATCGAGGCCAGCGCGCCGGCCGGTGCAGGACCAGGCTGGGGTATTCCATCTGAATTGTTCGATGCGGTTGCCGGCGGAACGGGCGATAACTTTGAGCTTAACTACCTCGATCCGGACTTCGAGATTCCCTCGGAGTGGAAGTTCGCTCTCGGCCTGACACACATCTTCCCGGGTGACTATGTCTTCACTGCGGATATCCTCGTCACCGAAGGGCAGGATTCGGCCATCGTCAAGCGCGGTGACCTCGAGCAGGTCGGAACGACGCCGGAAGGCTATCCGGTCTACGACAGCGTCCGCGAGCCCAGCTTCGTACTGACGAACAGCAGCAAGGGCAACGAGTCCTTCGGGTACGCCCTGAGTCTCGCGAAGAGCTTCGACAACGGCTTCGACTTCCGTGTCGGCTACGCCTACAACGACGCACAGGACGTCCAGCCGATGACGAGCTCAGTCGCTTTCTCCAACTACACGAACCGGGCCTTTTTCGACCCGCAGGAGGAAGTGCTGTCGACATCGAACTACAACATCGAGCACAGGTTCACGTTCGTAACGACGTACACCCGGGCGTTCTTCCGCGATTATTTCACGACCATCTCGCTGTTCGGCCAGGCCAACTCGGGCCGCCCCTACAGCGTGGCTTTCGACGGAACCATCGATCCTTACAACTTCACGCCGTTCCTCGACTTCGAACCCCGGGTTCTGGAGCCCGGACGGGCGCGGAACGAGGAAACCGGGTCGTGGTGGCGTAAGCTCGACCTCCGCGTGGAGCAGGAATTGCCCGGGGTGGCGGCAGACCACCGTGCGGTCGGGTTCCTGATAATCGACAACCTGACCAACCTGCTCAATGACGACTGGGGTGTCCTGCGAGAGCACAACTTCCCGTATGCGGTCGAGGAAGGTACTCCGGAACCGCGTATCGGCGATGCCTCGCTCTACGAGATCCGGATCGGCGTGGAGTACGAGTTCTGACGACCTGAGCCATTCCCCCTTTGCCGAATGTCGGCAGAGCGGGATGCACCGGCCTTGAATGCCCGCACTTCGGTGTGGGCATTCTTTTTTTGAAGAACACTTACGTTGAAATCGACGTCGCGTATGCTCTGGGAATGCACTGGGGAGTTCGGGGTATCCTTCCCGGATTCGAAGCAATCGTCCGGCATCACCGGAGAAGCGTAATCAAGACTCTCATTCACTTTATTCTGCTGCTCTTGACGATCAGCCCCTCGGCCTTCGCACAATCGGCGTCCGAGGAATCTCCCTCGGAAGAACGGCAGACCGATTCTGACGCCTTCGGCAGTTGCATAGCGTCACTGGAAGACAAGGCGCGGACGCGAGGCATCAGCGAAGCGGTGCTGCGAGATGTACTTGGCGGAGTCGAGTTTCGGCAGCGCATAATCGAACTCGACCGCCGCCAGCCGGAATTCACCCGCAGCTTCGCCGACTACTATGGCCGGCGGGTCACCGATGAGCGGGTACGCCGCGGCCGCGAGGTACTTGCGCGGCATCGGGCCACCCTCATGCAGGCCCAGCGCCGCTACGGCGTGCCGGCCCGTTACCTGGTGGCGTTCTGGGGGCTGGAGACCAACTTCGGCAGTTATTACGGCAGGATACCCGTACCCGACGCCCTCGCCACGCTCGCCTGCGACCAGCGGCGCAGCGCCTTCTTCACCGACGAGTTGCTGGCAGCATTGCGCATCATCGATGCCGGCGACATCGAGCCGGAGCGCATGGTGGGCTCCTGGGCGGGTGCCATGGGCAACTTCCAGTTCCTGCCGTCGGTGTTCCTGCGCCACGCCATCGACGCCGACGGCGACGGCAGGCGTGACCTGTGGCAGAGCCCGGAGGACGCTATCCTCTCGGCGGGCAATTTCCTGCAGGCCCTCGGCTGGCAGCCGGAACTGCGCTGGGGTCGGGAGATACGGTTGCCCGACGGCTTCGACTACGCGCTCGCCGGCCGCGACCGCCGGCGTCCGCTGGCCGAGTGGGTTGAGCTGGGCATCACGGATGCCTGGAGCCGGCCCCTGCCCCGGCTGGACCTGCCGGCCGCCGTACTGGTGCCCGCCGGCCACGAGGGCCCGGCCTTCATCGTCTACGAGAACTTCGACGTGATCATGGGCTGGAACCGTTCGGAGTACTACGCCCTGGCGGTGGGCCGGCTGGCGGACCGCATCGCCGGCGCCGGCCCGCTGGTAAGCGGCCTGCCCGAAGACTCGGGGCCACTCCGCCGCGAGGATGTGAAGGGACTCCAGCAGGCCCTGGCGGACCAAGGCTACGACCCCGGTGAACCTGACGGTATCGTAGGCCCCGCCACCCGCCGCGCCGTCTCCGCCTGGCAGCGGGACCGCGGCCTGGTGGCCGACGGCCACGTAGACGAGGAACTGATCACCGCCTTAGGTGCCGGTCCGAACTAATCCAACTTTTGCAACTTGTTGCCGCAGGCGCCGCTCCTGGCGGCATCCCCGGCAAGCTCCGGTACATTCAGCTCAGTACGCCGCGCTCCCGCAGCGCAGCAATCTCGTCCCCGGCGAACCCGGAGTCGGCTAGCACCGAATCGGTATCCTGACCGGCCTGCCGCGGCCCGCCCGGCTCCGCCGGCGGCGTTCGGCTGAACCGGGGCGCCGGCGCGTTCTGGGGCACCCCGTCCACCTCGACCACGTTGCGCCGGGCCCGGTTGTGCGGATGAGCCCCGACTTCGCCCAGATCCAGCACCGGCGCGAAGCAGACGTCCGTGCCTTCCATGATCTCGCACCACTCGTCCCGGGTCTTCGTGCGGAACACCTCGGCCAGCTTCCCGCCCAGACGGTCCCACTGCGCCACCGCGTCGGCATCCGTGCGGCCGCTGAAGACCGCCGGCCCGAATTCCTCCGCATCCAGCCCGGCCTTCTCGATCAGCAGCTTGTAGAACTGTGGCTCGATGGAGCCGATGGCCACGTAGCGGCCGTCCTTGGTCTCGTAGGTATCGTAGAAGTGCGACGCGCCGGACAGGAAGTGTGTCCCCGTGCCGCCATCGAACAGCCCCATGGCCCTGAAGCCGAAGAACATGGCCATGAGCGACAGCGACCCGTCCACCATGGCGGCATCCACCACCTGGCCTTTGCCGCTCCTCTGCGCCTCCAGCAGCGCGCAGACCATACCGAAGGCGAGCAGCATGCCGCCGCCGCCGAAGTCCCCGACCAGGTTCAGCGGCGGCACCGGCTTTCCGCCCCGGCGGCCGATGGCGTGCAGCGCGCCGGACAGCGCGACGTAGTTGATGTCGTGCCCGGCGGCGTTCGCCAGCGGCCCGTCCTGCCCCCAGCCGGTCATACGGCCGTAGACCAGCTTCGGGTTGGCGCTCAGGCACTCCTCGGGCCCGATGCCCAGCCGCTCGGCGACGCCCGGCCGGAAGCCCTCGAACAGCGCGTCCGCCTCCTGCACCAGGCGCAGCACCACCGCCGCGCCCTCCGGCGACTTGAGATCCACGGCGATCGACCGGCGGCTGCGCGTGAGCGGATCCGGCAGCGGGCGGCTGCCGCCCGGCGCCGACTTGCGCTCCACCCGGATCACCTCCGCCCCCATGTCTGCCAGCATCATGCCGCAGAAAGGCCCCGGGCCGATGCCGGCGATCTCGATGACCTTCAGGCCCGCCAGCGGGCCGCCGCGCGCCGCCCCGCTCATCGCGGCTGCATACGGATGGCGCCGTCGAGGCGGATCACCTCGCCGTTCAGGTAGGCGTTCTCGACGATGTGGCGGGCCAGCTTGCCGAACTCCTCGGGCAGACCGAGGCGCTTCGGGAACTGGACCATCTCGATCAGCGGCTGCTTCACCTTGTCGTCCAGCCCCTGCAGCAGCGGCGTGTTCATGATGCCGGGTGCGATGGTCATGACCCGGATGCCCAGCGGCGCCAGGTCACGCGCCACCGGCAGTGTCATCCCGCAGATGCCCGCCTTGCTGGAGCTGTAGGCCGCCTGGCCGATCTGGCCGTCGTAGGCCGCCACCGATGCCGTGTTGATGATGACGCCGCGCTCGCCCGCCTCGCCCTCGGGCTCGTTGCGCGCCATCTGCTCGGCAGCGAGACGCAGTACGTTGAAGGTGCCGACGAGATTCAGATTAACCACCGAGGCGTAGCGCTCCAGCGGTAGCGGTCCCTCCCTGCCCAGGGTCTTGCCCGGCGGACCGCCGCCGGCGCAGTTCACGCAGACGTGCAGCGTGCCGAAACGGTCCATGGTCTTCTCCAGCGCGCCCTGCACGGACACCTCGCTGGTCACGTCTGTCGTCACATAATCGGCGCTGTCGCCGAGTTCGGCCGCCGCCGCCTTCGCCGCGTCCTCGTTGATGTCCAGAATCATGACGTTGGCGCCCTGCTCCGCGAGCGCCCGGCAGGTCGCATTGCCGAGCCCGGAAGCTCCTCCCGTCACGATCGCCGTCTTGCTGGCGAGATCCATCGTCTACCCCTCCTGTTCGATCACCCTGAAACGAGACGCCCGCCACGAGGGCGGGCGCCGCGCCGTCGTCATTGCGTCAGGCGCTCAGGCCGCGCTGGCCTTCGCCTTCGCGTCGGCCAGCGACTTCGGCTTCTTCTGCCGCGGATCCAGGCCGATGGAGCGCGCGATGATCTCACGCATGATCTCCGAGGAGCCGGCATAGATGCGCGAGATGCGTGCGTTGGTATACATGCGCGAGATCACGTACTCGTCCATGTAACCGGCACCGCCGTGCAGCTGCACGCACTGGTCCATCACCCGGCCCTCCAGTTCGCTGGTGTAGAGCTTGGCCCGGGCCGCCACCTCGGCGGTGAGCTTGCCCTCGTTGTGCTCTTCGACGCAGCGGTCCACGTACACCTGGGCGATGTCGAGTTCCATGCGCATGTCGGCCATGGCGAAGCGCGAGTTCTGGAAATCCGCGATGCGCCGACCGAAGGCCTTGCGCTCGGTGACGTAGTCCATGGTGATGTCGAAGGCCGCCTGGGCGGACGCCAGGTAGCCGGCAGCGCCGAGCAGGCGCTCCTCGGCCAGGAACTGCATCAGGTAATAGAAGCCCTTGGTCGGCTCGCCCAGCACGTTCTCCTTCGGCACCTTCACGTTGTTGAAGAACAGCTCGGCGGTGTCCTGGGACTTCAGGCCCATCTTCTTGAGATTGCGGCCACGCTCGAAGCCCTCCATGCCCCGCTCCACCACGAACAGCCCCAGGCCGTGGGTGGAATCAGGCACGGTGCGGGCCGCCACCACGATCAGGTCGGCGTTGATGCCGTTGGAGATATAGGTCTTGGAGCCGTTCAGCAGCCAGTGGTCGCCCTTGTCCTCGGCCTTCGTGCGCATGCCGGCCACGTCGCTGCCGGCGCCCGGTTCGGTCATGGCGATGGCGAGGATGTTCTCGCCGCTAACGCACTTCGGCAGCCAGCGTTCCTTCTGCTCCTCGGTACCCAGCTCGCCGATGTAGGGTCCCACCAGCCGGCTGTGCAGGGTGGCGAAGAAGCCGGGGTCGCCGTAGCGGGCCATCTCCTCGATGAAGATCTGCTCATAGCGGAAGTCGGCCATGCCGGCGCCGCCGTACTTCTCGTCGGCCCACATCAGCAGCAGACCCTGCTCGCCGGCCTTCAGGAAGGCCTCGCGGTCCACGATGCCCTGCTCCTGCCAGCGGTCCGCGTGAGGCTGGATCTCGTTCTTCAGGAAGGTGCGGACCGAGTCCCTGAATATCTCGTGCTCTTCGTCGAACAGCTTTCTTTCCATGACGTCTACCTCGTCGTTGATGCCGTCGGTCCGCTCAGCGGCCCTTGAATTCCGGTTCCCGTTTCTCGAAGAAGGCGGTCACGCCCTCCATGTTGTCCTCGCTCATGATGAGCGCGTCCTGCAGGCTCGCCTCCACGTCGAAGGTGCTGCCCCAGCTGCCGGCCATGGCGTGGCGCATGGCCCGCTTGGTCGCGGCCATGGACAGCGGCGCCCGCTTCGCCAGCGAGGCGGCCCACCCGGCGGTGGCCTCACGGAGCTCGTCCGCCGGCACCACCTTGTTCACCAGCCCCCACTCCAGGCACTTGTCCGCCGGTATACGCTCGGCCTCCACGCAGGCCTGGAAGGCCCGCTTGTAGCCGAGCTGATTCGCCAGCAGCCAGGTGGCCCCGCCGTCCGGCACCAGGCCGATGCTGGCGAACGGCGCCAGCAGGAAGGCATTGTCCGACATGATGGCGAGATCGCACATCAGCGCGAAGGACAGGCCGATGCCCGCCGCCGCGCCGTTGATGCTGGCGAGCACCGGCTTCTCGCAGCGGCCGATGATCTCGAGCACCGGGCGGTACTCGCGCTGCAGCTGCTCCTCGATGCGCTGGTTGCCCGTCTCCCGGGCGCTCATCGCATCCTTGAGGTCGGCGCCGGCCGAGAAACCCCGGCCGACGCCGGTGAAGACGATGACCCGGATCTCCGGGTCGTCCACCGCCTTGCCGAAGGCCGCCAGCAGATCCTGCCGCAGCTGCCGGTTGAAGGCGTTCATCACCTCGTCGCGGTCGATGGAGATTGTCGCGACCGCTCCGTCGGTCGCGTAATCCACCGTCTCCCAGTCGCTCATCGCGGCGGCCCCTCAGGCGGCCGAGCGCGTCTCGGACGCGCCGCCGCGGGGATAGAAGGTTTCGCCCTTCTCCGCCATCTCACGCAGCATCGCCGGCACCTTGAAGCGCTCGCCGTAGGCCTCGGCCATGCGGTCGCACTCGGCCACGAACTCCTTCAGGCCCACGGTCTCGATCAGCGAGATGGTACCGCCCGTGTACGGCGGGAAGCCCCAGCCGAAGATGGAGCCCACGTCGGCGTCCGCCGGATCGGTGACCACGCCCTCGTCCATGCAGCGCACGGTGTCCAGCGCCTGGATGTAGAGCAGGCGCTTCTTCACCTCCTCCACGCTGGGCTGCTCGTCCGCCACCGGGAAATGTTCGGCGAGACCCGGCCAGAGGTGCTTCCTGCCGCCCTCGGGGTAGTCGTAGAAGCCCTTGCCGAAGCGCTTGCCGCGGCGGTCCAGGTCCTCGACGAACTTGCGCACCACCTCGTCGGCCGGCGTGCCCACGTAGTCGTCGCCCAGGTCATCCCGGGTCTGCTTGCCGACGTGGTAGGCGAGTTCCAGCGACACCTCGTCGGTGACCGCGAGCGGGCCCACCGGCATGCCGGCCTGCTTCGCGACGTTCTCGATCAGCGCCGGGTTCACGCCCTCGGCCAGCATGGACATGCCCTCGCGGGTGAAGGTGCCGAACACCCGGCTGGTGTAGAAGCCGCGGCTGTCGTTCACCACGATCGGCGTCTTCTTGATCTGCTGGATGTAGTCCAGCGAACGGGCAATGGCCTCATCGCCGGTCTTCTCACCGACGATCACCTCCACCAGCGGCATCTTGTCCACCGGCGAGAAGAAATGGATGCCGATGAATTGCTCCGGCCGCTTCGAGGCCTCGGCAAGACCGGTGATGGGCAGCGTCGAGGTGTTGGAGGCGAAGATGGCACTCTCCGGGATCACCGCCTCGGTCCTGGCCGTGACGTCGGCCTTGATCTTGCGGTCCTCGAACACAGCCTCGATGATCAGGTCGCAGCCTTCCAGATCCGCGTAGTCGTCCGTGGTCCTGATCAGCTCCAGCAGGTCCGCGGCCTTGTCCGAGTCCATGCGGCCCCGGTCGATCCGCTTCTGCAGGAGTTCGCGGGAGTAGTCCTTGCCCTTCTCGGCCTTGTCCTTCGTCGTGTCGAGCAGGACGACCTCCATGCCCGCCTTCGCGGACACGAACGCGATGCCGGCGCCCATCATGCCGGCGCCGAGCACCCCCAGCTTCTTCACCTGGCTCTTGTCCACGCCCTCCGGCCGGCGCACCAGCTTGTCCGCCGCCCCTTTGTTGATGAACAGCGTGCGGGTCATGTTGCGTGCCACGGGGTCGCGCAGCAGGGAGACGAAGTACTTCGACTCGATATCGAGACCCTGGTCGATCGGGAGCACCGTGCCCTCGTAGACGCAGGACATGATGGCGATGGGCGCCGGGTAGTTGTGGTTGGTGTTCTTCTGCAGCAGCGCGGAACCCACCATCAGCGTCTGGATGGCCTTCGGGTTCATCAGACCGGTGCCGCCGGGTACCTTGAAGCCCTTCTTGTCCCAGGGCTGCTCCGGGTCGCCCACGTCTCTGATCCACTGCTTGGCGGCCTTGACCTCCTTGCCGGGCTCCACCACCTCGTTGACGATGCCGAGTGAGCCCGCCTTCTCCGGCTTCACGTGGGTACCCTGCAGCATCAGCGGCAGGGAGGCCTCGAGGCCAATCAGCCGCGGCAGGCGCTGGGTGCCGCCGCCGCCAGGCAGCAGGCCCACCTGTACCTCGGGCAGTCCGAGTACGGCCTTCGGATTGTTCGCCGCCACGCGGTAGTGGGTGGCGAGGCAGATCTCGAGACCCCCGCCGAGCGCCGTGCCGTTGATGGCCGCCGCGAAGGGCTTGCCGCAGGTCTCCATGGTGCGCAGCGTCTGCTGCAGCCCCCGGCTGTTGGCGTACATCTCCTCGGCGCTGGCGCCGCTGTCGAACGCGTTCACCAGCGACTTCAGATCCGCGCCGGCCAGGAAGGAATCCTTGCCGGAAGTGATGACGGCACCCTTGATGGCGTCGTCGGAGGCCACCTTCTCGATGCTCTCCTTCAGTTCGGCCATGAACTCGGGCGTCAGCACGTTCATCGGCCGGTCCTTGACGTCGATGGTGATCGTCGCGATGCCGTCGCCGTCTACCTGGAAATCAATCGTGTTCATCGTGCTCATACCCTCTCGATAATCGTGGCTGTGCCCATGCCTGCGCCGACGCACAGGTTCACGAGCGCGGTGTTCAGGTCGCGGCGTTCGAGCTCGTCGAGCACCGTGCCGAGGATCATGGTGCCGGTGGCGCCCAGGGGGTGACCCATAGCGATGGCGCCGCCGTTCACGTTGATCTGGTCGTGCTCGATGCCGAGGCGCTGCATGAACAGCAGCACCACCGAGGCGAAGGCCTCGTTCAGCTCGAAGAGATCGATGTCTTTCTTGTCCATGCCGCAGCGCTTCAGCACCTTCTCGGCGGACGGGGCCGGGCCGGTCAGCATGATGGTGGGCTCGGTGCCGATGGAGGCGAAGCCGCGGATGCGCGCGCGGGGCTTCAGACCCAGCGCCTCGCCAATCTCCTTCGTACCCACCAGCACGGCGGCCGCGCCGTCGACGATGCCGCTGGAGTTGCCGCCCGTGTGCACGTGGTTGATGGCCTCGACCTCCGGGTAGCGCTGCAGCGCGACTGCATCGAAGCCCGCCTGCTCGCCGGGGACGACGAAGGCCGGCTTCAGCTCGCCGAGCCCCTCGACGGTGGTATCCGGCCGGACGTGCTCGTCGTGATCCAGTACCGTCATGCCCAGTGTGTCGTTCACCGGCATGATCGAGTTCTTGAAGTAGCCTTTCTCCCAGGCGTTTGCGGCCCGCTTCTGGCTCTCGGCGGCGTAGGCGTCCACGTCGTCGCGGGAGAAGCCGTACTTGGTGGCGATGAGGTCGGCGCCGATGCCCTGGGGCACGAAGTAGGTCTTGTAGGCCACCTGGGGGTCGGCGGCCATGGCACCGGAGTCGGATCCCATCGGCACCCGGGACATGCTCTCCAGCCCGCCGCCGATGGCCAGATCCGCCTGACCGGCCATGACCTGGGAGGCCGCCGTATTCACGGCATCGAGGCCCGAGGCGCAGAAGCGGTTCAACTGCTTGCCGGGCACGTTCTCAGCGTAGTCGGCGTTCAGCGCCGCCACCCGGGCCACGTTGGAGCCCTGCTCGCCCACCGGCGCCACGCAGCCGACGACCACGTCGTCGAGCTTGCTCGTATCCAGATGGTTGCGGTCGCGGATGGACTCGAGCACCTGGGTCAGAAGTTCGATCGGCGTCACCTGGTGCAGGGAGCCGCTGGACTTGCCGCGGCCGCGGGGGC
>CAZRSA010000040.1:0-21050 GCA_964602525.1 uncultured Woeseiaceae bacterium
TCATGCCGCTGCACCTGCACCGGGTGGTCGCCATCTCGGTCGCGCTCAGGACCGGGGACAGCTTCCGCGTCTGGAGCCTGGGCGAGGCGGACGCCGACGAGGCGGAGATCGTGGCGCGCTTCTTCGACGGCATCGAGCGCTTCGCGCCGACGCTGGTGTCCTGGAACGGCAGCGGTTTCGATCTGCCGGTGCTGCATTACCGGGCGCTCTTGCACGGTGTGGTGGCGCAGCGCTACTGGGAGACCGGCGACACAGAGCGGGATTACCGCTACAACAATTATCTCGGCCGCTTCCACTGGCGCCACATCGACCTGATGGACGTGCTTTCCGGCTACCAGGTGCGGGCCCGGGCGGGGCTCGACGACATCGCGGTGATGCTGGGTTTCCCGGGCAAGCTCGGCATGAGTGGAGACAAGGTGTGGGGCGCCTGGCAGGCGGGCGACAGGGCCGGCATCCGCAACTACTGCGAAACCGACGTCATCAACACCTACCTCGTCTACCTGCGCTTCGAGTGCATGCGCGGGCGCATGTCGGCCGCGGACCTCGAGCGGGAATACGACCGGGTACGGCAGACTCTCGCCGAAAGCGGCGCTCCCCATTTCGCGGAATTCCTGGACGCCTGGCAGGGCGCCGGCGGGCGCTGAGGGCGACCCCGTGGCGAGGAAGCAGCGCGAGCCTGAGGAGGCCCGCATCCTGGGTATCACCCACGACGGACGCGGCATCGCCGATGTGCCCGGCAAGAAGGTGTTCGTGGACGGCGCGCTGACCGGCGAGCGCGTACGCCTGCTGCGTGTACGCCGGCGGAAGAACTACGACGAGGCCCGGCTGGAGGCCGTGCTGGAACCCTCGCCGGACCGGGTGGAGCCGCGCTGCGCCGTTTACGGCCTCTGCGGCGGCTGCTCGCTGCAGCACCTCGCCGCGCAACGCCAGATCGAGGCCAAGCAGCAGGTGCTGCTCGACAATCTGGAGCGCATCGGGGGGCTGCTACCGGGGCGGGTGCTGGAGCCGCTGCGCGGGCCCGCCTGGCACTATCGCCGCCGTGCCCGGCTGGGGGTGCGCTACGTCCGCGGCAAGGGCCGGGTGCTGGTGGGCTTCCGCGAGCGGTTCAAGCCCTATGTGACGGACACCGTGCGCTGCGAGGTGCTGGCCGAGCCGGTGGGGGGACTGCTCGGGCAACTCGCCGAGCTGATCTCGGGCCTGTCCGTCCGCGAGCAGATCCCCCAGATCGAGGTCTCCGTCGGAGAAAATCTTACCGCCCTGGTGCTCCGCGTGCTCCAGCCGCCGTCCGCCGAAGACGAGGCCCGGCTGCGCGGCTTCGCCGCCGCGCACCGGCTCTGGTTCTTCCTGCAGACGGGCGGGGCGGAAACCGTCGAGCCGCTGCCGGCGGTCGACGGCAGCTTGCCCGGGCCGCTCTCCTACGCGCTGCCGGAATTCGATCTCGCGATCCGTTTCCGACCGCTGGACTTCATCCAGGTCAACGGCGTGCTGAACCGGGCGCTGGTCTCGCGGGCGCTGGAACTGCTCGACCCCGCGCGGGACGAGCGGGTGCTCGATCTATTCTGCGGCATTGGCAATTTCACCCTGCCGCTGGCACGACGGGTCGGCGAGGTGCTCGGCATCGAGGGCAGCGCAGACCTGGTGCGGCGGGCCGGGGACAACGCGGCGGCCAACGGGCTCGGCAACGTGACCTTCCTGCACCGGGATCTGGCGGAGCCGGATCCCTCGGAGCGCTGGCTGCAGGCCGACTGGGACCGGGTCCTGCTAGACCCGGCCCGGCCGGGCGCCGAGGCGCTGGCCCGGCACTTCGCCGTACGGCCGCCACGGCGTCTCGTATACGTCTCTTGTCACCCCGGTACGCTGGCGCGGGACGCCGGCACGCTGACGGCGGCAGGACGCCTGCAATTGTCTGCAGCCGGCGTTCTGGATATGTTTCCTCATACGAGTCACATGGAGTCCGTCGCGGTTTTTGATAAAGCATGAACAAGATCATGGCCTTGAATGTGATTTTGAAAGTGCTTTATCGGTGCGTGGCGACTGTTTTCCCCCCGGCACAGGAGAGGCGATGTCACTCGGCCCGCTGATGGCGGACATCGAAGGGACGGAATTGACGCCGGCGGACCGGGAGTTCCTGATGCACCCGGCCCTCGGCGGCGTGATCCTGTTCAGCCGCAACTACCAGACGCCGGCCCAGCTCGCCGTGCTGACCGGGGCGATCCACGCCCTGCGCACGCCGCCCTTGCTGGTGGCCGTGGATCAGGAAGGCGGCCGCATCCAGCGCTTCCGCGAGGGCTTCACCGAGCTGCCGCCCGCCCGCTGGCTCGGACGCCGCTACGACGCGGACCCGGACACCGGCCGCCGGCTGGCCCGGCACACGGGCTGGCTGCTGGCGGCCGAACTCGGTGCCGTCGGCGTCGACTTCTCCTTCGCGCCGGTGCTGGACCTCGACTGGGGTCTGAGCGAGGTCGTCGGCGACCGAGCCTTCCACGCGACGCCGGAGACGGTGGGCGAACTGGCGGCATCCTGCATGCACGGCATGCAGGATGCCGGCATGGCGGCGGTGGCGAAGCATTTCCCCGGGCACGGTGCGGTGGTGCCGGACTCCCACGAGGAGCTGCCCGTCGACCGTCGGGCCTTCGCGGAGATCATGGAGGACCTGAAGCCGTTCGAACGCCTCGTGCGGGCGGGCCTGCCGGGGATCATGACGGCGCATGTGGTCTACAGCGAGGTGGACGCCCGGCCGGCCACGTTTTCCCGCTGGTGGATCGGCGAGGAGCTGCGCGGGCGGCTCGGCTTCGACGGCGCCGTCTTCTCCGACGACCTGAGCATGAAAGCCACGGAGAGTGTGGGCAGCATGTCGCGGCGGGCCCGGGCGGCGCTGGAGGCCGGCTGCGACATGGTGCTGGTCTGCAATGACCGCGCGCGGGCCGAGGCCACCGCCGAGGGGCTCGGCGACTACCGCCACCCCCCGAGCCTGGTCCGTCTCGCCCGCTTCCACGGCCGGCGCAGGACGAGCCGGGAACGGCTGCTGGCGAGCGAGCGCTGGCAGGCGCTGCACGCCGAACTGGCGCAAGCCATGGACCGGCCGGTGCTGGAACTCGATGCCTGACGACCTCACTTCCCGGCACGCCGGCGGCGTGCGCATCCCCGCCGGCGCCGAGCGCATCGCCAGCCCGGCGGAGGTGGCGGCGGCGTTCGACCGTCTGGCCGGCGCCATCGCGGCGCGTCTGGCAGGGCGCGAGCCCGTGCTGATCGCGGTCCTCGAGGGCGGCCGCATGCCGGCGGCGGAGATCTCCCGCAGGCTGTCCATCCCGCACGTGAACGACACCCTCCGGGTGGGCCGGTACGGCGACGGTGCGCGAGGCGGAGAACTGCGCTGGCATGCGCTGCCGCAGACACCCCTCGCCGGCCGGGCCGTGGTGATCGTCGACGACATCCTCGACGAGGGCATTACCCTGGCCGGCGTGGCGGCGCATTGCCGGGATGCCGGCGCCGGCGAAGTACTTACCTGCGTGCTGACCGAGAAGGACCTGCCCGACCGGACCGCGGACCTCGAGCCGGATTTCCGCGGCTTTCTGGTGCCGGACCGCTACATCCTCGGCTGCGGCATGGACTACCGGGGCCGGTGGCGTGAGCTGCCCGGCCTCTACGCACTGGAGGATCTGCCGTGACGGAGGACAGCGGCTTCGGCGTGATCGGCGGCTCCGGACTGGAGCGCATGCCCGGCGTGGAGGTGGTCGAGAACCGGGAGATGGCGACGCCGTTCGGCCCGCCGTCGGCGGTGCCGGTCCGCCTGTCCGTCGCCGGGCAGCGATTCTGGTTCCTGTCCCGCCACGGCGCCGGCCACGACATCGCTCCCCACCGGGTCAATTACCGGGCCAATCTCTGGGCCCTGGACCAGCTCGGCGTGTGCCGGGTGATCGCGGTCAACGCGGTGGGGGTGGTCCCGGCGGAGCCGCCGCTCGGCTCCCTGGCGGTGCCGGACCAGGTCATCGACTACAGCTGGGGCCGGGAGTCCACCTTCTTCGACGGCGAGTCCGGTCCCCTGGAGCACGTCGACTTCACCGAGCCCTACGACGCCGCTTTGCGCGGGGCACTGATCGGCCGGGCCGCCGACCTCGGCATCCCCTGCTGCGCCGGCGGTATCTACGGCGTCACCCAGGGCCCGCGGCTCGAGACCCGGGCCGAGGTGGACCGGCTCGCAGGCGAGGGTGTCCAGTACATCGGCATGACCGGCATGCCGGAGGCCGTGCTGGCACGGGAGCTGGCGCTGGAATACGCTTGTCTCGCGGTGCTGGTCAACCGGGCCGCCGGCCGCGGGCAGGCCGCCATACATGCCGATCTCGAGAAGAACCTCTCCCGCGGTGCGGAGGCGGCCAGCCGTGTGGCACTGGCCCTGGTCGCCGCGACCGGCACGCCACCGGAGGAGGTCTGAGCCGCGATGAAGTCCCTGTCCAGGAACCTGCTCGAGTCGCTGCTGCTCGCTCTGCCCGAGGGTGTATTGGTGGCAGCGCTTCGGGACGGGTACTGGCAGACCGTCTTTTTCAACCCCGCCTTCGGCGAACTGGCGCGGCTGAGCCCGGGCCGGCTGTCGGGCCAGAACCTGGAGAGCATCCTGGAAGCGCTGGGGGGGCGCGACGACTGGCCGCGGGTGGACGGCGCGCTGGCGGCGGCGGAGCCGACCCATCTCACGGTCTATCCGGGCACGCCGGACGACCCCGGCCCGGCACTGTCGCTGACCGTGTCGCCGCTGCAGGCCGCCGACGGCGAGGCCTACGCGAGCTGCCATCTGGCGCTGCGCCACGGCGAGGCGCAGGCGGCCGACGGTCCGCCGAGCCCGACGGAGCCGCTGCCTGCGGAGAGGCGGGACGCCGCCACCGGGCTCGCGCCGCGGCCGTTCTTCGACGGCGTTCTGTCCCACGACTGGGCGCTGGCACGTCGGGAAGGTCATCGGCTCTCCCTGCTGGTTTTTCGCATCGAGGCCTTCCGGGCCTATCTCGACACTTTCGGCCGGCATGCCACGGAATCCATGGTGCGGCGGGTGGCGCGCTGTATCACCCGGCGCCTGCGTCGCGCGAGCGACATTGCCTCACGGCTGGAGGAGGACTGCATCGTTGCGCTGGTGCACGGCGGCGACGAGGCGGCCGTGCGCGCCTTCGCCGATTCCGTCAGCGCTCAGGTGCGGGAACTGGGTATCCATCATCCGCACTCGCCGGTGGGACGGTTCGTCACGGTGCGCTGTACGGTGACCCCGGCGCTGCCCGACGGCGAACGGGACCCGGAGCAGTTCGTGATGGATGCCCTGGCCTCGCCGGCCGGGCACTGAACCGTCAGCCGGACGCAGCGCCCTCGGGCGTGGTGTCTTCGCCGGCGCCGCCGGCTTCACCGCCGTCGTCCTGCCCGGGCTCACCGGCTGCTTCTTCCGTTTCCACCGGCGTCACCTTTGCCAGCACGCCGTAGCGGGAATGGTCGTAGTAGTGAAGCTCGCCGCTGCGCAGCTTGCGCCGCTCGCTGAGCCGGTAGACGTCCGGTTCCAGCGCCTCCAGCGGCTCGTCCTCGGCCACGCCGTACAGTGGCCGCGGCGGCAGCGGCGCCTGCGGCGCGATGCGACCCCCGCCCGGCGCCGACCACAGCTCCAGGTCCAGAACCAGGTGGAGGAAGCGGGAGCGGTAAAGCCGCGCCTCGCCGCGCAAACGCCCGGGCAGCTCGGCCAGGCGCGCCAGGTCCAGCGGCTGCGAAGCGTCGGGCTCGTAGCCCGGCTGCTGCCAGGCGACGTGCAGCAGGGGCTCGTAGCCGTCCGCGTTGGCGAGGCGCCGATAGAGTTCGCCCAGTTCCCGCTCTTCCTCCGGCAGCGGCATGAAACGGAACAGCGGTTCCTCCGGCTCGCCGTCCGCGCGGGTCTCGTCCGCGGTGTCTCCGGCCGCCACGGGCGCCGCATCGCCGGCGGCGGGCGCATCGGGACCGTCCTGCGCGACGTCCGCGGTATCCCCGGCAGCGGCGTCTTCGTCGGCCAGCGGCTCGTCCTCCGGCACGGCTTCCACCGGCGCGGACCAGTCCTCCGTCGTGCCGGCGAGGGCATCCCCGTACTCGAAGACGATAAGCTCCACCCGGTATTGCTCGAGCGGCTCCGCTTCCTCCGCTGCGGCGGCCGCGGCTGAGGCGGTTCCGTCCGCCGGGGACTCCTGCGCGGGCAGGGGGGCGGGGGCCAGCAGGGCAGCCAGTAACCCGGCAAGTGCCGCGGCGAGAGCGCCCTGCGGCACCGCCAGGGCGGCCTTCGGCAATGGGGTCCCGGCATGCATCGCGCTAGCTTGCCATCGCCTCGGGCCGTGCGCCAGCGGCGAGGCGGGCGAGCAGCCCCTCCAGATGCTCCACCCGCTCGTCCACCTCGGGCAGCCGGGTGCGGAAAGTCAGCCGGTCGTCGTTCTTCAGGCGGTAGATGCTGCCGGGCTCCTGGATGATTTCGATCAGGGTGATGGGCTCCACGGCCGGGTCCGGCCCGAACTGCACCGAGCCCCCCTCCGGGCCCACGTCGATCTTGCGGATGCCCAGCGGTTCGGCGGCGATGCGCAGGCCGGCCACCTGCAGCAACCTGCGGGCGGGCTCCGGCAGCAGGCCGAAGCGGTCGATGAGCTCCACCTGCAGCTCGCGCAGGTCGTCCTCCGTCTGCGTGCCCGCGATGCGCTTGTACAGCACGAGGCGCAGGTGCACGTCCGGTACGTAGTCGTCCGGCAGCAGGGCGGCGCCGTGCAGGTTGATCTCGACACCGCCGTGCAGCGGCTTGTCGAAGTCCGGCTGGTCGCCCCGGCGCAGGCTCTCCACGGCCCGCTGCAGCATCTCCGTGTACAGCGCGAAGCCGATCTCCTGGATCTGCCCGCTCTGCTCGTCGCCGAGCAGCTCGCCGGCACCGCGGATCTCGAGATCGTGGCTGGCCAGCGCGAAGCCGGCACCCAGGTCCTCCAGCGAGTCGATGGCCTCCAGTCGCTTGACCGCGTCCGCCGTCATGGCGGCCTTCGGCGGGGCGATCAGATAAGCGTAGGCCCTGTGATGGGAGCGTCCCACCCGGCCGCGGAGCTGGTGCAGCTGGGCCAGCCCGAAACGGTCGGCCCGGTTGATGATGATTGTGTTGGCCGTCGGCACGTCGATGCCGCTTTCGATGATGGTGGTGCAGAGCAGGACATTGAAGCGGCGGTGGTAGAAATCCAGCATCACCTGTTCGAGTTCGCGCTCGGGCATCTGGCCGTGGCCCACCCGGATGTCGGCCTCGGGCACCAGTTCGGTCAGCTTCTGGCGCACCCGTTGTATGTCCTCCACCCGGTTGTGTACGAAATAGACCTGGCCGCCGCGCTTGATCTCGCGCAGGCATGCCTCGCGCACCATGGCGTCGTTCCACTGGCTTACGAAGGTCTTGACGGCGAGGCGCTCGGACGGCGGCGTGGTGATCAGCGAGAGTTCCCTGAGTCCGCCGAGAGCCATGTTGAGCGTACGCGGGATCGGCGTGGCGGTGAGCGTGAGCACGTCGACGTCGGCGCGCAGCGCCTTCAGCGCCTCCTTGTGACGCACGCCGAAGCGGTGCTCCTCGTCCACGATGACCAGGCCGAGGTCCCGGAACAGCGAGGTGTGCTGCAGCAGCTTGTGTGTGGCGATGACGATGTCCACCTTGCCCGCGGACACGTCCGCCAGCACCTCGTCGGTGTCCCTGCGGGAGCGGAACCGGGACAGGACCTCGATGCGCACCGGCCAGTCGGCGAAGCGGTCGCTGAACGTCTGGTAGTGCTGCTGGGCGAGCAGCGTGGTCGGTACCAGCATCGCGACCTGCTTGCCGGCCTGGACCGCGATGAACGCGGCCCTGAGTGCCACCTCGGTCTTGCCGAAGCCGACGTCGCCGCACACCACCCGGTCCATGGAACTCGCCGTGCGCATGTCGGCGAGTACCTCGTCGATCACCCGCTGCTGGTCCTCGGTGGGCTCGAAGTGGAAGTCGGCCTCGAAGGCGCGGTAGTCGTGTTCGTCCAGGCGGAAGGCATGACCGGGGCGGGCGGCCCGGCGGGCATAGACGTCGAGAAGCTCCGCCGCGACATCGCGCACCTTCTCCGCCGCCCGGCGCTTCGCCCGTTGCCACTGGTCGCTGCCCAGCCGGTGCAGGGGCGCGTTCTCCGGCGAGGCGCCCGTGTAGTGGGAGATCAGGTGCAGCGAGTGCACGGGCACGTAGAGTTTGTCGCCTTCTGCGTATTCCAGCGTGAGGAACTCGGCCGGAATCTCGCCGACCTCCAGCGTCGACAGGCCCAGGTAACGGCCCACGCCGTATTCCTCGTGGACGACCGGTGCTCCCTCGCGCAGGTCGCTCAGCTGGCGGATGATGTTTCCGGGGTCCCGGCTCGCGCGCCGCCGCCGGCTCGCCTGCCGGGCCCGCTCGCCGAACAGGCTCTGCTCCGGGACGATGGCCAGCCCGGCCGCGGGGAGTACGACGCCGTTCTCGAGCGGGCCGAGCGCGATGGTGAGCGGCGCGTCCGTGGTCGCGAACTCCTGCCAGTCCGCGACCCGGGCCGGCGCCCGTTTCAGGTCGGTGAGCAGGTCGGCCAGCGCTTCCCGGCGGCCGGCCGACTCCGCCGTGAACAGCACCCGTCCGTCGAACTCGTCCAGGAAGGCGGTCATGGCGCCGGCCGCCTCTTCCCGCCGGCTGTCCAGTCGCAGCACGGGCACTGGCTTCGCGCCGAAGTCCGCGCCTTCGCCCGGCAGCGGCTTGTTGGCGGACAGCAGGAGGCGGGGACGTCCCGCGAGCCGCTCGCGCACGGCATCCACCGGCAGGAACGCCTCGTCAGGCGCGAGCACCGGCCGGTTCGGATCCAGGGATACCAGCTCATGGCGTTCCTCGATCTCGGCCCGGAAAGCCGCCAGCGAGTCGTCCAGTTCCGTCTCTGTCGCGATCAACGTGGACGCCGGCAGATAGTCCAGCAGCGTCGCGGTCTCGTCGAAGAACAGCGGCAGGTAGTACTCGATGCCGCCGTGGGCGATACCTTCGGATACGTCCCGGTAGATCGGCGAGCGGGCGGCCTCGCCGGCGAAACGGGCCCGGTAGCGGCGGCGGAAGCCGCGCACGGCTTCCTCGTCCAGCGGCGCCTCCCGGGCCGGCAGGATGTCGATGCTCTGCAGCGAATCGCCGGACAACTGGGTCTCGGGGTCGAAGGCGCGCAGGGTGTCGATCTCCTCGTCGAAGAGGTCGATACGGTAGGGCTCGCGTGCGCCCATGGGGAAGAGATCGATGATGGCGCCGCGTACGGCGAACTCGCCGTGCTCGGAGACCTCGGGTACCCGCAGGTAGCCGCCCGCCTCCAGGCTGCGGATGAAGGCGTCCCGGTCCAGGGTCTCGCCGGTGCGCAGCAACAGCGCCCGCGCGGCTACGTAGTCCGTGGGCGGCAGCCGCTGCATCAGGCAGGGAGCCGCCACCACGACGATGCCGCAGGTGAGTCCCGGCAGGCCGGCCAGAGTGGCCAGCCGCTCGGAGACGATGTCCTGGTGCGGCGAGAAGCTGTCGTAGGGCAGGGTTTCCCAGTCCGGGAAATGCAGGACGGGCGTGTCCGGGTCGGTGAAAAAACCCAGCGCGGCCTCGAGCCGGTCGGCGTCCCGCGCCGAGGCGGCCACGGCCAGCACGGGTCCGGCGTGGCGGGCGGCGGCCTCCGCGATGGCGAGTGCGTCTGCATCGCCCACGAGCCCGCCCCAGCGCACGGGCGATGCGCCGGTTGCAGGCAAATCCGGTCTGCGTAGAAATACGGCGGTCATATGAAAAACGGCCGCCCGGCGGCGGCCCCAAAAAACAAACGGGCCGCCCGCGGGCGGCCCGTCAGTATCTCATAACCGTGATGCCATTACCGCCGATGCCGCTCGTGGCGAGGCGGCGGGCCTGCTTCAGCCCGCGCTGCCCCGCTTCAGCACGGCATGAATGACCCGGTCGTGCTCGAAATACACGACGAACTCCGGGTACTCCCAGCGCGTGATCGGCGGCTCGCCGACCGGCGCGCGGCGCATGGCGGGCTGTCCCCAGTCCTCCCGCACCTTCTCCATGGTCATGCCCCGGGTCGGCCGATCGCCGCCCGTGAGCATGGCATGACCGGTGTCCGTGTCCAGCGTCTCGGCATTCGCCGCACTGCCCAGCGCGAGCATCGGGCCGACCAACAGGGCGGCAAGCGTGAGTTTCAGGCTCTGCATGGCGGCTCTCCGCTTCGAAACCGTGTCGAATATAGCACCGCCCGCATTGAGGAAAAATGTCGTAGTGCGTAGATTTGCCGGAATTTTTGTTGTAAGGAGCCGACCGTGGAGTTCGACCGCCCGCTGCGTGAGGCCCGCCTGGTGCGCCGCTACAAGCGCTTTCTTGCCGACGTGGAGTTCGCCGACACCGGCGAGGCGTGCACCGTGCACTGCCCGAATACCGGCGCCATGACCGGCTGCGCCGAGCCGGGCTCACGGGTCTGGCTGAGCCGCGCGGACAACCCGCGGCGCCGTTACGCCTGGACGTGGGAGCTGGTGGAGACGGCCGCCGGCACGCTGGTGGGCATTCACACGGGCCGGACCAATGCCATCGTCGGCGAGGCCCTGGAGGCGGGACGGATACCGGAACTCGCCGGCTATCTTGCGGACGGCGGCGGTCTGCGCCGGGAGGTGCGCTACCCGGACTCGCGCAGCCGGGCGGATTTCCTGCTCGGCGCCGGGCCGCCCTGCTGGGTGGAGGTCAAGAACGTCACGGCGGCGGTCACCGGCCGCCGGGCGGTGTTCCCCGACGCGGTCAGCGCGCGGGCCTCGGCGCACATGCGGATGCTGACGGAGCGGGTGCGTGCCGGCGATGCCGCCGCGCTGGTCTTCTGCGTCCAGCGGGACGACGTGGACGTGGTGGCACCGGCCCGCGAGATCGATCCGGCCTACGCGGAGGCGCTGGCCGCGGCGGTCGACGAGGGCGTACGGGTCCTCGCCTGGAGTGCCGGCGTCACGCCGGACGGCCTCCGCCTCGATCGCCCGCTGGAGGTGGACATCGCCGGGTGAGGCGCCAGCCGTCATGGCTTCGTTGTGGTTTAATCGCGCAATGGCCGGCATGAAGGGACCGCTGGAGATCGCGATCGGACTCCGATACCTGCGTGCGCGCCGGCGGACCCGCTTCGTTTCCTTCATCACGCTGGCCTCGTCCATCGGGATCGCGATCGGCGTGGCGGCCCTCATCGTCATCCTCTCCGTTATGAACGGGTTCGAGAACGAGCTGCGCAGCCGGCTGCTCAGCATGACCGCGCATGCATCCGTGACGGGCGCCGACGGCACGCTGGAGCGCTGGCCCGCCGTGCTGCAGCGGGTGGCGGCGGTGTCCGGCGTGCAGGCGGCGGCGCCCTACGTCGAGTTCGAGGCGATGGCCCGCTCCCGCGCGGGGCTGCAGCCCCTGTTCGTCACCGGTATCGACCCGGCGCTGGAGAGCGGCGTCTCCGCCGCCGCCGACAGCATGGTCTCGGGCCGGCTCGAGCGCCTGCAGCCGGACACCTTCAACATCGTGCTGGGCCGGCTGCTGGCCATCAATCTCGGCGTGCGCATCGGCGACGAGGTGATGTTGCTCATCCCGCGGCTGACGGAGGGCGAGGTGCGCCCCGAACTGAGGCGCTTCCACGTGGCAGGCGTGTTCGAGGCCGGGCTGCAGGAACACGACGCCTCGCTGGCGCTCGTCGCGCTCACCGACGCGGCCGCCATCCAGCGTCTCGGCGACGCGGTTACCGGCATCCGTGTGAAGACCGACGACGTCATGCGCGCCCCGGCGATTGCGGCCTCGATCGCTGCGGCGCTGCAGGACGGGCGGGGCGCGGGCTACGAGACCAGCGACTGGAGCCGGGAGAACGCGAGCTATTTCCGGGCGGTACGGCTCGAGAAGACCATGATGTCGCTGATCCTGTCGCTCATCGTCGCCGTGGCTGCCTTCAACATCGTCGCCAGCCTCGTCATGGTGGTGACCGACAAGGAGACCGATATCGCGATCCTGCGTACCCTGGGTATGGCGCCCGGCAGCGTCCTGCGGGTGTTTCTCACCCAGGGCCTGGTGATCGGCTGGGTCGGCGCCATCGGCGGCGTGGCACTGGGTACGCTGCTGGCGGTGAACGTGCCGGCGATCGTGCCGGTGCTGGAGCAGACCCTCGGCTTCCAGATCATGCCGGGCGACGTCTACTATGTGACCGAGATTCCCTCCGACCTGCAGCTGCCCGACGTTGTGGCGATCGCCGCCGCTGCGCTGGCACTCACTGGCCTGGCCACCCTGTACCCGGCGCGCCGGGCCGCGGCCGTGCAGCCGGCGAGGGCGCTGCGCTATGACTAGCCCGGCATCCCCCGCGTCGCGATACTGGGAATGGCTGGTGGGCACCCGTTACGTGCGCTCCCGGCAGCGTAACGGCTTCGTCTCGTTCATCTCCCTGATCTCCATGGCCGGTATCGCCGTGGGGGTGATGGTGCTCATCGTGGTACTGTCAGTGGTGAACGGCTTCGAGCGCGAACTGCAGGAGCGCATTCTCGCGATGTCGGCCGAGGCCACCATCGAGGGATCGGGCGGCCGGCTGGAAGACTGGCGGCGGCTGGCGGACGGCGCGCTCGCCGATCCGCGGGTGCAGGCGGTGGCCCCCTTCGTCGCCGGCCAGGGCCTCGTGGCGGGCGCCGAGCGCATGAGCGGCATCGCCATCCGCGGCGTCGATCCCGCCCGGGAGAAGGCGGTCTCGGGCATCGAGCAACTGATGCGGGAAGGCTCGCTCGGCGAACTGGAGTCCCGTGCCTACCGGGTAATCCTCGGCGTGGACCTGGCGGAGGCGCTGGGGGTCGGGCCCGGCGACCGGGTGCTGCTGATGCTCGCCGAAGGCGTGGTCACGCCCGCCGGGCTGATCCCGCGCATGCGCCGCTTCACCGTCGCCGGTACCTTTCGTGCCGGCATGTACGAATTCGACCGCCGCCAGGTTTTCATGCACATCGACGACGCGGCGCGGCTGTTCCGGCTGGGCGACGACGTCAGCGGCCTGCGGCTCGCGCTGGGCGACCTCTTCGGCGCGCCGGCCATCGTCCGCGAGGTGGCGACCGCGCTCGGCGGCGGCGTGCTGGTCAGCGACTGGACGCGGCGCCATTCCGGCTTCTTCCGCTCCATCCAGATCACCAAGTCGATCCTGTTCGTGATCCTGCTGCTGGTGATCGCGGTGGCGGCGTTCAATATCGTCTCGACACTGGTGATGGTGGTCAAAGACAAGCAGCGGGACATCGCCATCCTGCGCACGGTCGGGGCGCCGCCGGGCGGTATCCTGGCCGTGTTCGTGATCCAGGGGGCGATCATCGGCGTCATCGGCACGGCCGCGGGCGTCGCGCTGGGCGCGTTGCTCACGCTGAACCTGGAGACCATCGTGGGCTTCGCCGAGGGGGCGCTGGGCTTCAAGTTCCTGGCGCCGGACGTTTACTTCATCAGCGACCTGCCCGCGGACCTGCGCGTCGGCGACCTGGCGCTCATCTCGGGCGTGGCGCTGGCGCTCTCGCTGCTCTCGACACTGTATCCGGCCTGGCGGGGCGCGCGCACCGATCCGGCGGATGCACTGCGGTTCGACTGATTTCGGGCCGCATCGACGAGAAACGCCGGCAGCCGACGGGCGTGCGGATGCGCAGAATAGACAAGGAAGAGGACATTGACGGAACAGGCTGAAGCGGTCATCGAGTGCCGGGGGCTGAAGCGGAGCTTCCGCGAGGCGGGCGGTGAACTGACGGTGCTGGAAGGCGTCGATCTCACGGTTGCGGCCGCCGAGCGGGTGGCCATCGTCGGCGCCTCGGGATCGGGCAAGACCACGCTGCTGCAGCTGCTCGGCGGGCTGGATGCGCCGACTTCCGGCGAGGTCAGTATCTGCGGCAAGGCGATGCACCGGCTCGGCGACCGCGAGCGGGGTCGGCTGCGCAACGAGGCCATCGGCTTCGTCTATCAGTTCCACCACCTGCTACCGGAGTTCACGGCCCGGGAGAACGTCGCCATGCCTTTGCTGATCCGCCGCGTGGAGCGCGCGAGCGCAATGGAGTCCGCCCGGGAACTCCTGTCCCGGGTGGGGCTCGCCGAGCGCACGGACCACAAGCCGGGGGAGTTGTCCGGCGGCGAACGCCAGCGGGCGGCGGTGGCCCGGGCGCTCATCACCCGGCCGCGGGTGGTGCTCGCGGACGAGCCCACCGGCAACCTGGACACCCATACCGGCGAGCAGGTGCTGAACCTGATGCTGGAGCTGAACCGGGAGTACGGCACGAGCCTGGTGATCGTGACCCATGATCTGCGCATTGCGACCCGGATGGACCGGCAGCTGGAGCTGAGGGATGGTCGTCTGGCGCCAGCCTAGTCCCGCCCGCCTGCGGCCTCGCGACGGCCTGACTCGCGGGCGGCACGGCGCCGGCGTGCCCGCACGTAGCCGCTGACCGACACCCGCCAGATCAGGTTGAGGGAAAAGTAGCCGACGGCGGCGGTGGCGCTGCCGAGAATGAAGCAGCCGAGCAGGAAGGGCTGCCAGATGCCCACCATCTCCGACACCGATTCGGCGGGGATGTCTACGTTGGCCCGGGTCCTCATCTCCAGGATGGCCGCACCGACCCGGTAAGCCGCGTAGTAGAAGGGGCCCATGGTCACCGGATTGGTGATCAGCGTAGCGAGGACGGCGACAGGGATGTTCACCCGCAGGGCCAGCGCGACCAGCGCCGCGATGATGCTGTGCCCCGGCACCGGTATCCAGGCGCAGAACAGCCCCACGCCGAATCCGGGCACGATGCTGCGCCGGCGTGTGCTCCAGATGCGCGGCTCGTGGAGGATGCGCTCGAAGGGGCGCATGTACCACTGCCGGGCCATGGCGTGGCGGTCGAACTTCAGGCGGCGGAAAAAACGTCTCGGCATGGTCCCTGCGGGGCGCGGCGTCCGGCCGGCGACATCTTAACGGATCGGGGCGGGGGATTCCGGCGGATGGTACGCAACGCGCTCGCCCTGCTCGCCGGCATGCTGCTGGCGACCCGGCTGCCCGCGTTGCCGCCGTTACCCCTGATCGGCGCAGCCCTCGCCCTGGGCGCCGCCGGAGCGGCGCTGCGTGCCGTGCGTCTGCCGGCGGTCGCCCTGGCCGGGGCCGCCTGGTTCGCGCTGCACGCGCACTGGCAGCTCGCCGACCGTCTGCCCGCGGCCGACGACCGCACGGAGACGATCGGCGTATTCGTCATCGAGGACTTCCCCCGCCGGCGCGGGCGTGCGGTGACCTTCGTCGCCCGCAGCACCGACCCGTCGCTGCCGCAGCGCATCCGACTGAACTGGTACGAGCCGGCGGCGGTCCCGCGCATCGGCGAGCGGTGGCGGTTCACGGTGGTGCTGCGGGCGCCCAGGGGCCTGGTCAACCCGGGGGGATTCGACTACGAGCGCTGGCTGTTCACCCGCGGCATCGGCGCCACCGGCTACGTGCGCGGAGAGGGCCGGCGTCTGGACGGGCCCGGGCCGGGCAGGCTGGCCTGGTGGCGCTCGCGGCTCGAGAGCGGGCTCGCCGCCGTTCTGCCGGAGGGCCCGGGGCGCGGCGTGATGGTGGCGCTCGCCACCGGTAGCCGGCATCGGCTGGACGGGGCCGCCACGGAACTCTTCCAGGCCACCGGCACCTCGCATCTCATGGCCATCTCCGGCCTGCACGTGGGCCTCGTTGCCGGGCTGGTGTTCGCCCTGGCCGGGCGCATCCCGGGGTCCGGGAACCGGGACCGGGCCGCGCTGCTGGCGATGATTGCGGCCACGGCCTACGGTCTGCTGGCCGGGTTCGGCACCCCGGTACGCCGTGCGTTGCTGATGCTGGCCACCCTCTTGCTGGCGGGGCGCTGGCGCCGGCCGGTAGGGCCGGCGACCGGGCTGTCGCTCGCCCTGGTGGTTGTGCTGCTGTTGCAGCCCCTCGATTGTCTCACCCCCGGTTTCGCGCTCTCCTTCGGCGCGGTGGCGGCCATCCTGGCCATTGCCACGGGTGATGAGCACGGCGGTGCAGGCACGGCCGCCGCCGGGCGTGTGCGGGCACTCGTCTCACTGCAATGGCGGCTGTGGCTGCTGCTGCTGCCGCTCACCTTCCTGTTCTTCGACCGCATCGCCTGGGCGGCTATCCCCGCCAACCTGATCGCGATTCCGGCCTTCGGGTTGTTCATCGTGCCGGCGACGCTGGCGGGCGGCGTCGCGGCCGCCCTCGGCGGTCTGGCGGAGACGCCGGCGGCCTGGCTGCTCGGGGCGACCCATGCGGTGCTCGGATTCGTGCTGACGGCTCTCGAGTGGCTGGCCACTCTGCCGGGTGCCGGTTACCGGCCGCCGGGACACGGTCCGGTGGCGGCTGTGCTGACCCTGCTGGCCGCCACGGCGCTGCTGCTGCCCAGGCGCCTGCCCGGCCGCTGGCTGCCGGCGTGGTTGCTGCTCGCGCTGGCGCTCTGGCGGCCTCCCGCCGTGCCGGCAGGCTGTGTCCGGGCCGACGTGCTCGACGTCGGCCAGGGTCTCGGGGTGCTGGTCCGCACGGCCGGTCACGCCATGCTCTACGATGCCGGACCGGCCTATGCCAGCGGATCCGATGCCGGCGAGCGGGTCGTCGTGCCCGCCCTGCGGGCACTGGGCGTGCACGACCTCGACCTGCTGATGCTCAGTCATGCCGACAACGACCACGCCGGCGGGGGCGCCAGCGTGGCGGCCGCCGTGCCCGTGGCCCGCGTCGCCAGCGGCGAGCCGGGGGAACTCGCGACGCTCGCGGCGGAGGCGTGCAACCGCGGTGATGCCTGGACCTGGGACGGCATCGGCTTTCGCGTACTCTGGCCGCCGGCGGCCGGGGCCGACGGCAACGACAGCTCCTGCGTACTCGAGATCGCCGCCGGCGGACGCCGACTGCTGCTGCCGGGCGACATCGAGCGCGAGAGTGAACGCCGGCTGCTGGCGGCCGGCGGGTTGCGGCCGGCCGACGTCGTGCTGATGCCCCACCACGGCAGCGCCACCTCGTCGAGCGCAGGCCTGGTGGAGGCGCTGTCGCCCCGGCTTGCCATCGCCACTGCGGCCTGGCGCAACCGCTGGGGTTTCCCCAGGCCGGAGGTGGTCGGGCGCTGGCGCGGCGCCGGTGCCCGGGTGCTGGGCACCGGTGAGTACGGCGCGCTTGCGATTACCCTGTGCGCCGACGAGCGCGGCGTGCGGGTACGCGCGCTCAGGGAGACGCGGCGACGCCTCTGGTCGCCGCCGCCGGCCTCCGCGGCTTCTGGTACCGGCAGTTCCTAGCAGGTATATTTTTGTTTTCTGGCGCAGCCTGGGACTATGGTCGAAATCGTTAAAGCCGGCGGCTGGCTGATGCTGCCCATTATCCTGTGCGCGGTTCTCGCCATGGGTATCATGCTGGAGCGTTTCTGGTCCCTGAAACAGGAGCGGGTGATCCCGCAGGATCTCACCGCCCGTGTCTGGGGCTGGATCAAGAAGAACGAACTCACCCAGAGCCACATCCAGTCGCTGCACCAGGGTTCGCCGCTGGGCCAGATCCTGGCCGCCGGGCTGGTCAACCGGAACCGGGACCGCGTGGTGATGAAGGAGAGCGTCGAGGACACGGGCCGCCATGTGGTGCACGAACTCGAGCGTTACCTGGACACCCTCGGCACGATTGCGGCCATCTCGCCGCTGCTGGGGCTGCTCGGCACGGTGCTCGGCATGGTGGAGGTGTTCACGGCCATCACCACCCAGGGCGTCGGCGATCCCGGCGCGCTTGCCGGCGGCATCTCCGAGGCCCTGATCACGACGGCCGCCGGCCTGACCGTGGCCATCCCCTCGCTGATCGGCTACCGCTACTTCCGCAGCCGGGTGGATGCGCTGGTGGTACAGATGGAGAAAGAGGCGCTGAAACTGGTCGAGGCCGTGCAGCGCCGGCGCGACGCGAGCTACCGTAATCCATGAATCTGAACACCCGGGCAAGGGAGGAGCCGGAGGTCAACCTGACGTCGCTGATCGACGTCGTGTTTCTCCTGCTGATCTTCTTCATGGTCTCCACCAGCTTCGTGAAGGAGTCGCGGCTCACGATCACGCTGCCCGAGGCCGAGAGCGAAGCGCCGGCGGCGGAGGCCGAACGCCTCGAAGTTGCCGTCACCGCGGCCGGCACGCTGCTGGTCAACGGGCGCGAGCTGGTGAACAACAGCCCGGGCACTCTGCGCCGGGCGCTGCTGGAGGTATCGGGCGGCGACACCGCGCTGCCCGTGACCATCGTCGCGGACGCCGACGCCCGCCACCAGTCCGTGGTGACCGTCATGGACGTGGCCGGTCGCATGGGCTTCGTGAAGATCGACATCGCCACCGTCGCCGGCGAGGACTGACGGAGCAGGGCATGGCCATCGTCCCCGTCGACTCCCACGGCCTCTCGGTCTATCGGCGCCTGCTCGGCTACACCGCCGAACACCGGCTCGTGCTGATACTCGCGGGCATCGCGATGGCGTTGTCGGCGCTGGTGGAGGCGGGCATCGCGATGCTGATGGAGCCGCTTATGGACGAGACGCTGCTCGCACGCAACGAGAGCGTCGCCGCCTGGATGCCGGCCGCCTTCGTCGCCGCCTTCGCCGTGCGCGGGCTTGCGGGCTTCGGCTCCGAGTACGGGCTCGGCTGGATCGGGCGGCGCATCATCACGAAGCTGCGAGGCGAGACCTTCGACAAGTACCTGGTGCTGCCGGCCGCGTTCTTCGATACACGCTCCTCCGGGCCGCTGCTGTCGAAGATGACCTACAACATCGAGATGGTGGCCGAGTCCGCCACCAACGTGGTGACGGTACTCATCCGCGACACGCTGAAGATCATCTCCCTGCTGGCGGTCATGATCTACCAGAGTCTGATGCTCACCGCCTTCGTGGCCCTGGTGGTGCCGCTGATCGCGGTGCTGATCGGCTATCTCAGCAAGGTCTTCCGCCGCTACTCCCAGCGCATCCAGAACTCGGTCGGCGACGTCACCAAGGTGACCGAGGAGGCGGTGCAGGGCCACCGGGTGGTGAAGGTGTTCAACGGCCAGGACTACGAGCGCCGGCGGTTCGGCGACGCCAACGAGAACAACCGGCGGCTGAACATGAAGCTGGTCGCCGCGAAGGCCGGCGGTATCGCGGTCACCCAGATGCTGTTCGCCGTCGGCGTGGCGGGCGTCGTGTACGTGGCCGGCGTCCAGTCGTTCGAGGGCGAGCTGACGCCGGGCACCTTTACGGCGTTCATGACGGCGATGGTGTTCCTGCTCGACCCGCTGCGCCGGCTCACCAACATGAATGCGCCGCTGCAGCGGGGCATCGCCGCGGCCGACAGCGTCTTCGAGGTGCTGGACATGGAGGCGGAGCAGGACACCGGCACCCGGGAGGTGGAGCGGGTGACCGGCAAGGTGGAGTTCCGCGACGTGAGTTTCGCCTACGCCGAGGAGAAGGGCGTGGTGCTGAGGGACGTCAACCTCCTGGTCGAGCCTGGCCGCACCGTCGCCATCGTGGGCCGCTCGGGCAGCGGCAAGTCCACGCTGGTGAGTCTGCTGCCCCGCTTCTACGAGGCCGACTCGGGCGAGATCCTGCTCGACGACTGCCCCGTGCGCGACTACACGCTGGCGAGCCTGCGTGCCCAGATCAGCCTGGTGAGCCAGGACGTCGTCCTGTTCAACGACACCATCGCCAACAACCTCGCCTACGGGTCGGCCGGACGGGTAGGCCGGGACGACATCGAGCGGGCGGCCGAGCATGCCTACGTCATGGAGTTCGTGCGCGAGCTGCCGCTCGGGCTCGAGACGGTGGTGGGCGATCGGGGCGTGCTGCTCTCCGGCGGCCAGCGCCAGCGGATCGCGATCGCCCGCGCGCTGCTGAAGAATGCGCCGGTGCTGATCCTGGACGAGGCCACGTCGGCGCTGGACAGCGAATCCGAGCGGCGCATCCAGCGCGCCCTGGCCGAGCTGATGGAGAACCGCACGACGCTGGTCATCGCCCATCGGCTGTCCACCATCGAGAAGGCCGACCTCATCGTGGTGATGGAAGCCGGCCGGGTGGTGGAGACGGGCAGCCACGACGAGCTGCTGCGTCGCGACGGCGCCTATGCCATGCTCCACCGCATGCAGTTCAGCGAAAACCAGGGCTGAGAATGCGCCACTGGCTGGAAGCCGTCTGGTACGGGGAAGGCACGGGCGGCGACCTGCTGCGGCCGCTGGGTGCGCTGTTCGCCGCACTGGTCGGGCTGCGCCGGCGGCTGTTCGAGGCGGGCGTGCTCCCCCGCCGCGACGTGGGTGCGCCCGTGATCGTGGTCGGCAACATCAACGTGGGCGGCACCGGCAAGACGCCGCTGACCCTGTGGCTGGCGCGCCGGCTGGCCGAACGCGGCCGCCGGCCGGGCATCGTCAGCCGCGGCTATGGCGGCGACCCGGGGCCGCGGCCGCTGCGGGTGGAGGCCGGCTCGGATCCGGGCCGCGTCGGGGACGAGGCGCTGATCTTCGCGCGCCATGCGGGTTGCCCGGTGTACGTGCATCCGGACCGGGTAGCGGCCGCCAGGGCCGCCGTGGCTGCCGGCGCCGACGTCGTCCTCTCCGACGACGGTCTGCAGCATTACCGGCTGGCCCGGGACGTGGAGATTGCCGTCATCGACTTCGACCGCGGACTGGGCAATCGCCGCTGCCTGCCGGCCGGTCCGCTGCGCGAGCCGCCCGAACGGCTCGACACCGTCGACCAGGTATTCAGCCAGGGACTCACCGGCATCGACCACGCCATCGGTTTCACGCTGCGTCCGGAGGGCGCCGTGAACCTGGCCGACGGTTCCCGGCGGGAGCTGGGCGACTTCGCCGGCCAGGCCGTTTATGCCATCGCCGGCATTGGTAATCCCGCGCGGTTCTTCCGCATGCTGCGCGATGCCGGCCTGAAGGTGATCGACCACCCGCTCACCGATCACGCCGAGCCGTCGAAAGAGGAGCTGGACCCCCCGGACACCCTGCCGGTGTTCATGACCGAGAAGGATGCCGTAAAGGTGGCCGATCGGGCCGGCCGGCGCCACTGGTACGTGCCGGTGAGCGTCGAGATCGACGCGGCGA
>CAZRSA010000041.1:0-20248 GCA_964602525.1 uncultured Woeseiaceae bacterium
TGGTGCGCCTCGGCGGCGGCTCGTTCGTGATCTCGCCGGACATGTCCATCCACGGCCTCGAGACCCGCCACGGCATCGTGATGGACGGCTCGGCGGCGGAGCACATCAGCGAGGCCGTGCCCGTGATCGCCTCCTACGGCGATGCCATCGGCATCCGCGTGTTCGCGGAGCGGCGCAACCTGGAGGAGGACCTGGCCGAGAAGCAGTACCGCGAACTGGAGGCGCTGATCGATACGCCCCTGATCAACATGGAATCCGCCGTGAACCACCCCTGCCAGAGCCTCGCCGACTGGAAGACCATGGACGACCTCGACATCCCCGCCGATGGCGGCAGGTTCGTACTCTCCTGGGCCTATCATCCGAAGGCGCTGCCGCTGGCGGTGCCGGCCGCCACCGTGCATATGGCCGCCGCCCGGGGCATGGACGTGACCGTGCTGCGGCCGGAAGGCTTCGAGCTGCCCGACCCGATCATGGCCGGGGCGAAGTCCGCGGCCGAGGCCAGCGGGGGCTCCGTGCGCGAGACCGACGACCGCTCCGAGGCCATGGAGGGCGCACACGTCATCTACGCGAAGTCCTGGTCTTCGACCCGCCACTACGGCGACCGCCTGGAAGACGAGAAGCTGCGCCGCGAGCACGTCGGCTGGTGCGTGGACGAGCCCTGGTTCGACAACGCCGCCGAGGACTGCCGCTTCATGCACTGCCTGCCGGTACGCCGCGGCGTGGTGGTGGCCGACCGCATCCTGGACGGGCCGCGCAGCGTGGTGATCCGGGAGGCGCGCAACCGCATGCTCGCGCAGATGGCGGTGCTGCACCGCATGATGGGAGGCGGCGCATGATCGGCAAACGCGAACGGGCCATCGTGGTGTCGGCGCTGAAGCACGCGGCGCCCTACATCCGTCTGTACAAGAAGAAGGTGTTCGTGCTGAAGGCCGGCGGCGACGTGTTCGCCGACGTCCAGTCCACGCGCGCGCTGATGGAGCAGGTCGGCATCCTCTACCAGGTGGGCGTCCGCGTGGTGCTGGTGCACGGCGGCGGGCCCCAGTCGACTGAGCTGGCGAAGGCGCTGGGCTTCGATGCCAAGTTCGTCGCGGGGCGTCGGGTCACCGACGCGGATTCGCTGAACGTCGCGGCCATGGTGCTGAACGGCCAGATCAACACGCGCATCCTGGCCGCCTGCCGCGACCTGCAGATCCCGGCGGTCGGTATCAGCGGGGTGGATGCCGGGCTGATCCGCGCCCATCGGCGTCCGCCCGTGCAGGAGGGCGAAGAGTCCATCGACTACGGTTTCGTCGGCGACATCGACAGCGTCGATGCGGAGGTGCTCGCGAAACAGCTGGACAACGGCCTGATGCCGGTGGTGAGCCCCCTGTCCGCCGACGCCGACGGCACGCTGCTGAACATCAACGCCGATACCGTGGCGGCCGCGATTGCTTCTGCGCTGGACGCGGAGAAGCTCATCCTGGCCACGGGCGCGCCGGGCATCCTGGCGGATGCATCCGATCCGGGCTCGCTCATCTCCTACCTGGACCGCAGGGGCCTGGAGAAGCTGCGCGCCGCCGGCGCGCTGGCCGACGGCATGCTGCCGAAGGCGGCGGCCATCACCCAGGCCCTCGACCAGGGCGTGGAGCGGGTGCACGTCATCTCGCACCGGGTGGAGGACAGCCTGCTGCTGGAGGTCTTCACCAACGAGGGCACCGGCACGCTGGTGGTGAACGACGTGGGCGCCCTGACGCCGGAGGAACAGCATCCCGGCGAACCTCCCGCAAACGAGGCCGGGGGCGAGGCTTGAGCCGGCTCTGGGACAAGGGCGCGCCGCTGGACGAGCGGGTGCTGCGCTACACCGCCGGCGAGGATCATCGCATGGACGAGCGGCTGGTAGCTTATGACGTCCGCGCCTCCGTCGCCCACGCGGAGATGCTGAACGCCTGCGGGCTGCTCGGAGACGACGACGTCGCCGCCATCCGCGACGGCCTCGTCCGCCTGGGCGAGTCCCACGCCGCCGGCGACTGGCACATCGGGCTGGCGGACGAGGACGCCCACACGGCGCTGGAGCGCCGGCTCACCGAGGCCATCGGCGAGGCCGGCGGCCGGGTGCATCTGGGGCGCTCCCGCAACGACCAGGTGCTCGCCGCGCTCAGGCTGTACCTGAAGGACGCCGCCGCCGGACTGGCCGCCGGCGCCGGGTCGCTGGCGGCGGCACTCGACCGCCTGGCTGAACGCCAGGGCGAGGTGGAGTTGCCCGGCTACACCCACCTGCAGCAGGCCATGCCGAGTTCCGTCGCCCTGTGGGCCGGCGGCTTCGCGGCCGCGCTCCGCGACGACGCCGAGGGGCTCGCCGCCGCCGGCCGCCGCATCGACAGGAACCCGCTCGGCAGCGCCGCCGGCTACGGCACGCCCGGACTGCCGCTCGACCGGCGGATGACCGCCGAGGCCCTCGGCTTCGCGGCGGTGGAAGAGCCGGTCACCGCGGTGCAGCTGTCCCGGGGCAAGGCGGAGAGCGGGCTGCTGTTCGAGATTACGCTCACCCTGCAGGACACGGCCCGGCTCGCCGCCGACCTGCTGCTCTTCTACACCCGGGAGTTCTCCTACGTGCACCTGCCGGAGGCATTCACCACCGGCTCGTCCATCATGCCGCAGAAGCGCAACCCGGACGTGCTGGAACTCGCCCGCGCGGCGCCGGCCACGGCCCAGGCCTGCCTGGACGAGTGCCTGATGGTCACCGCGAAACTCACTTCGGGTTACCATCGCGATCTGCAGCGCCTCAAGTCGCCGCTGTTCCGCGGCATCGACCTCGCCGACGACACGCTGGTTATCATGGCCGCCCTCGTCGACGGCGTGAGCTTCCGGCCGGAGCACATCCGGGTCGACCCCGGTGTGCACGCGGCGGGCGAGGCGAACCGGCTGGTTCTGGAGGAAGGCATCCCGTTCCGCGAGGCCTACCGGCGCGTCGCCCGAAAACTTTCGTGACTTTACAGAACCTTCCCGTCAGCAACTCCGGGCCCGGCCCGGCAAGGGTAACGACATGATCTGGTTCGGCGGACGCTGCCCCCCGCTGGAGGAAGTACAGAAACTCCAGCGCGGTACCATCAACGAACACATCGGCGTACAGGTCTCGGAGATCGGCGATGACTATCTCTGCGGGACCATGCCCGTGGACGAACGCACCCGCCAGCCCTACGGCGTGCTGCATGGCGGCGCCACGGTGGTGCTGGCCGAGACCCTCGGCAGCATCTCTGCGGCCCTCAGCGTGGACCCGGCCCGCTACCGCTGCATGGGGCTGGAGGTGAACGCGAATCACCTGCGCGCCGTGCGCGAGGGCATCGTCACCGGCACGGCACGGCCGTTCCACAGGGGCCGCACCACTCAGGTGTGGGGCATCGAGGTCACCGACGAGGAAGGCCGGCGCACGGCGGTGTGCCGGATCACGATGGCCGTCATCGACCTGGAGGCACGGGGATGACGTCGCCGCGGCTGCACCGCCGTGCCCGGGCCGTCCTGGTGCTGGCGGCCGTCGCCGGCGCGACTCTGGCCGGCTGCGGCCAGAAGGGGCCGCTCTACCTGCCCGGCGAGAGCCCGCAGCAGGTGGAACCGGGCATCCCCGTCGAGGAGGTCGGCAGGGGCATCCCGGAGGCGGAGAAGCGGCAGGAAGAGGAAGCGGCCGGAGAGCGATGAGAGATCCACGATGACGGAACGCGAAAAGCTGGTCCTGGTGGACGGGTCCTCCTATCTCTACCGCGCCTTCCACGCCCTGCCGCCGCTGACCAACTCCTCCGGCGAACCCACCGGCGCAGTGCTCGGCGTTCTGAACATGCTGAACAAGCTGGTGCGCGAGGAAGAGCCCCAGCATATTGCCGTGGTGTTCGACGCGCCGGGCAAGACCTTCCGCGACGAGATGTTCGAGGAATACAAGGCCAACCGCCCGCCCATGCCGGACGAGCTGCGCTCCCAGGTGCTGCCGCTGCTGCAGGCCGTCGAGGCCATGGGGCTGCCGCTGCTGCGTATCGACGGCGTGGAGGCCGACGACGTCATCGGCACCCTGTCCCGCCGCGCGCTGGACCGGGGCATGGAGGTGCTGATCTCCACCGGCGACAAGGACATGGCCCAGCTGGTGAGTGAGGGCATCGGGCTGGTGAACACCATGACCGACACGCGGCTGGACCGGGACGGCGTCAAGGACAAGTACGACGTGTGGCCCGAGCAGATCATCGACTGGATCGCACTGGTGGGCGACAGCTCGGACAACATCCCCGGCGTGCCCCGGGTGGGGGCGAAGACGGCGGCCAAGTGGCTGAACCAGTACGGCAGCGTCGACGATATCGTCGCCGACGCCGGCAACATCAAGGGCAAGGTGGGCGAGAGCCTGCGCGAGCACCTGGACGAGCTGGAGCTCTCGCGCCGGCTGGCCACCATCCGCGACGACGTGGAACTCGATGTGGAACCCAACGGACTCGCCCCGGACGAGCCTGACGTGGAGCGGCTGCGCGGGCTCTACCAGCGCCTCGAGCTGCGCAACCTGCTGCGCCAGCTGGACGAGGCCTTCGGCGCGCCGGCGCCGGCCGCCGACAAGCCCGGTACCGACTACGAACTGGTAGTCGACGAGGAGGCACTCACGCGCTGGCTCGAGCTCATCGACGCCGCGGAACTCACCGCGCTGGACACCGAGACCGACAGCCTGAACTACATGGCCGCCAGGCTGGTGGGTATCTCGCTCTCCGTGGAGCCCGGCGCGGCCGCCTACATCCCGGTGGGCCACGACTACGCGGGCGCACCGGAGCAGCTCGACCGGGACCTGGTCCTGGAGCGGCTCCGGCCCTGGCTGGAGGACGCGGCGAAGCCCAAGCTGGGCCACCACCTGAAATACGACGCCCACGTCTTCCGCCGCTACGGCATCCGGCTCGCCGGCATGCGCTACGACACCATGCTGGAGTCCTACGTGCTGAACAGCACCGCCACCCGGCACGACATGGGTTCCGCGGCACGCCATTACCTGGGCCTGGAGACCATCCCGTACGAGCAGGTCGCCGGCAAGGGCGCCAAGCAGATCACCTTTGATCAGGTCGCCCTGGAGGAGGCGCTGCCCTACGCGGCCGAGGACGCCGACGTCACGCTGCAGCTGCACAGCCGCCTCTGGGGCGAGCTCGCCGGAACCGGCCGGCTGGAGCGGGTGTACGAGGAAATCGAACAGCCGCTGGTCGCCGTGCTGACCGAGATGGAGGAAACCGGCGTGCTGCTCGACTGCGAGCTGCTCCGGACCCAGAGCAAGGAGCTGGCGGAGAAGATGCGCGCCGCCGAGGAGAAGGCCCACGAGATCGCGGGCGGCCCGTTCAACCTCGGCTCGCCGAAGCAGCTGCAGGAGATCCTGTTCGAGCGCCAGGAGCTGCCGGTGATCAGGAAGACGCCGAAGGGCCAGGCCTCCACCGCCGAGGACGTGCTGCAGGAGCTGGCCGCCGACTACGAGCTGCCGGAGGTGATCCTGGAATACCGGGGCCTGTCCAAGCTGAAGAGCACCTATACGGACAAGCTGCCCGAGCTGGTCGGCGGCGACGGGCGCATCCACACCTCCTATCACCAGGCCGTGGCGGCCACGGGCCGGCTGTCGTCCTCCGATCCGAACCTGCAGAACATCCCCATCCGCACACCGGAGGGCCGGCGCATCCGCCAGGCCTTCGTGGCACCGGAGGGCTACCGCATCCTCGCCGCGGACTACTCCCAGATCGAGCTCAGGATCATGGCGCATCTTTCGGGCGACGAGGGTCTGCTCTCCGCATTCGCCGGGGACGAGGACATCCACCGCGCCACCGCGGCGGAGGTCTTCGACACGGCGCTGGACGCCGTCACCGACGAGCAGCGCCGCTCTGCCAAGGCCATCAATTTCGGCCTCATCTACGGCATGTCGGCGTTCGGCCTCGCCCGCCAGCTGGGGATACCGCGGGCGGACGCCCAGGCCTACGTCGACCGGTATTTCGAGCGCTACCCCGGCGTGCGCGCCTACATGGACTCCACCCGGGAGCAGGCCCACGAGAAGGGCTACGTGGAGACCGTCATGGGCCGGCGTCTGTACCTGCCGGAGATCAACTCCCGCAACGTCCAGCGCCGCCAGTACGCCGAGAGGAGCGCCATCAACGCGCCCATGCAGGGCACCGCGGCCGACATCATCAAGCGCGCGATGATCGACGTATACCGCTGGCTCCCAGAGGAGGCCGTGGATGCACGCGTGATCATGCAGGTGCACGACGAGCTGGTGCTGGAGGTGGCGGAGGGCGCGGCCGACGCAGTGGCCGCCGGCCTGGTCGAGCGCATGAGCCGGGCCGCGGAACTCGCCGTGCCGCTGAAGGTGGACACCGGGCTGGGCGCCAACTGGGACGAGGCCCACTGAGGCAGGGCGGAAATTCCCGCCGGGGCGGGGAACTCACCCCGCCGGTCACCGTCAAACGATACCGAGTGGCACCCACCACTCACCCGCTGGCCTCCCTCAGCGGGACTGCAACACGGTCACCCCAAGCCTGTTGCACGCATAGCCCCGGCGCGTATCCCCTGTTTCAGACGCGCCGGGGCCTTTTTTTTACGGCGCGGTCTTCATGGCCGTCTTTCTGGCGCGGTCGCCTCCGGCGTCTCTCCGCGGCCCAGCATGGTCTCCAGCCGCTCCCGCGCCTCGGCCACGCCCTGGCGTTTCAGCGCCGAGAACAGCTGCACCGTGGCGGCCCCGTCCAGTTCCCCGCGCACCCTGGCCAGCTCGGCGGCGGCCTGACCCCGCTTCAGCTTGTCCGCCTTGGTGAGGAGCACGTGCACCGGCCTGTCGATGCCTTCCGCCAGGTCCAGCATCTGCCAGTCGAAATCGGTCAGCCGGCGGCGGATGTCGACGATCAGGAACAGCCCCGCGAGGCTGCGGCGCTCGCCGAAGTAGGCGCTCATCAGGCCGCGCCAGTGACGCTGCATCGAGGCCGACACACGGGCGAAGCCGTAGCCGGGCAGGTCGACCAGACGGGCGCCGTCCCAGAGCTCGAAAAAGTTCACCAGCTGGGTGCGACCGGGCGTCTTGCTGGTGTGCGCGAACTGCCGCCGGTTCACCAGGGTATTGATCGCACTGGATTTACCGGCATTGGAACGCCCGGCGAAGGCCACCTCCCGGCCGTCGTCCGGCAGGAACTGGGAAGGATTGTGGGCGCTGGCGAGAAAGCGGGCGGCAGGGTATTGCGACATGGGCGTACAGACCCTTGGGCAGGCGCCTTTTCATGTATAATTCGGGGTTTGCGCGAGTCTATCACGCTCCCCCGCGAAGGCAGGGCCGTACCGGCCACCGCCCGAAGCTCTGTAACAACTTCCCGAACGCGCCCGGCGCGGCGGGACACTGAATCACAGGCCGGTTGGAATAGCCGGACTGGAATAGCCGGACTGGAATTGCTGGAACTGAAAGATGCCTGACATTTTGCTGCCGACCTTCCCGCATATTGTTCAACGATTCGTTCAACGATTCGTTCGGCGATTCGTTCAACGATCCGCCTGCCTCGCCGCCCTGCTGCTGTTCGCCACCGGTATCTCCGCCGAGAGCCTGATCGACGGATCCGGCGAGGCGGGCAAGTCCAAGTCCACCACCTGCGCCGCCTGCCACGGAGCCGAGGGCGTCAGCGTGAATCCGGAATGGCCGAACCTTGCCGGCCAGAACGCCCGTTACATCTACGAGCAACTGATCGCATGGAAGAGCGGCGAGCGGCAGAACGTGCTGATGTCCAGTCAGGCGCAGGGCCTGTCCGACCAGGACATGAAGGACCTGGCCGTCTATTACGAGGGCCAGGTGCTGCCACCGCGGGCTGTCGCCAACCCGGACCTCGTGGACATGGGCGAGCGGCTCTACCGGGGCGGCGATCTGGAAGCCGGCATCTCCGCCTGCATCGCATGCCACGGCCCGCGCGGCCTCGGCAATCCCGCGGCCGCCTATCCGAAGCTGCGCGGCCAGCACGCCACCTACACGGCCTCCACGCTGAAGGCCTACCGCTCCGGCGAGCGCGTGTCGAGCATGAACAAGGTCATGAACAATATCGCGGAGCGCCTGAGCGACGAGCAGATCGAGGCGCTCGCCTCCTACGTCCAGGGCCTGAAGTAAGGCGCTGAACTCGGCCGGCGGGCGCCGGTCGAAGCCCGGAGCGACGCCACACCGGCCAGCCACAGAGACAGAAGGGACATCATGAAGCCGAGACTCCTCCTACTGCCCCTGACACTTGCCGCCCTCACCCTCGCCGCCTGCGGCCGGGAGAGCGAGGCGCCCGCGCCGGACATGGCGCAGGACCGCCCGGCAGCCGAAGAAACCGCGCCCGCTGCCGGGACGGCCGTGGCCGAGGCGCCCGCCCGGGAAGAAGCGCAGCCGGTCTCGGAATCCGCCGGTGAGACCGCCCGGGACGAAGGGCCGGCGGACGACCGCGCGCTCCGGCTCGCCGGCAGCGGCGGCAACAAGGAACAGAGCGAGACCCGGTTCACCGAGGGCAGGCACTATTCCCGCCTGATGCCCGCCCAGCCGACGGTGACCGGCGGCGACAAGATCGAGGTGGCCGAGGTGTTCTGGTACGGCTGCGGCCATTGCGCCACGTTCGACCCGATCATCGAGGGCTGGGCCGAAGACATCCCCGCCGACGTGGTGTTCGTGCGCATCCCGGCCGTCTGGAACCGCACGCTGCAGACCCATGCACGCGCTTTCTACACCGCCGAGGTGCTCGCCCGCACCGGAGCGCTGGAAGACTGGACGGCCCTGCACAAGGCCTTTTTCACCGAGTATCACGGCAGGGGCAACACGCTGGCCACCGAGGGCCGCCTGAAGGAGTTCTTCGCCCGCTTCGGCGTCGACGAGGAGAGCTTCGACAAGGCCTGGAACTCTTTCGAGGTGGACCAGAAGCTGCGCCGCGCGGCCGACCTGAACCGCCGTTACGGCATCACGGGCGTGCCGGCCATCGTGGTGAACGGCAAGTACCGTACCGGCGGCCAGGAGGCGGGTGGCTACGACACCCTGCTGGAGGTGATCGACGAACTGGTGGCCGTCGAGCGGCCCTGATCTTCACCCGTCATCAGCCGGCGCCGCGAATCGACGCCGACCCGCACGCCCCGCCACCCGCCGGCGGGAGACAGGACCGCTGCCGCTCGTGCCGAGTTGCAGCGGTTTTTTTCTTTTGAGAGGGTGCCGAAGCCGCGCAGGCACCGAACCGGGCCTCGCGCCCGCCCAAGGAGACACTATGGACGCGCTCGCATTCAGCCTGAAGACTGCCGACGGCAACGAACGAACCATCGAGTTCCCGCTGCACCCGGAGACCGGCGACCCGGCTGCGGTCGGCGACATGCTGGAGGCGCTGCTCGACACGCTGAGCGAGTACGTGACCGGCGAGACGCCGGTGAGCAATGGCGACGTGGTGCAGGCGCTCGCCATGGCCATCTCGATCCGGCTGGGCATGCTGCCCGTGCCCATGGAGAGCGCCCGGGCGCTGTTCGACAGCCTGCTGGAGCAGGCGGCCCGGGCGGAGCAGCAGCGGCAGAACGGTGGCCACGCCTGACGGCGGCCGACCCGTGCTCTCCCTGCGCCTCCCGTACACACCGGCCCTGATCGCCGCAGGCATCGTCTTCCTCGCCCATGCCGCGTCCCTGCCGGCGGCAGAGAATTCCGCCGGCGAGCGCTTCCAGGCCTTGGCGGTCCGCTATCTCGACGAAATGCCGGCCCTGTCGCCGGTCACGGCGACGCGGCTCGGCGATCACCGCTTCGACGGCAAACTGGACCGCATCACGCCGGAGGCACGTGCGGCCGAGGCCGACTTCCACCGCGGTATCCTCGCCGAGCTGGCCGCCATCGACCGGCAGGCCCTGCCGCGCGCCGAGAAGGTGGACGCCGGCCTGCTCGAGCACGAGGCCCGCTATGCCCTGTGGCGGCTGGAGGAGCTGCGCGACTGGGCCTGGGACCCGCTGATCTACACCGGGCTCGCGGGCAGCGCGATCTACACCCTGATGGCGCGGGACTTCGCGCCGGTGGAAGAACGGCTGGCGGCCGCGACCCGCCGGCTGGAGGCCATGCCCCGTTTCCTGGCGGAGGTACGCGCCACGCTGGAGCCGTCCCGGGTGCCGCCGGTGCACGCGCGGACCGCCGTCGCGCAGAACCGGGGCGTGCTGACCGCCATCGACGCCATGGTGCTGCCGGCCGCCGACGCGCTGGATGCGGGCGCCCGCGAGCGGCTGGAGGCGGCGGTTGCAGGCGCGCGCTCCGCCGTCCTGGAACACCAGGCCTGGCTGGAGGAGACGCTGCTCCTGGCGGCTGCCGGTGATTTCCGCCTCGGCCGGGAGCTCTACGAACGCAAGCTTGCCTTCGCACTGGACTCGCCGCTGGGTCGCACCGAGGTGCGTGAGCGGGCGGAACGCGAGTACCAGCGGGTACGCGGCGAGATGTACGAGGTGGCGAAGGCCGTCTACGCCGAGCGCTATCCCTACACCCAGTTCCCCGACACGCCGTCGGAGCACTTCAGGCAGGCGGTGATCCGCTCCGCCCTGGAGGTGGCCTACGACGCCCTGCCGGAGCGGGGCGAGATCGTCGAGGTGGTGAGGCGCCAGCTTGCCCAGACCACCGCGTTCGTGCGGGAGAAGAATCTCGTGCGGGTGCCCGACGAGCCCATCGAGATCATCGTCATGCCCGAGTTCCAGCGCGGCGTCGCCGTGGCCTATCTCGATGCGCCGGGACCGCTGGACAAGGGCCAGAAGACGTTCTACGCCGTGGCACCGCTGCCGGAGGACTGGACCGACGAGCAGGTGGAGTCCTTCCTGCGCGAGTACAACCTCTACTCTCTGCAGGATCTCACCATCCACGAGGCCATGCCGGGGCATTATCTGCAACTGGCCCACGCGAACGAGTACCCTTCGGTGCTGCGCTCGGTGCTCGCTTCCGGTCCGTTCATCGAGGGCTGGGCGGTCTACGCCGAGCGGCTGATGATCGACGAAGGCTATCTCGGCGGCGACCCGCTGATGCGGCTCGTCAACCTGAAATGGTATCTGCGCGCCGTGGTCAACGCCATCCTGGACCAGGCCATCCACGTCGACGGCATGACCCGCGAGGAGGCCATGCGGCTGATGGTGGAAGGGGCCTTCCAGGAGGAGAGCGAGGCGGCCGGCAAGTGGGTCCGCGCGCAGCTTACCTCCGCCCAGCTCTCCACCTACTTCGTGGGCTATCAGGAGCATGCGGACCTGCGCCGGGAGGTGGAAGCACGCGAGGGCGAGGAGTTCGGCCTGCGCCGCTACCACGATACGCTGCTCTCCTTCGGCTCGCCGCCGGGACGCTACGTGCGCGCGCTGATGCTGGACGAGCCGATCCCGGAGCCGGCGCCGGCCGGTCGGCCCCGATGACGACCCTGAGGACGGCCCGCCCGTCCTTGCCGAGCTGACGGCGGCCGGAGGCGGTTCACGCCAGGACGATCAGGAAGAAGGCGGCCAGACAGAGCGTCTCGGCGATCACCAGCCCGATGGCCTTCGGCCCGACGGCGGCGAGTTGCTTCAGCGACGTCTTCATGCCCAGTGCCGCGATGGCGGTGACCAGGCAGCCCCGGGAGAGCCCGATCAACCAGTCCCGCGCGCGCTCGGGCACCAAACCGTAGCTGCCGACGACGACCAGCACGACGAACACCACCAGGAACACCGGCAGGGTCGAGCGCAGCGTGCCGCCGGCGCTCGCCGAATGCCGGTGGGTAGCTGCCAGGATCAGGAACACCACCGGCACCAGCATGGAAACCCGCAGCAATTTGGTGAACGTGGCCACGTCGCCGGCCTCCTGGGACACCATGTAGCCGGCGCCCACCACCTGGGCCACGTCGTGAATGGTGCCGCCGAGGAAGATGCCGGCGGTGGTGTCGTCCATGGCGAAGGTGGAGACGACGAGCGGATAGACGATCATCGCGATGGTGCTGAGGCCGGTCACGGCCACCACCGTGAACACCGTATCGCGCTCGAGCCGTGCATGCTTCGGCAGCACGGCGGAGATGGCCAGCGCCGCCGAGGCGCCGCAGATGGCGGTGGCGCCCGCGGTCAGTATGCCGAACGACTTGCTCATACGCAGCAGCATCGCCAGCAGGAGGCCCACGCCGATGGTGCCCGCCACGCCGGCGACCACCAGGACCAGCGGCAGCGTGCCCAGCGCCGCGATGTCGTCGAAGGTGATGCGCAGGCCCAGCAGTGCCACGCCCACCCTGAGTACCCGCCTGGAGGAGAACTCGATGCCGGCTGCCGTGCGCGTGCCCGGCTCGGAGAGGAAGTTGAAGGCCATGCCGAGGAGCAGCGCCAGCAGCATCACCGGACCGCCGTACTCGGCAGCGACGAACTGGGCGGCCATGGCCACCGTCACGGCGATGGCGAGCCCCGGCAGGACGCCGCGGACGGTGTCGGGGAAGCGCGGGGCGGTGGGGTCGGCCGGCATGGTGCGGGGAGCCTACGGCCAGCGGTCCCGGGAAGCAACCGGCCGCGGCCCGCCCCGGCCAGGCCCATTGAGTTTTCGCAATACATGCCTCCGGCCGGGGGCATAGACTGAAGTGGGGTGTGAGTACGGGCTGGCGAAGCTGCTGGGACGACGAACGCACCCGGCAGCCTCGCCGACGGTCCCGGAAAACCAAGTCACGGACTGAACCGGAGAGGCGGAAGAAATGGCAAACACGAACAGCGACTTCGACAAGGAACTCGATCAGCTGCGGTCCGATATGGCCGACCTGCGCAAGGACATGGCGGCGCTGGTCAAGACCATGAAGGATGCCGGCGTCAGCGAGGGCCGCCACCTCTACGAAGAGGCCGCGGAACGCGCAAAACACACCCGCGACGAAGCGCGCAAGCGGGCGGCGGATACCTACGGCGCCCTCGAGAAGGAGGTGGAGGAGCGCCCTTTGACGAGCATCCTCACGGCCTTCGGCACCGGCTTCGTCATGGGGCTGATCCTGGACCGCAAACGTTGATCGGCACCCTCATGACGGGAGCCCGCAGGCTCGCGGCGCACGCCGCCGAGCGGTTGCAGACCTGGTGGCAGCATCAGGCCGTCGCCGCCGTCCTGCTGGTGGTCTGCGCGGTCATCGGCCTCGCGGCGGTCGGCTTCGCGGTCGCTGCAGGCTTCCTGGCACTCGGAGTGGCGATGCCGGCGTGGGGAGCCGCGCTGGTCACGGCCGGCATCCTCGCGCTGCTGGCGCTCGTCGCAGGACTGATCGCCGGCAGCTACGCCCGGCGGCCGCTGCCACGCCGGCCAAGGCCCGCGCACGAAGAGGCGGAACCTTCCGCCGCGGAACTCGCGTCCAGCATGGGCCGCAGTCTCGGCGAGAACCTCAGCCGCCGCGGCGTGCGCTCCACCGACGTGGTGGTGGCCGCGCTGGTCGCCGGCGTGGCGCTCGGTGTGGCCCCGGCGCTGCGGCGGGGCTCCGGCCGGGATGACGACGGGGGCCGGGAGCGTCGGCGACGGAAGCGCTGACGCCGGACGGCGCGGGCGCCGACTCGGACGGCATGATGGACGATACCCCCGCCGGACGGTGATCCGTGCCGGCAGTGATGCTTCGAGGTGCCCGCCGGCAACGCTGCGGCCGTACAATGACGTCCTGCGCGGTGAGAAGGAACGGTGATGGGGAAACGGCTTGCGCTCTGCACCGCTGCGGCGGCAGTCATGGTACTCGGGTCCTCGGCGACGGCCGGGGATAGTGACGCAGGGCCGGCCGACGCCGGCAGCGTAGCGCCAGTCACCACCGCGAACTGGCAGGAAGCCGTCGTCAGCGTCACCGACCCCGACCGGACCGCACGGTTCTTCCTGGAGATCGGTGGCTACGAGGTGAAGTGGCGCGGCCCGCTCGGCGCGGACGCCGTCGCCGCCTGGGGCCTGCCGGAGACGGCCTCCGGGGAGGCGCTGCTGATCGGGCCGCCGGGCTACGACAGCGGCCTGATCCGCCTGGTGCGCTTCGACGACGCCGGGCGCCGGGAGCCGATGCGCCCGGGTGCGCGCGCCTGGGATACCGGCTGCTATTTCAGCCTGATGATCCGCATGAAGGACATGCAGGCCGTCTACGACGACGCCATCCGCCTCGGCTGGTGGACGGAGACCCCCATCACCTACCTCGAGTGGGGCTCGTCGAAACTGAACGTCGTGATCTACCGCGGGCCCGACGGCGTCCAGGTCCAGGGCTACGAGCGCCTCGCCCCTGCGCTGCCGGAGGCGATCCCGGACTTCGCACGCATGAGCGGCCCCTTCAACATGATGCAGATGGTGCGCGACCGGGACGCGGCCTATCGCTTCTTCACGGAGGTGCTGGGGTTCGCCACCTTCTACAATGGCCCGCCCTACGTGGCCGCGGAGCCCACGCCGATGCCGCTGGGTATCCCGGTCAACCTCACCACCGAGATCCCCTACCGGGCCGGCATCGTCTACCCGACACCGGGAGAATTCGGACGCATGGAGATGATCGAGATCATGGGGCTGGAGGGCCGCGACTACGCCGAGCGCTGCCACGCACCGAACCTGGGCATCCTCGCCGTGCGCTTCCCGCTCGACGACGTCGAGGCGGCACTGGCCACGATCGAGGCGCGGGGCTGGACGACCGACACGCCGATCCGGACACTATCCGTAGAGCCGTACGGCGCCGTCCGGCTGTTCGGCGTGAATACGCCGGATGGCGCTATCATCCAGTTCTTCGAGCGGACGCCGTAACGGCGTGCCGCGCGGCCGCTGCGGGCAGGAAGGAGGAGACCGGCACCATGACCATGACCAGAACCATCACCGCAGTGTGCCTGCTGCTCGTGCTGGCGGATGCGGCCTTCGCTCACGAGGCGGAAGGCTTCGCGGGCGGATTCGTCAGCGGCCTGCTGCACCCCTTGTTCGGGCCGGATCACGTCGTCGCCATGGTGGCGGTCGGCCTTTGGGGCGCCTTCCTCGGCATGCCCGCCATCTGGCTGCTGCCGGTGGTGTTCCCCCTGGTCATGGCCCTGGGCGGCGCGGCGGGCGTCGCCGGCGTGCCCCTCCCCGCCGTGGAAGCGGGGATCGGCGCCTCGGCACTCGTCCTCGGCGCCATGGTGGCGCTGGCGGCACGCCCGCCGCTGTGGGTGGCCGCCGTCATCGTCGGCGTCTTCGCCGTATTCCACGGCCACGCCCACGGCACGGAGCTGCCCCACGCCGCCAATCCCCTCGCCTACAGCGCCGGTTTCGTGATCTCGACCGGTCTGCTGCACCTCTCCGGCATCGCGCTGGGCCTGGCGGCCCGGTGGCGCGCCGGCCGCGTGGCCATCCGCGCCGGCGGCGGAGCCATCGCCCTGGCGGGAGCCGGATTCCTGACCGGGGTGCTGTGACACCGGCCACCGTCCTCCTCCTCGTCGCGGCCCTGTGCGTACTGCCGGTCAAGGCCGTCGCCCACAGCCCCGTGGAGGGGATGAACGAGTTCTACAACGGTGTCATACACCCGCTGCTGGTACCGGCGCACCTGCTGCTGATACTCGCCACCGGCCTGTTCCTCGGTCAGCGGGGTCCCAGGGAGAACCGGCTCGCCCTGCCTGCCTTCTTCCTGGCCAGCGTCGCAGGGCTGCTCCTTAGCGGGTTTGCTGCGGCGACGGCCACGGCCCAGGGCTTCGTGCTGGCCGGCACCCTGGCGATCGGGCTCGTGACCGCCGTCGGCCGCAGGGCGCCGCTGCCGCTCTACCCGGCGGCCGGCGCCTTCGCCGGGTTCTTCCTCGGCCTCGACTCGACACCCGAGTCACTCGCCGGCCGCGAGCGCTTGCTCGCGCTGGCCGGCACCGGCGTCGGGCTGAACCTGTGGCTGATCTACGCCTGCGGCGTCGCCGACTTCTTCAGCAAGAGGCCCTGGCAGCGGATCGGGCTCAGGATCGTCGGCTCCTGGCTGGCCGCCAGTTCGCTGCTGGTGCTGGCGCTGACGGCGTCCTCGCGCTGAGGTGAAACCGGCCGGGGATGCTGCCTGGCGCAGCTCAGGTGTTCGAATGTACGCTGAGCGCGGTAACGGTAAAGAGAATCAGGCCCATGCCCAGGAGCTGCAGACCGGCCAGGCCTTCGCTCAGGATCACCACGCCGAACAGTGAGGCGGTGATCGGCTCGACCATCGCGACGATCGAGGCCGTGGTGGGTTTCGCACGCCGCATGCCGACCACATAGAGGAAGAACGACAGCCCGGCGCCGAGGACGCCGATCACGACGAACAGCGGCCACTCCGGCGCTCGAAGCGCGGCCACGGTCTGCGCGGGATCGCCCGGCCAGACGAGGATCACCACGAGAGCGGTGAACGCGATCACCAGAATCGCCTGGGGGCTGCCGTGTGTCGACGCATTCTTGAAGCCGAAGATGAACGCCGCGTAGCACAGTCCGGACAGTAACCCGGCGGCGATGCCGAGTGGCGAAATGCCCCCGGTCTCGACGTCGTAGATACCCGTCAGCAGTACGATACCGATCAGGACCCCCGTGATGGCGCCCCACTTGAACGGGGTGGACGCCTCGAGCCTGAAAGCGAACGAGATCAGGTACACGTACACCGGCGCGCAGTACATCAGCGTCGCCGCGACCGCAACGCTGGCGTTGCTGATACTGATGAAATAGAACGCGAAGTTGCCGGCCACGCCGAGTCCGGCGACGGCCGCCCAGAACCACAACCGGCGGTCGGCCAGTCCGCTTTTCTGCGGGCGTAACGCCAGCCAGCCGAGGACGAACACCAGCCCGATTGCGCCCCGGTAGAACGCCACGACGTAGGCGTCCCATCCCTCGGCCATGAGCAGGCCGGCGATCCCGCCGGACAACCCCCAGCACAGCGCAGCCAGTGCCACCAGGGTCACACTGACGTCAGGGACCGGATGGGTTGTGCGCATGGGCCAGAGGGGTGAGCGGGAACCGGTTGCGGTGAAGGCGCGTGGTGCGGCTGCCAGGGTCCTGTCGGTGCCGACGCCCCTCCTGCAGAAGCGACCGCGCCGGGCCGGCTACGCCCGCTCCCAGGTTGTCCAGGAAGAGCGGACATCGCCGAATACTTCCCGAACTGCGGCCTCGAAGCGATGCATCTCCGGGGTCTTCACGGGCGAGGAGACTCCGCGGCGGGGGGTGCCGCGTGGCGAACCGGTCTCTATCACGCGGAACCGGGGCTCGTCGGCATCCTCCTCGTCATTCTCTTCCAGTTGCCGGATCACGCATTCGAACAGGTAGTCGATCAGGCGATCCTGTCTTTCCCGAACCTCGCGCAGGTCCGGAACCTCGGCGGTCATGGCCCTGTGCAGTTCGTCGTCGAGCCTGTCGAACGTCGAGTCGGACGAATCCTGCATCCCTGCTCCCTCCTGTAGGTTCTGGTCCGCGGACAGGCGCGGTCGGCTCGCGGGGCACGCTTCGAGACTAGCACCGCCGGACGGCCATCGAAACCGGCTCGGTGACCGGGTATGCAACACAACGGTTTACCCGAGGGGCCTGAGGTCGCAAGCGGGGAAAAGGCGCCAGCAAGAGGAAATGCCGTAATCGGGGCCGGTGGCAGCACCGCAGCGCTGTTCGGCGAAGATGGTCCTCCCTGGCATCGGATCGGCACCGCCACGGTGCACGGATTTGTTGCAACGCACCAATCGCAGGCGGACCCCGCCTCTGCCGGCAGGTCAGGCAGGGGATTCGTCGGGGCATACGACTGGCATATTTTTTGCTTAATCCGGGCGTTGCCCTGCCCCCGCCGCGGGACGAGAGGGCGTCGAGTCCCTGCACGAAGATCATGCGCCTGCCGTCCCTGAATCATCTGCGCACCTTTCAGCTGGCAGCTCGCCATCTCAGCTTCAAGAATGCTGCAGAAGAGCTGTTCGTGACACCCTCGGCCGTCAGCCATCAGGTCCGGGCGCTCGAGGGTCGGCTCGGCGTCACGCTGTTCGACCGCAAGACCCGTTCACTGGAACTCACCGAGGCCGGGCAGGCCTATTTCTCGCTGCTCGACACGCTGTTCGCGCGGCTGGAAGCAGAGACGGACCAGCTGCGCGGCCGGTATGGCCGCGGCATTCTGCGGCTGTCGCTGCCGCCGTTCTTCGCCAGCGAGGCGGTGTTGCCGGCGATCGGTTCCTACCAGGAGCACCACCCCGCCACGGATATCCGCATCGTGACCCAGCCGAGCAGCATGGACGTGCACCCCGCCGAGGCCGATATCTCGATTCTGGTGGGCAACGGTCAGTGGCAGGGGCTGGAGGCACACCGCCTGTTCGCCCACCGCTTCGTCGTGGCCTGTGCACCCTCGCTGCTCGGCCAGATCGACCTGCGGTCTGCCAACCCGCTCGACGGCCAGACATTGATCGTGCACGAGGGCCGGCGCACCGCGTGGGACCGCTGGAGCGAGTCCGTCGGCGCTCCCAGGGTGCGCCCGGGCAAGCTCATCCGTCTCGACTCCATGTCGGCCATCGCCCGCGCCGCCGAGAAGGGACTCGGCATCGCGCTGGTGTCCTGGCCGCTCGGCAAGGCCTGGTTCCATTCGGGCGGTCTGACCCGTGTCTTTAAGGAGGAATTCGACACCGGTGACAGCTTTTTCCTCGTCCTCAGACCCGAGGAGAGCGCCCGCCAGGAGGTGCAGAAGCTGAAGAACTGGCTGCTGGAGAACTTCCATACGGACGAGTGAGCAACATTCATCCCCCGACGAGAATTGAACGTTTGTCGCGGCAGCGGGTGCGCCATAGCCTGAATGGCGTCCCTGGAACAGCCGCCGTGAAGGAGGTGCCCGATGAGTCGTTTCTTGCCGAAAGCAATGCTGATGGTCGCTTTAGCGGCCGGTGGCACTGGCCTGGCCATCGCCGGTGCGACGGAACGCGATGCGGTCGAGGCCTGCACCGCCAGTCTGATCGAGGGCATCGGCGAGCTGCAGGGTACACCGCCCGCGTACGAAATTGCCGGCCGTCACGGCACAGAGGAGGACTTCACCAGCAAACTCTTCCGCTCATCGGCCGGGGTTCGCAATTACCGCTACACGCTGGAAGTCACCGCGAAGGCGGGTGGCCCGGTCCTCTGGACGGGCGATTGCGTGGTCGACAGCCGCGCCCGAGTCAGATGGCTGCGGATCACCGCAGCGGCGGCGGACTAGCGCCGTGGTCTATACCGACGTCTACTTCCTGGCAGCCGCGGGAGCGATGGGAACGCTGCTGCTCGTGACGTCTATCCTCTGGATTCAGGAACTGGCTGTCCGCAGGCGGAACGGCCGGCGCGACGACACGACGGCGTAGCACGCCCGTCCCCGTCCGGGTATCCGCCACGGTAGCAGGTCACGACAGCAGCTCCCGGAGCCTGACACCGCCCGGCGTCCCCCGCGCCGCCGCCATCGCCAGCAGCAGCTCGGCGGTGGCGATCGCATCCGCCAGTGCATCGTGCTGGGAGTAATGGGGCAGGTTGTACGCGCGGCGCAGTGCGCTCAGCTTCAGCGACTGCCGGTCGTCGAGATGGTGGCGCCGGCTCTGCGCGCGGCGCTCCAGGGCCAGGGTGTCGACCACCGGCACCAGCAGCGGCGCGCCGAAATGCTGCCGGCACAGCCGGTCGAGCAGCGCCTTGTCGAGCCCGGCGTAGTGGACCACCAGCACCCGGCCGGCGAGGACCTCGAGCAGGCGCTGCAGCACCGCCCGGACGTCCTCGCCGGCCTCGCACAGGGTGTCGGTGAGTCCGTGCACCGTGGCGCTCTCGCCCACCTCTCCCGGCGGACGCACGATGCAGGTCTCGGCGGTCTCCATCTCGACCCGCGCGCCGCAGACCAGCACCCAGCCGATGCTGAGCATCTCGGCGGTGCGCGCATCGACGCCTGTGGTCTCGATGTCCAGGCAGAGGAAATCCGTATCGACGAACGAGGACGAGGCGGCCGGCAGCGGCGCCGACAGCAGCCGCGCGAGCATCCCGTCGCCGGCGCGCCTCCCCGCGAGCCAGCGCCTGAGCTTCAGTGCGGCCAGCTTCATGCCAGGTGGAATCGGTTCAGCAGCGCCGCCTGGCTGGTGCGGATCTGGGAGAACGCCGCCTTCAGGTTCTGGCGTGCCAGCGGCGACAGCTCCGACGGCGAGAGGTGGTTGTCCGGCTTGCCGCCGGCGTTCATCTGGCGGCTCTGGTGCTCCAGCCTCAGCTTCTCGACGAAATCCAGTGCATCGATCAGGCTCTCTGCGTCCGCCGCGCTCAGTTCGCCCTGGCGGGCGGCGGCACGCAGCCGATTGCGCGTGCTCACCCGCATCTCGCCGGCGGCGAGGCTGCGGATACGCGCGGTCTCCACGATGGGGATGATGCCGTGCAGCTTCAGGTTCAGGGTGTTCC
>CAZRSA010000042.1:0-3874 GCA_964602525.1 uncultured Woeseiaceae bacterium
GCAGAAGAGCTGAGGTGAGACTCGACGACCCGCAACTCGAGTCGGTCGCCGCCTCGGAGCGGGTCGTCGTCTTCCATTCGGGGCTGACGGATACCAGCCGCGTCCGGGCGGCGCTCGAGTCCCGGCAGATCCCCCATCGCTTCGAGTCGATGCCGATGGGGGACTCCGCCATGCGCGAACGCTTCCATAGGCTGAAGCAGGGGACCGGCTGGCCGACGCTGCCCGTCGTCTTCGTCGACGGCGAATTCATCGGCGGCGAGAACGAGCTTATGGCGCACCCGCTGGTAGCGGACGGCCCGCCGGGCGCCGCGATCTCGCCGGCCCGGTGGATGGGCTACGCCGGACTCGTGCCGTTCGCCCTGCCGGTGGCCGGCATCCTGGTCGGCGCCAACGACGCCTGGTTCCTGGACTGGCTGATCGGCTACGGCGCGGTGATCCTCTCCTTCGTGGGCGCCCTGCAGTGGGGACTGGCGCTGGACGAGCGGCGCGAGCGGCGGGGCGAGCGCATCCTCGTGAGCGTGGTGCCGGCACTGGTCGGCTGGCTTGCTCTGCTGATGCCCCAAGGCGCCGGCATCGCGCTGCTGATCGCCGGCTTCCTCGGCATCTACAGCTACGAGCGCATCACCCTGTGGCCGGGCGGTTACCCGGTCTGGTTCCGGCGGCTCCGGACCCAGCTCACCGCCGGCGCCTGCCTGCTGCTCGGCGCCGGCCTGCTGGCCGCATTCCTCACCGGCTGAGGCTCCCGCGCCCGCCGCCGACAGCGCCGCTCCGATGACAATACCCGTCCCGGACGACCGACCGGCGTGTCGTGGCCGGCGCAGCGGTCATTCGGTTGCCTCATGCCCAGGAACGAGACGACCGAACAGCGTGAAGTAGAGCATGCGGTAGATGTCGGTGTTGGCCACACCGGACGGCGGCACCAGCATCCCGGCGTACAGACCGGCACCGCGCGCCACGACGCCGGTGCCGAGATCGTCGCGGGCGGCCCAGACGACGGCGAACGGGTGGGTTTTCCCGCTCCGGTCCGGCGCCGATACGAACGGCATGCTTGCGGTCCCGTGCACACCGTCCAGCGCCGCACCGCTGCCGGGCTGGACGGCCGGCACCGGCGTATCGGCCGCGGGCATGTCGCTGACCTGGATGCCGCCGGCATTGCTGTCACTGGTCGTAATCACGAACGTATCCGGATTCTCCTCGATGAAATCGAGGATCGTCCCGATGGCGTCGTCGGCTCGCTTCATCGCCTCCAGGCAGCCGGAGGCATTCATGTTGTTGCAGAGATTGTCGCTGCCCTCCTCCTCGATTACCACCAGAAAGCCTTCCGCAGCCGCCTGGACACGGCGTAGCGCGAACGCGCTCATCTCGGCCACGCTCGGAGCGCTCTCGATGTAGTTCGCCAACCCCTGCTCCCGCAGGGCTTCCTCCGGCTGATCGTAGAACGTGTCTTCGACGTTAAACACACCGAACACCCGCTCCGCATCCGGCGGCAGCGCCTGCATTTGCTCGGCCGTGTACACCACCTCATAGCCGCGCTCGCGCAGCTCCTCGATCAGATTGCGCCCGTCCGTGCGCCGGCCGGAGCCGAATCGACCCTCGACGCCTTCGGGTAGCAGCCACTCCTCACCGGCGCCGAGCAGGATGTCGACGTTGGACTCGACGACAGCCAGCGCGATCGCCTCGCGATCGGCATAGCGATCGTCAGCGTTGGCGACGAACACCGCCGTACCGGGTTCGACCAGCGAACCGGTCTGCACCAGCGCCGTGGCAAGACCGCACTCGACGGCGTCTTCCATGATGGTGTTGCTGCTGCCGCTGGCGGAGCGGATCTTATTGCCCTCCGGATCGCGACCGAACGAAGTCGTCCAGGCGCGGGTGCCGGTCGCATGAGTGGAGGCACCACCGTCGGAGGTACTGGTCAGCGAATCGCGAAGGTGACCCCGATAAGGCGCAATATGGGGCATGCGGTCCCAGTTCAGCGAACCGTCCGGCCCGTAATAGAGCATCCGGACGAGATCCCAGTGCCCCATCGAAGTACCGTCGGGATGAAAGAATATTGCGCCGTTACCGGTCGGCTCCTGGGTGCACTCCGCTGCAGCAAGCGTCAGCGGATTGAAGAGCAAGAGGAGAAACAGTATTCGAAAACGACGCGTCTGCAGAAGATCGGGCATCGCACTACTCCCGTTGATGCCGGGTTCAGGAAATCAACACTCAACGTCGTATTCTTATTCACGCAAATGAAAAAACGATGACGCCGATAGCCGCATGGTGTGCGATTCCTATTACCCGGCCAAACACCCGGCCGCGCATCCTCCCGGGCTACCAGGAATAGCGTACCCGGTAGGTGACGGCCTTCTCCGCATCCGCCCCTATCGTGACCGGGAAGCGCACCGCGCCCGCGTCCGCTTTCTCCCACGCCTCCGAGCTCGACAGGATCTCCCAGTTGCTCCAGCGGTAGAGAGGCTCCTGCACGATGACCTCGACGGGCTGCTCCTTGCGGTTGGCCACGGTGATCTCGATGTCCTCCTCGATCCAGTGCGCGCGGGTGTCGATGCGGAAGTCCCGCTGCACCCGCTCCCCGGTGACGTCGAAGGCCGAGCCGAGCCGGATGCGCACGTCCTCGTTGCGGGGCGTGTGATCGATCACGTCCTCGCCGATGAACTCGAGACTGCCGTCGCTCTCATCCACCTGGGAGACGCGGATACGACCGGCGGGCAGCGGCACGCCCAGGCCGTCGGCCTGGCGGTTGGTGAATTCCACGTACACGTCCACCTTCGGGTTGGAGGCGACACCATAGTCCCGCTCGGTGCGGGGCTGGCCATAGCCGGCGTAGCCGCCGAGTCCCTGGTACACCAGCACCTTGCGCGCCGGCACGCCCGCGGCCGCCGGGAAGAGTTCCAGCTGCTTGGTGGAGCGGTCCGGCAGCGTCGTGGACCGGCCCAGCGTGTACAGGTGAAATTCGAAGAAAGCCTTCTGCTCGAAACCCGCCGTGTCCGCCATCGCCATGGCCAGCGCCTCGGTGCGCACCCGCTGCTGGTAGCCGCGTGCCTGACTGCGCTGCACGTCGCCCGCGATCAGCTTCAGGCGGGCGTCCTCGTAGCTCGCGCCGGACTGGTTCACGATGCTGGCCCAGGCGTTGACGTCCAGCGTGCCCGAATTGGCGTCATCGCCCTCGTGCCAGGTGAGGTTGTAGTCGGCCCACCAGGTGATGCCGGCGGTCTCGTACGCCACCCGGGTGCGGTGCGTACCCGCGCGCTCGCTGAGAACGTCCCAGATCAGCGTCGGCCGGGTGATCAGGCCGCCGGGCAGCTCCGGGAAGCCCACCCGCTGGTAGTGGCTGACCACCTCGACCGTGCCGTCGGGCATGCCGAGTACCAAACCGCCCGTGGTGCTCATGAGCGTGCCGGTAAGCACCTCTGATTCGCTGCCCACGCCGCGATGGACGGTGACGGGACGGTCGAGATAGCGCTCCAGCAACCGATCGGTGCTGACCAGATCGAAGCGGAAGTCCTGCTCCAGCACCCGGGTACCGTCCGGGTCGGTCAGCGAACGGAAGCGCACCGTCGTGGGATCGATCAGCGCGGCCACATCCGTAAACTCCAGAGTCCCGCGCCCGCGGGCCAGGCCCACGGTGCGGTCCTGGCGGACGATCGCGTAACCGGGCACCGACGGGCCCGACCACCCGCCCCGTCCGGGCAGCGGCCGGTAGAGGTCCGGCGAGACGGCGCCCGGCCGGGCCTGGCTGTAGATGGTGAGACTCGTCGACGAGTCGGCGGCAGCCGCCAGGCCGGCGGCGAGCAGGCAGAGGAACGGGATGATGGTCTTCGCCACGGTACTCTCTCCGGTTGCTTGGGTTCCGGCACTGTAAACGCAATGC
>CAZRSA010000042.1:3974-20195 GCA_964602525.1 uncultured Woeseiaceae bacterium
CTTCGCCACGGTACTCTCTCCGGTTGCTTGGGTTCCGGCACTGTAAACGCAATGCCGGGCCGCGGGGGTTCCGCTGTCACGCGGCCGTTTCTCAGCCGTCATCATGCCGCGCCGAACTGTCGCCGCCTTCACCGGTCTACAGAGCTTTGACCGGGACGCCGCTCCGTCCATAATCCAGTGCTATGACGCCCGCCATGAGAGAAAACCGCCGCTCTGACACGACTTCGCCGCCGGTCGCGGCAACGGTCCTGCCGACACTGCTCCTGGCCATGCTGGTCGCGATGGTTATGGCGATGGTCATGCCTGCCGCCGATGCAGCCGACGCGATGCCGGAGGCCGGGGACGCAGAGAGCCTCCCCATCACCGCGGCCGAACCGGAAGACGAGGCCACGGGTCCGAACGGCGAGCTGGACCGCGCCTTCCGGACCTATCGGCGGCTGTACGACAGTGGCCGCTATACCAGCGCCATCGAGGCCGGCAAGCGGGTGGTCGTACTCTCCATCGAGGCGAACGGCCGGGATAACCTGCAGACGGCCCGTGCGCTGACCAATCTCGCCATCGCGCAGCAGAAGAACGGCGAGTACGAGGCCGCGGTGCAGAACTACGAGGCGGCCATCGACATCGTCGAGCGGGTGGAGAGCCGTCTGAGCAAGCACCTCGTCAACCCGCTGCGCGGCCTGGGTAATGCCTATCTCGACGCCGGCCGTCCGGACGAGGCGATCCTCGTCTACGACCGGGCGGTGCACCTCACCCACGTGAATTCGGGTCCCCAGAACCTGGACCAGGTGGACCTCCTGGACGCGCTGGCGGAATCCTTCGTGCGACTCCAGGATCTGGAGGAGGCCAGCGAGATTCAGGATCTCTCCTATCAGCTCTACGCCCGCCGCTTCGGCGAGGACAGCGCGGATATCCTGCCCGCGCTGCAGCGCCGCGCCCGCTGGCTGCACCGGCTCGGCCTGTTCGGTCGGGAGCGCGACGTGTGGAACCAGGCCATCGACGTCATAGAGGCCGAGTACGGAGAAGACGACCTGCGTCTGATCCCGCCCCTCAACGGCCTTGCTCGGACTTATCTCTACGACATCGAGCCCGCGGTGACCAACCGGGGAGAGTGGGCGCTGCGCCGTGCGCTGGAGATCGCGGAGAACCATCCCGAGAGCACGCCCTCGCTGGTCGCCGACAGCCTCATCGACACCGGCAACTACCACACCCTGCGTGGCGAGGCACAGAAGGCGCGGCGCGCGTACCGGCGCGCCTGGGAACTGCTGAGCAGCAACGAGAGTCTGGCGGCCATACGCGACCGGCGCTTCGACCGGCCGGTGATGATCCGCCCCGCCCGGGCGCCAGCCTACGTCGACGAGGAAACCAACCCGGTGGTCAACCCGGTGTACCGGGGCCGGGATTTCGATCAGGGCGTCGTCGTGGCGGATTTCACCGTGAACACCCGCGGCCGCACGGAGGACATCACGGTCATCGAATCCGAACCGCCCGGCCTCATGGATGCCGAGGTCAAGCGAGCGGTGCGCCGGCTGGTCTACCGGCCCCGCTACGTGGACAGTCAGCCGGTCTCGACGCCGGGCCAGACGTTGCGCCACCGTTACTCCTACATAGCCGATCGCCTGCCGGACGAGATCGCGGCCGCCATGGAGGAACGCGAGCAGCCTGCGGAGGCGAAGCGCGCTGTCGATGCCGCCGAGGCGGAGCCCGCCGCCGAAGCGGAGCCGACGGACTAGGGCCTGTTAACGGGCCCCTCCCCCCCTGTCTGAGGCGCCGCCCGGTCGAAGCGCCGGGCGATGCCGAGTCCGGCCAGGATCAGGATCATGGCGGCATAGGCGCCCGGCTGCAGCCGCTCATCCAGCACCAGCGCGCCGGTGATCACCGCCCAGGGCGGCACCAGGAAACTCTGCATCGTCAGGAAACCCGCTCCCGCCTGGGTGACCAGGAAGAAGAAGATCACCGCAGCGAAGCCCGTGGACAACATGCCCAGCGCCGCCACGGCGGCGAGCGGGCCCGGCGGCAGGGCGAAATCCTGCAGCACGCCGCCGTCCACCGCGAAGTACAGCGGCAGCAGGATGAGGCTGCCGGCGATGGTCACCGCCGTGGACATCACCAGCGGGTGGTGGGACGGGCCCAGCCGGGTGATCACGGCGGTGGTGGCGTAGCACAGGGCGCCGCCCAGCACCGACAACAGCCCCACCAGGGAACCATCGGCGGTGCGTTCGCCCAGCAGGAACTCCGGACCCACCAGCAGGGCGACGCCCGCGAAACCGGCCAGAAAGCCGGCGACGCGCCCGGGCGTCAACGGCTCGTCGGGCAGCAGGAAGTGGGCGAGCAGGATCACCGCCAGCGGCGTCACGGCCATGGCGATGCCGGCAAGCCCGGACGGCACGCTCTGCTGCCCCCAGCTGATGAGGAAGAAGGGCAGGCAGTTGCCGATGACCGACAGCAGGACGAAGAAGGCCCAGGAGCCCCGGTCGGCCGGCAGCCGCAACCCGGCCAGCCGCATGGCACTCCACAGCGTGGCGGCGGCCAGCACGATGCGCCCTGTGGTGATCGCGAGCGGGCTGAACGCGGTCAGCGCGATCTCCATGGCCAGGTAGGACGAACCCCAAATGGCCACGAGGCCCGCCAGGCCCGCCCAGTGCAGCGGCCCGGGTCTGCCTAAGGGGGGCACGACAGGGACACGGTCGTCGCGGCGGGCGGACGAGGCTCAGTAAGGCCGGCTCAGGAAGCGGCCGGCAGGCTCGCCGACCACTTCGCCTTCGTGGTACACGCGCCGGCCGCGCAGATACGTGCTCTTCACCCGCGCCGTCAGCTCCACGCCCTCGAAGGGGGAGTAGCCCTGCTGTGATGCCGATTCCTCAGCGTGGACCGTGTAGGTGTCGTTCGGGTCGACCAGCACCAGATCGGCGTCCAGGCCCACGGCGATGTCGCCCTTGCGGTTCAGGCCGTAGCGCCGCGCCGGGTTGAAACTGGTGAGTTCCGCCATGTGGTTGTAGGACATGCCGCGCCGCGCGCCCTCGGTGATCAGCCCGGGCAGCAGGTACTCGGTGCCGCCGAAACCGGACTTGGCCAGGAAGATGTCGTCCGGGTTCTCCTGGCTCACCTTGAATTCCTCCTTGCAGCAGGCGTGGTCGCTGACCACCCAGTCGAGCTTGCCGTCCAGCAGCTGCTCCCACAGGTACTCGACATCCTCGCGCGGACGGATCGGCGGGTTCACCTTGGCGTACTTGCCGCAGGGCGAATCCACGTCCAGCACCAGGTGGCCGATGGTCACCTCGCGGCCAAAGCTGATGTGGGGGAAGGCCTCGGCCATCTTCAGCGCCGCCTCCACCGCCTTGCGTGAGCTCAGGTGCAGCAGGTTGATGTTCGGCAGCTGCGTCTCGTGGGCGAGGTAGGAGGCGATGAAGATCGCGAGCCCCTCCGAGTGCGGCGGCCGCGATGCATTGTAGGCGTGCAGGCCGGTGAGCTTGCCCTCGCTTTCGACCATCTTCGTGTAGGCGGCCATGATCTCGGCCGTCTCGCAATGCAGGCTGAGGCTGATCTGGTCGGCCTTCTCCGGATAGCGCTCCATCGCCCGGCGGATGCCCCGCATGACGAACTCGAAGTGCGCGATATCGTACTTCTCGTCCTCGCCGATCATCAGGAAATCGGCCTGGGAGGAGGAGCGCCCGTGCAGGCCGTAGCCGCCGTAGAACATGAAGATCTTGAAGGAGGTGACCCCGTGGGTGTCCACCAGGTAATCGATCTCCTCGATGTGCTCGCGCATCATCGGTGCGAGGTGGTAGGCGTAGTCCACGTAGAAGCGGCCCTCGGACAGGTCGAGCACCTCGGGGAAGAACTCGCGGTAGGGCCCGCTCTTGTTCAGATAGTACTGCCCCGTGCGCATGTAGTTCAGGCTGCTCGTCACGCCGCCCATGGCCGCGGCCCGGCTCTCGGTGACGGCGTCCTCGTCCAGCGGCGAGTAGATGCCGGTGTGCATGTGGGCGTCCACGACGCCGGGGAAGGCGAGCAGGTTGCCGCCATCGACGACCTCGCGGGCGGCGGAGGCGTCGATGCCGGGCGCCAGATGCGCGAACCTGCCGTCGCGAATCGCCACGTCCAGGGCATCCACCCGGGTGCGGTTCGGGCGCACCACGCGCACGTCCTTGATTACAAGGTCATAGGGGGTCTGGTCGCTCATGGTCACTCCTCGCTGGACTGCTGTGCCGCGCGGCGGCAACCGGTAAGGATACTGCACTCCGGCGGCGAATCCGACCCGCGGGCGGCGGTATCATGGCCCGGTGGTGCCGGCCGAACCGTCGGCACGAATGGAGGTCGAAGTCTCCGATGAAGCCCCTCGCCGCCGCATTGCTGTTGCTCGCCGCCGCGACCGCCGGCGCCGGCGACTGCGACGGTGAGTGGATCTGCGTGCAGGTGCGGGAATCGCCGGCGGGCGTGGTGCTCTCCGGGCGAAATCTCAGCGACTTCCCGCTGACCCTCACGGTAAGGGTGCGCGGCGAGGGCCTGGCACCCGCTGCCCGCACGGTAACCCGGACGCTGCACGGCGGCGACCTGACCGAGTTGCTGCGCCTGCCTGCCGAGGGCGGTTCGCGTTACCGCTACAGCTACTGGTACGACTGGACGGTGGGCGACCGGAACGCACGCCACGACGACAGCTACCTGTATCGGCTGCCCTGGGCCAGTGGCGAGAGCTACGCCGTGCTGCAGGGCTATGGCTCGAGTTTCAGCCACACGGGCCTGGAGCACTATGCGGTGGATTTCGACATGCCGGAAGGCACGCCGGTGCACGCCGCCCGGGGCGGCGTCGTGGCGCGGGTGGAAGACGCCCACGACATCGGCTGCTGGGAGGATGGCTGCGGGCGGTACGCCAACTACATCGTGGTCCTGCACGACGACGGGACCACGGGCGAGTACTACCACCTGCAGCGCGACGGCGTGCTGGTGGAGACCGGCGAACGGGTGGCCGCGGGCGAGCTCATCGGGCTGTCGGGCAACACGGGGCACACGACCATGCCGCACCTGCATTTCGCGGTCTACCGGGCGGACGAATGGGGCCGCACCCAGTCGCTGCCGGTGCGTTTCGCCCACCGGGACGGCGTCACGGAGCAGCCCCGGGGCGGCCAGCGGCTGGTGGCACGCTGAGGAGGCGCCGGTGACCGGCACACGGCCCGAGAGTTCGGTTATCCTGCCGCCATGAGACCCGCCGCCGCCACCGCCCGTCTCGCCCGTTGCCGGACGGCGCGTGCCGGCCGCCGCGCAGCGCGCCTGTCCCTGATACTGCTCGCGGTGCTGGCGACCGGCTGTGCGGTCAACCCGGTCACGGGCGAGCGCGAGGTCCGGCTCGTCTCCGAGGCCCAGGAAGTCGCCCTCGGCGAGCAGAATTATCTGCCCATGCGCCAGTCCCAGGGCGGCGACTACGTGCTGGACCCGGCGCTGGAGGACTACGTCCAGCAGGTCGGCCAGCGGCTCGCCGCGGTCAGCGACCGGCCGCTGCCCTACGAGTTCCACGTGCTGAACAACTCGGTGCCGAACGCCTGGGCGCTGCCGGGCGGCAAGATCGCCATCAACAGGGGCCTGCTGACCGAACTCGAATCCGAGGCCGAACTGGCCGCCGTGCTGGGCCACGAGATCGTCCATGCCGCGGCGGGCCATTCCGCGGACGCGATGGAGCGGGCCATGGTGCTGCAGGGCGCCGTGCTGGCGACAGCGGTGGCCACCAGCGACAGCGACTACGGGCGCCTGGCCACCGCTTCGGCGTCGATCGCCTCCCAGCTGATCAGCCAGCGCTACAGCCGCGGCGCCGAACTGGAGTCCGATCTTTACGGCATGCGCTACATGTCCCGCGCCGGCTACGACCCCCGGGGCGCCGTGGACCTGCAGGAGACCTTCGTGCGGCTCAGTGAGCAGCGCCGCAGCGACTGGCTGAGCGGCCTGTTCGCGAGCCACCCGCCGTCGACGGCGCGCGTGGAGGCGAACCGGGAGACGGCCGCCAGCCTGCCACCCGGCGGCGAGACCGGCGCGGAGCGCTACCGGGAGATGCTGACCACCACGCGCAACGCGCTGCCCGCCTACGAGGCCTACGACGCCGGTCGCAAGGCACTGGCCGAGGACAGGCGGGACGTCGCCCTCGCGCGCGCCGAAGAGGCGATCCGCATCGAGCCCCGGGAGGCCAATTTCTATGCGCTGCGCGGCGACGTCTACCTGCTGAACGAGGACTACGGCCGCGCCCGCAGCGAGTACACCCTCGCACTGGAGCGCAACGACGGGTTCTTCTACTACTACCTGAAGCGCGGCCTGGCCGCCGAGCGCCTCGGCGACGACGCCGAGGCCCGCCGCGACCTGGCCGCCAGCCTCGAGCTGCTGCCCACCGCGCCGGCCTATCTGGCCCTCGGCAACATCGAGCGGCGCGCCGGCAACCGGGCCCGGGCGGTGGAGTACTACCAGAAAGCCAGCGGCGAGCGCGGCCAGGTCGGGCAGCGCGCCCAGGCGTCGCTGATGCGCCTCGACCTGGGCCAGAACCCGGAGGCCTATCTGCGCAGCCGGAGTGCGCTCGGCGAGCGCGGCCGCCTGCTCGTGCAGGTGGATAACCCCACCCGCATCGGCGTCCGGGACGTGGTCATCGCCATCCGTTACCTGACCGGCTCGGGTACTGTCGCCGAGACCCGTCGACGGGTCTCCGGCGTGCTGGAGGCGGGCCGGAGCGTGCGGCTGGACACCGGCCTCGGGCCGTTCACTTCGCCGGATCAGTACCAGGTGCGCATCATCGATGCCGGCATCGCCGAATAACCGTACAGCAACCGTCGGCGCCGGCCCTTGACCGGTACGGCACCGGCCACATATCCACCGGCCGGCAAGAGGAGAGAATCATGTTCGGTCTGAAGAAGAAAACGTCACTGCCATCCGCGGACGAGGCCCTGCCCGGCCGCGACACACCCATGCCCGTGCCCGAGCGCCACTTCGTGCTCGACGCGCCGCTCCGGCCGCCTTTCCCGGAGGGCCTCGAGCAGGCCGTATTCGGCCTGGGCTGCTTCTGGGGCGCCGAGCGCCGCTTCTGGCAGCAGCCCGGCGTCTACACGACGGCGGTGGGCTATGCGGGCGGCCACACCCCCAACCCGGACTACCGGGAGGTGTGCAGCGGCATGACCGGCCACACCGAGGCGGTGCTGGTGGTCTACGACCCAGGAAAGATCGGCTACGAGGAGCTGCTGCGGGTGTTCTGGGAGTCCCACGACCCGACCCAGGGCATGCGCCAGGGCAACGACGTGGGCACCCAGTACCGCTCGGCCATCTACGTCTTCGACGACGGTCAGAAAGCCGCGGCGAGGGCCTCGCGGGAGGCCTATGCGCGGGTGCTGGCGGAGGCGGGCCACGGTGCCATTACCACGGAGATCGCGGATGCCGGCCCGTTCTACTACGCGGAGGACTACCACCAGCAGTACCTGGCGAAGAACCCCGGCGGCTATTGCGGCCTGGGCGGCACCGGGGTGAGCTGCCCGACCGGCCTCGCCACGGCCGGCTGAGCCGGTCAGGACGCCCGGGCGGCCGCCCCCGCCAGACGCAGCGCCGCGGCCGCATCCAGCCGGCCGTGGCCGTGGGTGGAGCGGCGTCCGCCGTCGAGCGGCGACGCACTCTCCTCCAGCACCCGGCGCAGGCGCGCCGCCGTCAGTTGCGGATACCGCGACAACACCAGCGCGGCCGCTGCGGAGACGAACGGCGCGGCGGCGGAGGTGCCGCTGAAGGCATCGTAGACCAGGGTGGGTGAGAAGCCGCGCCGGCCCTGCAGGTCGGTGGTGAGGATCGAGACGCCGGGGGCCAGCAGGGCGAGATTGTCGCCGTGGCTGCTGCCCCACCAGTGTTCCCCGTCCCGGGAACGCCGCGTCTTGCGCCGGTCCCAGGGATTCGAGGCCCCCACCGCCAGCACCCCGGGCAGCGCGGCCGGATAGTCCAGCGCCGACTGGCTGTTGCCGGCCGCCGCCACCAGCAGGCAGCCGCGGCCGCCGCGGCCCGACGCGGCGGCCCGCTCCAGCGCCCGGGTGATGGCGTCCGCCGGCGGTCCCCCGCCCCAGGAGAGGTTCACGATGTCCGCACGCGCCTCCCTCGCGCACCAGTCGATGGCCTCCGCCGTGTCAAAATCGTCGGACAGCCAGTAGCCGTGGCTGCCGCCCCGGGCGATGCGGGCGGCCACCAGCGAGATGCCCGGCGCCAGTCCGGTGGCCTGCGGTCCGTCGGCGCACAGGATGCCGGCCACCGCGGTGCCGTGGGCGTCGTCGTCGGCGGGCCGCCCGAAGCAGTCGTCGGCGACGAAGTCCCGCTCGGCGGCGGCCGCCGGACGGAGGTAGGTGTGGGCGAGATCAACGCCGTCGTCCAGAACCGCAACGCGGATGCCGCGCCGGCCCCGGGTGATGGCCCAGGCAGCCTCGGCGCCCACGTCGGCCCCGGCGAGGCCCACCTCGCCGTAGTTCGCCAGCGCCCACTGACCGTCTGCCAGCGCGTGGCCCGCACCGGGGGAGACCGACGGCGGACGGAACAGGCGCAGGAAGTTCGGGTGGGCCACGGCCACGTTGCCCCGGCGGTAGAGCCGCCGGGCGGCCTCGGCGGCATGGCGCAGGCGTCCGATGCCGGCGGCATCGCAGACCGCCCGCAGCAGTATCCGGCCGGCGCGGCCCTCGCGGACCACCTCCAGCGACAACCGGCGGCAGGCCCGGTCCACTTCGGCGGCATCGCCGCCCTCCACGACCACGGTCTCGGTGGGCACCGCCAGCGGCGCGCCCGCGGCGGGCCGGGTGACATAGAGCGGGATATCCGGAAACCCGCCGAACAGACGCTGCGTCCGGGCCGCCGGCTCCTGCAGCGCCCCTCGCAGCGCTGCTCCGCCGGCCGCCACGCGGACGCCCAGCTCACGACGGTGGCTGTAGTAGGAAAGCCGGTGCATGCCCCATCCCCCGCTAAGACGAACCGTCATCTTAGCGCGGCCGCGGGCGGGTGGACGGGTCAGTCGGCGGCGTTGGTCTCCGGCCAGCGCTGGGGGACTTCCCGCAGCTCGGACAGGTCGTAGCCCTCGTCCTCCAGGAAGGACAGGATGCGGCGGTATTTCGCTTCCGGTATCTCCGGCTCGCGGGCCATGATCCAAACGTAGTCGCGCTTGTTGCGGCCGATGACCGTGGTGTCGTAGCCCTCGTCCAGCCATACCACCAGGAACTCCGCCTTGAACGGCCAGATGAACTGCATGCCCCAGACCGCGTTGCTCGGGTCGTCGCGGACGAAACCGGTGGGCGTGTAGACCTTCACCGGACCATCGAAGCCGCCGTTACGGAACCGGAAGGTGGTCGCGATGGTGCCGTCGTCGTTCAGCTCGTAGGACTCGATGGCGTTGTATGCCTCGTCCTCGATGAACGTGGGGATGTGAGCGACCACGTACCAGTCGCCCATGAAACGGGGCAGATCCACCTCGTCCACCACGTGGATCGGGTCCTCGGGCGTGCTGGCGCATCCGGCGAGGGAGGCACAGAGCAGCGCGGCCAGTAGTTTCTTCACGTTGGCTCCAGGTTCAGGTGCGTTGTGAATGTATTCGATCTGTCGAGCACGCCGGATGCGGCGCCGGATGCCGCCGGTGCGCCCGTTCCGGTAGTATGGCGCCCGCACTCAAAGGGAGAAGAGGACATTGGCGACGAAAAAGACCGGCGCGAAGAAGAAGGCGAAACGCAGGCCTGGCCGCCGCCAGGCGGAGGAGGCCATACGCACGCTGCTGCTGTGGGCCGGCGAGGACCCGGATCGCGAAGGCCTCGTCGATACGCCTGCGCGGGTGGCGCGCGCCTACGAAGACTGGTTCTCCGGCTATCGGGTAGACCCGGTTCGCTTCCTGAAACGCACTTTCGAGGAGGTGGAGGGCTACGACGAGATGATCGTGCTGCGCGACATCACGTTCGAATCCCACTGCGAGCACCACATGGCACCCATCATCGGCCGGGCCCACGTGGGCTACCTGCCCACCAACAAGGTGGTGGGCATCAGCAAGCTCGCCCGGGTGGTCGAGGCATTCGCCCGGCGCTTCCAGGTGCAGGAGAAGATGACGGCCCAGATCGCCAACACCATCCAGGACGTGCTGAAGCCGAAGGGCGTCGGCGTGGTGATCGAGGCCGAACACCAGTGCATGACCACCCGCGGCATCCACAAGACGGGCGTCTCGATGGTCACGAGCCAGATGCTGGGGACCATCCGGGAAGACGCCCGCAGCCGCGCGGAATTCCTGCGCATGATCGGCCACGGCTGACCGCCGGCCTGCCGCCGTCGGCAGGCGGCGGCCCGACAACCCCGGGACAGTGAGCGACATCGGCCCGCGCAAGCTGATCGTACTGCTGGCGGCGGCCACCGCCATGGGACCGTTCGCCATGCAGATCTGCCTGCCGGCGCTGCCGGCGGTGCAGGGGGATTTCGGCACCTCCCTGGCGCTGACCCAGCTGACCTTCAGCGCCTTCGTCTTCGCCATCGGCCCGGCGCAGCTGCTGTACGGCCCGCTGGCCGACCGCTGGGGCCGGCGGCCCGCACTGATCGCGGGGCTCGTACTCTGCTTCGCCGGCAGCATCGCCTGTTACCTGGCGCCGGACATCCACTGGCTGATCGGGGCACGCATGGTCCAGGCCGTGGGCGGCGCCGCCGGCCTGGTCATCGCCCGCGCCATACTCAGTGATATCTATGGCACCGACGAGATGGCCGGCCGGCTGGCCACCCTGGTGATGGTCATGGTGGTGGCACCGACGCTGGCACCGCTGGCGGGCGGCTACCTCACCGACTGGTTCGGCTGGCGCAGCCTGTTCCTGGTGGTGAGCGTGCTCGGGCTGTTGGTCACCCTCGCCGTGCTGCGCTGGCTGCCCGAGACGCTGCCCGAAGAGGACGAGGAGGCGGAGCGGGAGTCCCTGGCCCGGGGCGTCCGGCGGCTGGTCGGCAAACCGCTATTCCACGCCTACAGCTTCCAGGCCGTGCTGTCGGTAGGCATGTTCTACGTGTTCATCTCCACCGCCCCGTACCTGATGGAATCGGTGATGGGCCGGCCCGCGCAGGAGTACGGCTTCTGGTTTCTGCTGCTCGCGGGCGGCTACACGCTGGGCAACCTCACCTCCACGCGCTACTCCAGCCGCCTCGGCGTCGACGGGATGATACTGCGCGGCAGCCTGATCGCAGCCGCCGGCACTCTTGCGATGGCCGGCCTCACCGGCGCCGGCTGGTGGGTGCCCATGGCGCTGTTCCTGCCCATGACCATCGTGACCTACTCGAGCGGGCTCGCCGCGCCGAACGCCCAGACCGGCGCCGTGCGGCAGTCGCCCCGCCGGGCCGGCACCGCCTCCAGCCTGCTGGGCTTCATGCAACAGACCGTCGGCGCACTCCTGGTGCAGTTCGTCTCCGTGCTGGACAACGACTCGCCGGTGACGCTGGCAGTCTTCCTGCTGGTGCTCGGCCTGCTCTCGGTGGCCTGCGCACTGGTCATCCGTGCGCTGTCGGCCCGCGCCGACGGGCACGTGCGCACCACCTGAGCAGATCAGCCGGCTTTCAGTGCGTGGGCCTCCACGCTCGCCACGCTTTGGGGCGGCCGGCGCACGTCGCCGAGGTCGGGGCGGCTGTCGATGAACGCCTGGTAGCCGTGCTTGCGGATCAGTTCCACCTCGGAGTCGTGAACCGGGTAGAGCTGCAGCACGCGGATGCTGCGCTCCTCCACCTGCAGGCGTTCGCCGGCCAGGCCGAACAGCGAGGGGTTGTGCACGAGGAACGCACGCATCGGGCTGGAGCGGCTGATCTCGTCGCTGACCGAGACGGTATCGCCCACGTCGAAGACGCTCCTGCCCCGGTACTTCTCGGCGATCACGCCGATGGCCCGCGCCCACGCTGCGTTGGAACTCTTCACCGAGATCATCAGCTCGGGGCGGTCCGCCTTCTCGTCGCCGGAGGCGGGCACTACGCTCGACATCCCCACGGTGAAGGCGGTCAGATGATCGGCGGCCGGATATTCCAGGTAACTGGCAACCAGCACCGGTGCCTCGTCACCGGAGGGGATGTAGGTCAGGTTCGCCCTGCTGCCGCAGCGCTCGTTGAGATAGTCGAGGAAGAGCTCCTCGGCACATTTCCAGAACTGGAGTCCCCGCTGAATGACAGGCATGTCGCACGCTCCTTGTCGGTTGATGGCCGTCGCCCCCTGCGACCCGGCCACGGACGCCGGAATATGGCAGATGAATGTGTCAGGCTGATGGCTCTGACCATGGCGATGCAATAACCGTGCCGCGTCCCGACCGGGGCCGGGTGGCATCCCGCAGGCCCGTTCTGCACCACACCGGCGCAGCACCGGGCCGCGGCTGCCCCGGGATGGGGCGCCTGCCGGTCAGAGGCCGAGCACTCGCGCGCCCTGCTCGAAACGCACATCCACCGGGATGTCGGCCGCATTCACCCGGGCGAGCGCATCGGCCAGCTCCGGCCGGATCACGCCCAGGCTAGCCGTGAACGTCTTCGCGCCCTCGTAGTCACCGTCGCCCTGGAGCGTCAGGATCTTCGCCGAGAGTTTCCTGATGGCGGCCTGCATGGCCTCGAAGTCCACCCGGTAGCGGCCGGTGGACTCGTCGGCGGTAAACGCGCCCTCGTCGGCGAAGAAGTTGAAGCGGACCATGTTCGCCCGGCCGTGTGCGCTGGAGGCACCGAAGCGCACCGAGCGGAATATGCCGGCGAGGAAGGTGGTGTAGTAGTCCATGAGGTCGACGTCGCCGAGTTCGCCGCGCTCGTGCAGCTCGGTGATCATGTACAGGCCCAGCACATCGGCCTTGCCTTCCTCGATGCTGGAGGCCACGTCCTTCAGCGCCGCGCGCACCGTGCCGGAGCCGTCCACCGTGTTCTTGATGCCGAGGCCGTGGGCGACCTCGTGGAACATGGTGTTGGCGAAGAAGGCGTCGAAGGTGACGTGACCCCGCTGCTCCTCCACGATCAGCACCTCTGCGATGGGCTGCATGATCTTCTCGAACTTCGCGCGCATCGCGTTCTTCAGCTGCAACCGCCGGGTACCCTTCGCGAGTTGCACCTCCTCGTCGTTCGGCAGGTTGATGGCGATGGTCTTCGCGCCCGCGTTCGCATCACCCGCATAGTAGAGAGCGTCGTAGGCGTTCAGGTCGGAATCACGGCCCGGCTCCTCCGCCTTGTAGCGCTCCGGCACGGGCAGGCCGCGCTGAAGCTCCGGCAGGAAGGCGGTGAAACGCGACAGCCGGTCGGACCAGGCCATGTCCTTCAGCAGCACGAACGACTCGTAGGCCGCCCGGTAGCCGAACAGCTGGTCCTCGTAGGTCTCGATGGCGCCGATCACCACGTCGATGCGGTTGGTCTTCATGTCGAGCCAGGCCATGTCGCTCGGTTGGTAGTCGTCGGTGACCAGCGCATCGGCGCGCAGACCCAGGTAGCGGGCGAAGCCCTCGTCCTCTGCCAGCGTGGCGGCCTCGCGCAGCAGTTCGGCGGCGCGTCCCAGTTCCTCGGCATACACCTCGTGGTAGGGCACCAGTTCGAGTTCGTTCGCCGCATCACGGCGCACCAGCGAGTACAGGCCGTGCTTGCCCGACTGTTCCCAGGCCTCGAATTCCTCCGCCGTCATGTCGGGCGGATAGAAATTGGCGCCCGCCGGCTTCGGCCGGACGCCCTCGACGAAGGGCCGGTCGTCGGCCAGCCGGTCCCAGGGTCCGTAGTTGATCCGGGCGAACTCGCGCACCGGGCCTGCCGGCAGATCCGCCAGCCACTCCTCGTGGCCGTCACCCCAGGCCTGGCGCCAGAACAGGTCGTCCATGATCTTCGAGGCGTCGATCAGCAGGCCGATCATCCTGCGCTGGTCGTCGCCGAGGTCACCCAGGTCGGCGGTCAGCGTAAACGGGGCATAATCGGCCACCCGTTCGGCGACCGCCCCGGCATCGGGCCGCGGCTCCGCAACCGGCTGCTCGCGCATGCCCGTCTCCGCCGTCACCGTCTCCTCCGGCGGTGCTTCGCCCCCGCACGCGGCGAGACCGAGGACGGAGACTAGAATCAGGGCGGTCGCCGCCAAGCGGCCCACGAAGCCGGACGGGCGCGTGGATTCGGGATAGGATTTCATCGCTGGTTTCCGTGCAAAAAGCGTCATTATGGCACGACGAATTCCGGCCGAAGGAGATGAGCATGAAGGAGACGGTCATCCGGCTGCCGCCCACGGCCGACGCGGGCCTCACGCCGCGCAGCGAAGGGCTGATGCTGGCCGTAGACCCGGGGTTGAGCGCAGCCGTGGCCACGCGCAAGGCGCGGCGGGTGATCGCCGAGACGCTGCCGGGAGACTGGGCCGTGGAGCGCCTGGCGCATTCCGGCGGCCTCTGCCAGGCCCTGCGCCGGCGGCCGTCGCTGCAGCCCCTCGTGCGCGGCGTGTGGGACCTGGCACGCCGCGTCGACGCCCACCCGGACGTCGTCTGGGCGGAAGCCGCGGTCATTCAGCCGGGGCACGACCCGGATCCGGCCCGGGTCGGCCGCAGGGGACCCCGCGGCGGCGCCCGAAGCCGGCCGCTGCCCTGCTCCGCCGCACCGGAGTGGAGTCTCGACAATGCACGCCTGCCCGAGGCCTTCACGCTGGTGAACGGGCCACCGGGCGGCGGCATCGTCGTCGCCCACCCCGACACCGGCTACACGGCGCACCCGGAGATCCGCGACCCCCGGCGACTGGCCGTCGGGCTGGGCTACGACTTCGAGGCCGGCCGCCGCGATCCCCGCGATCCGCTGCGCGGACGCAGCCCGGGGCACGGCACCGCCACCGCCAGCGTCATCATGAGCGCACGGGGCCACGAGGATGACGATGACGAAGGGGACGATCGCGGCAGCGGGGTGAGCGGCGCCGCGCCGGCCACGACGCTGGTGCCCCTGCGCGTTTCCTCCGGGGTGGTGCATTTCTCCTTCCGCCGCCTCGCCCTGGCCATAGACCATGCCATCGGCATCGACTGCGACATCCTGTCCATGAGCCTGGGCGGGCCGTTCGCCAGCCGCAGCCTGGAGCAGATGCTCGGCGCCGCCGCGGCGAACGGCATCATCGGCCTCGCCGCGGCCGGTAACGTCTGGCCGTGGGTCGTGCATCCGGCGCGCATACCCGGCGTCGTCGCGGTAGCCGCCAGCAACTGCCGCGACGGCATCTGGCGCCACAGCGCCGCGGGGGACGAAGTGGACATCGCGGCACCGGGCCAGGACGTATGGCGCGCGCTGGCCGAATCCGGCATCCGCTACACCGAGGCACGCAGCAGCGGTACCTCGTACGCGGTCGCCACCGTGGCGGGCGCGGCCGCGCTCTGGCTGACCCGCCACGGCCGCGACCGCCTGCGCCGGCGCTATCCCGGCGCCGCCCTGCCGGCCGTCTTCCGCCAGCTCCTGACCGGCCCCGGCGCGCGGCGTCCGCCGGGCTGGAACACCGGCCGGCACGGCGCCGGCATCCTGGATGCCGCAGGTCTGGTCACGGCCGCCCTGCCCCGCCGCGGCCCGTCTGCGGTGCAGCCGCAGCCACCCTCCGCCCCCGGCATCAACGCCCCGCCCGAACTCGCACGCTATTTCCCGGATCGGGGCGTCGACGACGTCGCGGCAGCGCTGGCCCGCCTCGCGGGCGGCGATGCGGACATGGCGGCCTACCTGGCCCGCTACGGCGACGAACTTCGTTTCCACCTGGCCACGAGCCCGGCGTTCCGCGCCGCCCTGATGCGCCGCGGCCCCAGGGCCGCCCGCCGCTCCACCGGAGCGGTGCAGCAACATCTGGCCCGCTACGGCTCCCCCGAATTCCGCGACGCGCTGCCCCCGTTGTAGGAGGGGCTTCAGCCCCGATCCGCGATTCTATTCGCGTTGGCCCGCCATCGGGTGGGTAAGGGTGTCGGGGACGCTCAGCCGGACGTCCTGTCCTCCTTCGCTTCGGCCAGGCCTCCTTCCCGCCGTCCTGGCTCCAGTCGGCCCGGACGACCCCGCCACCCTTACCCTCCCGCTGACGGGCCCGAAGCCGAGAGGCCTGGCACCAGTCAGCAGGCGCTGCTGACTGGCAGCCCCTTCATGCCGCCGCAGTCGCGGGCGTCATGCGGGGGTATCCGTCGCCCCGACCTTTTGTCGGGAGCAAGACGGATGCCACCGCAGGGCGGCCATAAAAGAGGGCGTGGGGAGGGAGTAATCGGGCCTGAAGGCCCTCCTTCTATGAAGGGATTCCTGTCAACCCTCTGTCGT
>CAZRSA010000043.1:0-20017 GCA_964602525.1 uncultured Woeseiaceae bacterium
GGAACTCCCGCTCCGGGTAGGCCAGCGCGTAGCCCTCGGCGGCCGAGGCGGCCACTTCGGCGAGATCGAAGCGCTCCGCCTCGGCAGCCGTCACCGCCTGCTCCGTGCGGCTCGCCTCGCTCATCGCGTTCAGGATGGCCTGCAGGCGGCGGGATCCCTCCCGGGCGCGCCCGGCGTAGTCCTGCTGCTCCGGCGTGAGCCCCACGCCCTCCAGGTTGTCCAGCGACGAGGTCACCACCGCGAGCGGGGTGCGCAACTCGTGGGAGAGCCTGGCCCCCAGCGTGCGCAGGTACTCGTTCGTCTCCTGCACCCGGCCCAGCAGCCGGGAGAAGCTGCGTGAGAGGTCGCCGAGCTCATCGCCGGCCGAGGCGCTGGGCAGTCCCGCCCGGATCTGGCCGCCGGCGCCGATGGCCCGGTCGGCGGCGCGGCTGAGCCGGCTGATACGCAGCGACAGCCAGGTGGCGTAACCGAGCAGCGCCGCGGCCACCGCCAGCGTGGCGATCAGGGTCAGCGAGGTCAGCCGGGCCAGCGCCCGGTTGGTCAGCGTGAGGATGGCCGCGCTCGACTCCTTCATCACCACCGCGCCGATCACACGGCCGTCGTGGCGCACCGGCGTGGCGGCGCTGACCACCGCCTGGCCGCTGTCCGGTGACCGCCGCCACACGCTCTGCGGCGTGCCAGTCAGGGCGGCCTCGGCCCAGGGCAGCGTGACACGGCCGGTGGCCGGTTCCCGCGGCAGCGGCGGCGCGGTCTCGCCCAGCAGGCCGCGGTACAGGCGGGTGGCGGTGGTGGGGTCCTCCGCCCGGCGGTCGGTGGCCACGCCGCCGGCCTCCGCCAGGCGCCAGCCCGCGGCGTCGGCCACGGTCAGCGCCAGCCCCGGCCGGGCGTAGTTCCGCAGGACCTCGCCCAGGGCGGCGGACGGCGCCGCCAGGCGCCCCGGCGTGGCCGTCTCGTGAGTGGCGGCAATCAGGCGCCGGCCCTCGGCATCGAGTATGCGTACGCCCAGCCGCTCGCCCACCATCTCCCGGGGCACCCGCGCCTCCAGGTTGAAGCCGTCGGTGGTGGGCGTCCACCAGGCCTGCAGGCGCGAGCCGTCCGCGTCCGTGCTCACGCCAGCGCCCCGCGTGGCCGTGAGCGGCCCGGGTGCGACCGGGGCGAAACGCCAGGGCGGGGCGCCGGGCTCCAGCGCCAGATCGATGTACTTGCCCGCCGCGTCGCCGGGCGCGCTCACGTCCACGAAGACGAACAGGTGCCGCGCGTTGGCACCTGCGAGTAACGTCGCTGCCGAGCCGACGGAGACGGGCTCGGCACCGCCGGGGATGATCCAGTCGTCGGCGAAACCGTCCAGCACCGGCGTGCCGGCCACCGGGTGGGCGTAGAGGGTGCGGGCGCCGGGCACGTCGGCCGCTTCCGGGAACAGGGCCGGCCGGTCGGCGAGCAGTGCGGCCAGGCTCCGGCCGGTGTCCAGCAGCATCGTCTGCTGGCCCTGTCGCAGGGCGTCCTCGGTCTCGCGCAGATACTGGCAGCCGGCCCAGGGCAGGGTCAGGGTGATCAGCCCGATGAGGGCGAGCTGGGAGCGGAGGCCCACGCCGGATCGCCTGCCGAACCTAGTCGGCCAGCCAGCGGTAGCCCACGCCGTAGACCGTGTCGATGGCGGCGAACTCCGGGTCCAGCGACTGGAACTTCCGCCGGATGCGCTTCACGTGGGACGTGATCGTGTTGTCGTCCAGCACCACGCTGGCCGCATCCATGAGCTGCTGGCGGTTGCGTACGTGGCCGGGATAGCGTGCCAGCGCATGCACCAGCCAGAACTCGGTGAGAGTAAGGGGCACCGGCTCGCTCCGCCAGCGCACCGCCATGCGGTCGACGTCGATCTCCAGCTCGCCACGGCGAATGACGGTTTCGCCGCCGCTGCCGCTCACAGCCTCCAGCCGGCGGAACAGCGCCGCCACCCGGGCGAGCAGGTGAGGCAGGCCGATATCCTTGGTGAGGTAGTCGTCGGCGCCGAGGCGAAGGCCCGATATGGCGTCCAGCTCGCTGTCCCGGGCCGTAAGGAAGAGGATCGGTACGGTCGCCGACATCCCCCGCAGCTCGCGGCACAGCTCGAAACCTCCCTCGACGTCGTCGGCCAGGTTCACGTCGATGATGACCAGGTCCGGCAGCCGGGCGTGGAAGGAGTCCAGCGCCGAATGGCGGTCGGCCCAGCCTTCCACCTCGTAGCCCTCGCGGCGGAAGGCGGCCGCGTAGTTCTCGCGGATGGCGTGCTCGTCCTCGACGATGGCAATGCGTCTCTTCACAGGCGGCTCCGTAAGACTGACAACGGCTGACAAGAGGCGGGCAGCGGGGAAGCACAGGGGTAACGCCACAATTTGCCACATTCCGTCCGCGATGTGTCACGGCGCTGACCCGCCGGCGCCCCGATGCCCTGCTGCAATCGATGCCATGGGATGCAGACACGGATTGCGAGGAGGCAGGCTGATGATGCGCTCGGACGGAGACGGACCGGAGCTGCGGACGGAGCGGGCGGCGGAATCGGCGCCGGGCGCCGCGCCGACGGCAATGACGGGCGCCATGGCGGCGGCAATGGCCGCGGCGCTGGCAGGCATGCTGGCCAGGGCCGTGGCGACCGCGCTGGCGCTCGCCCTCCTGTTCCTGGTGGCCGCGGCCGCCGTGGCGTCGCCCCTGGAGTGGCAGGGCGGCGGTCGGTCGAGCGCCGCGCCTCACCTGTCTTCGGCGGTCGCGCTGGAGGTGAGCGGACCGGTGGCGCGGGTGCGGCTCACGCAGCGCTTCCGCAACGACCGGGACGGCTGGGTGGAGGGCGTCTACACCTTCCCGCTGCCCGCCGGCGCCGCCGTCGACGAACTCAGGATGCGCTATGGCACGACGGTGATCGAGGGCGAGATCCGGGAGAAGGCGGAGGCCGAGCGCCGCTACCGGGAGGCCCGGGACGAGGGTCGGCGCAGCGTGCTGGTGGACCGCCAGCGCCCGAACCTGTTCACCACCCGGCTGGCCAACGTGGGGCCGGGCGAGACCGTGGCGGTGGAGATCGCCTGGCAGCAGACCGTGGACTACGACGACGGCGAGTACAGCCTGCATCTGCCGCTAACCCTGACACCCCGCTATATCCCGGGCCGGCGCCCGGACGACCGGGCATCCGGCACCGACCCGGTGCCGGATGCCGCCGCCATCACCCCGCCCTTCGCGACGCATTCCGACGGCCACCGGGTCACGCTGGAGGGCGTCATCGATGCCGGGCTGGAACTGGCGGCCGTCACCGGCCGGTACCACGACCTCCAGGTGCACCGGGAAGGCCGCGCCTGGCGCATCGCCTTCGAGGGCCGGGACGTGGCCATGGACCGCGACCTCGAGATCGCGTGGCGTCCGCTGCCCGGCACGATGCCCGCCGCCACGCTCTTCCGCGGCGCCGGCGAGGCGGGCGACGACACCTGGCTGCTGTTCTTCCAGCCGCCCCACGGCGAGGCTTCCGGCCGCGGTTACCGTCCGCCCCGGGAGCTCGTGTTCGTGGTCGACACCTCGGGCTCCATGCACGGGGCCTCTCTCGCCCAGGCGAAGTCTGCCCTGGCGCTGGCCCTGTCGCGGCTGCGCCCGGATGACCGGTTCAACGTGATCGAGTTCAACACCCGCACCCGCGCGTTCTTCCCGGTGCCGGTCCCCGGGGACCGTGCCCGGCGGGAAGAGGCTCTCGCGCTGGTGGCCGGGCTGGCGGCGGAAGGCGGTACCGAGATGGAACCGGCGCTCGCGTCTGCCCTGCGGGGCACCGGCAGCGGCCGGTTGCGCCAGATCGTATTCATCACCGACGGCAGTGTGGGCAACGAGACGGCGCTGCTCGAGCTGATCAGGGCGCGGCTGGGCGACTCGCGCTTGTTCACGGTGGCCATCGGGTCGGCGCCCAACCGGTGGTTCATGCGCAAGGCGGCCGAGGCCGGCCGCGGCTCGGCGCTCGCTATCGGTGAGGCCGGCGAGGTGGCCGGGCGCATGGAGCGGTTGTTCCGCCGGCTGGAACGGCCCGCGCTCACGGACATCACGGTGGAGTGGCCGACCGCCTTCGAGGCCGAGACCTATCCGGCGCCGGTGCCCGACCTCTACCACGGCGAGCCGCTGATGGTGAGCGCCCGCTTCGACCGGCCCCCGCCGGCGGGTTCGGTGGTGACGGTGAGCGGCCGACAGGGGAACGGCTACTGGATGCGCCAGCTGGTGTTGGACGAGGCCCGGGCCTATCCCGGTGTCGGCAAGCTCTGGGCTCGGGCGCGGATCGAGTCGCTGGAGGATGCCCGGCGGGCCGGGGCGCCGGCGGAGCAGATTCGCGCGGAGGTCGTCCGCACCGCCCTGGCGCATCACCTCGTCAGCAAGCACACCAGCCTGGTGGCCGTCGACCGCAGCCCGGCCCGGCCCGCCGGCGCGGAACTGCGCGAGGGCCGCGTGCCCTCCCTGCTGCCCCGGGGCCAGACCGCGGCCGTCTTCGGCCTGCCCGCCACCGGCACGGAGGCACCCGGCCGGCGCCTCGTCGGGCTGGTCTGCCTGCTGCTCGGCCTCGCCCTGCTGGTCGGCCTGCGGGTGCAGGACGTCCGGCGCTGCCATGCGGCCTGAGCGGATCATTGTGGCCGCCGTCCTCGCCATCGGTCTGTGGCAGCTGGCTGCCGGTGCCTGGCTGCCGCTGAAAGCCTGGGCGGCCCAGAGCCTGCTGCGGGAAGCCTGGGAGGAGACCCGGGCGGGAACAGAGGCCGTGCGCCCCTGGCCCTGGGCGGATACCTGGCCGGTCGCACGCCTGCGGGCGATCGGCGGCATGGTGGATCTCGTCGTACTCTCCGGCGGCAGCGGACGCACGCTGGCCTTCGGCCCCGGCCACCTGCAGGCCAGCGCCGCGCCCGGCGCGCCCGGCAACACCGTGCTGGTCGGGCACCGCGACACCCACTTCCGTTTCCTGGCGGAGCTGGAGGCCGGTGACGAACTGGAGCTCGAGACCGGCGACGGCCGCCGGCTGCACTACCGGGTGACGGGTACTGCGGTACTGGATGCGCGCAGCGACGGCATTGGTCTGGACGATGCGGCCGACCGGCTGACGCTGGTGACCTGCTACCCCTTCGACGCGGCGCGCTCCGGCGGTCCTCTGCGCTACCTGGTCACGGCAGAGCGGCCGGCTGGCGGCCGAGCCATACCCGCAGCAGCCCGGCCGCGCTGATCGCATCCGTGATCCCGCCGGCCAGCACCATGCGCACGGCGTCGCCGAGCGGCAGCCGGCGGATGGCGAGCTTCTCGGTCTCGTCGAAGGCGGGCTCGCCGGCGGTGAGGTCCTCCGCCAGGAACACGAAGCCGGATTCGTCGGTGATGGAGTTGCTGGTATGCAGGCGCATGACCTCCTGCCAGTGCCCGGCGGTCAGTCCGGTCTCCTCGCGGAGTTCGCGCTTCGCCGCCTCCAGCGGATCCTCGCCGCTGCAGCCTCCCATGGGAATCTCCCAGGACCACTCGCCGAGAGTGTAGCGCTGCTGGCCCACCAGCCAGGTATCGCCGTCCGCCGACAGCGGCACGATGCCGATGGCCCGGTTCTTGAAGTGGACGTGGCCGTAGCGGTTGCGTCCGCCGTTCGGGTTGACGACGTCGTCTTCCAGCACGGTGATCCAGTCGTTGTCGAACACCGTGCGCGACGTGAGGCGTTTCCAGGTCATGGGGATGCCCCCTCCTCGAGGAGTTGCTGCAGCCGCGCCATGTCGCCGTCGATGCGCCGGCGCACCGAGCCCTTCAGGAGCGGTGCCAGCAGCCGCCGCCAGAGACCGTGGAAGCGCACGTCGCAGTCCACCGTCCACACGGTCTCGTCCGGGGCGGGGCTGGCGAACCAGTGCCGCAGGCGGCTCACGGCCTGCCCGCCCCGGTAGGTCAGCTCGAGCAGCTCCGGGTCGCGGGTGTCGGTGACCGTCTCCTCCAGCCGCACCTCCCGGCCGTTCTCGTCGTACACCAGCTCCGAGACGCTGCCGGCCTCACCGCGGCGGCCGGAGACGACGCGCAGGGACTTCAGCGTCGGCTGCCATTCGGCCAGCGCTTCCGCATCGGTGACCGCTGCGCGTACGGTGTCGGCGTCACGGCGGATGCGGCGGTTCAGTTCGATCTTCACGGACTTCTCGGCGTTTCGGGAGGCGGGAGGATAACAGCCGCCGGTGAGCGCCGATAGCAGGCGATAGTGGCCGCCGCCGGCCGCCGAGCGCAGGCGCCCGCCGCTGTCCGCCGGGCCCCCATCGGTTACAGTAGCCGCCCCCGGAGGCACGCCGTGGCGACCACCTCATGACGCAGCAGACAGCGAAGCTCACCGAAGGCCCGGTCGGCCGCCACCTGGTTGCGATGACGCTGCCCATGATGATCGGCATCTCTGCCACCATGGGGGTCTACCTCGTCGATACCTGGTTCGTGGGTCAGCTCGGGACGGACCCGCTGGCCGCCATCGCGTTCACGTTCCCGGTGGTCTTCACCCTCACCTCGGTGGCTATCGGACTCGGCGCCGGCACCTCCTCCGTGCTGGCCCGGGCCATCGGCGCCCACGACGCCGCGCAGGCCCGCCGCATCGCCACCGATGCCCTCGTGCTCGCCTTCCTGATCACGCTGGTGCTGGCGCTTATCGGCGCGTTCACCATCGAGCCCCTGTTCCGCCTGCTGGGCGCGCCCCCCGACATGATCCCGATGATCCGGGACTACATGCTGGTCTGGTATGCCGGCATGGTGTTCGTGGTGGTGCCGATGGTGGGGATGGCCTCGCTGCGCGCCACCGGCGATGCGCGCATCCCCGGCATGCTGATGATCGCCTCGGCACTGCTGAATGCGGTGCTGGACCCGCTGCTGATCTTCGGCCTCGGCCCCTTCCCCCGGCTGGAGCTCACCGGCGCCGCGGTGGCCGGGCTGATCGGGCGCGCCGCGGCCTTCGTCGGCGCCGTCTGGGTGCTGCATTTCCGCCTCCGGCTGCTGACCCTGGACTGGCCCGGGGCGGCCGCCGTCGGCGCCTCGTGGCGGCGCATCCTGCACGTCGGCCTGCCGGCGGCGGGCACCAACACCATCATCCCCGTGAGCATTGGCGTGGTGACGGCGATGCTCGCCGAATACGGTCCGGAAGTGGTGGCGGGCTTCGGTGTGGCCAGCCGGGTGGAGGGCATGATGCTCATCACCTTCTTCGCCATGTCGGCGATCATCGGGCCGGTGGTGGGCCAGAATCTCTCGGCTCGCAAGCCGGAGCGCATCTTCGAGGCGCTGTCGCTGTGCACCCGCTTCTGTCTCGGCCTGGGGCTGGTCCTGGCGCTGGTGCTGGCGGTGTTCGGCCGGCCGCTGGCGGCGCTGTTCAGCGACGAGCCGCGGGTGGTGACGGTGGCCGCCACCTATTTCCTGATCGTGCCGGTGAGTTACGGCACCGCCGGCATGGTCATGGTCATGAACGCCTCGTTCAACGGCATCGGCCGACCGCTGCCCGCCGTGGTGGTATCCGTCATGCGCATGGTGGTGCTCTACCTGCCGCTGGCGTGGGCGGGCTCGGCGCTCGCCGGCTACCCCGGCATATTCGCTGCCTATGCGGCGGCCAACGTGATCTGCGGCTTCGGTGCCTGGCGCTGGGCGGTGCGGGAGGTGGCGCGGCAGCAGGCCGACATGCCCGCCCCCGCGGAGCGGAACGCCGGCCACGGCAACCGCGCCGGCTAGGCAGACCGGCGCCCCTCGCCGTAGCGCGCGGGAGTGGGCCAGGGGCGGCGGATCAGGCGGCGGTAATACCAGTGCATGCCGATGCCCCGTGCGCCCATGAAGGCGATGAACGCGAACCACAGGCCGTGATTGCCCCAGGGCTGGGTGAGAAACCAGACCGGCACGAACACGCCGAAGGCGGACAGCATCATGATATTGCGCATCTCCCGCGCCCGGGTCGCGCCGACGAACACGCCGTCGTAGAGGAAGCTCCAGACCGAAACCAGCGGCGAGGCCACTATCCAGGGCAGGTAGGTCAGGGCCGCCCGCACCACCTCGGGCAGTTCGGTCAGCAGGCGGATGATGGCGGGGCCGGCGAGCGCGTAGAACAGGGAGAAGACCACGGCTACGGCCAGCGACCAGACCAGGCTGAGGCGCACGGCCCGGCGCAGGTTCTCCCGGCTGCGCTCGCCCATGGCCTTGCCCACCAGGGCTTCCGCCGCATGGGCCAGGCCGTCCAGCGCATAGGAGAGGAGGTACTGCAGGTTCAGCAGGATGGCGTTGGCGGCCAGCAGCACGTCGCCCAGCCGCGCGCTGCGCGCGGTGAGGAAGCCCAGCGCGAACATCAGCGCCATCGTGCGCAGGAACAGGTTGCCGTTCACCGAGAAGAACGGGCCGTAGCGGCGGATGCGGGTGAGGGCGGTACGGTCGAAGCTGCCGGGCCAGCGCTTCAGCTCCCGGGCGACGAAGGCGAGGCCCACGGCCAGGCCCGTGAACTCCGCCACCACCGAGGCCAGCGCCACGCCCTCCGTCTTCATGCCGAGGCCCACCACGAAGACCAGGTCGAGCACGATGTTGGTGAGATTGATCACCAGCACGATCGCAAGCGGCACCCGGGCGTTCTGCAGGCCGATGAACCAGCCCACGATCGCGTAATTGGCAAGCGTCGCCGGCGCGCTCCAGATGCGCACGTCGAAATACAGGCGCGCGTACTCCGACACCTCGGGTCCGGGTCCGAGCAGCGCCAGCGCGAGCGTGCCGGCCGGTTGCTGCAGCGCGATCAGGAGAACGGCGATGGCCAGCGCGACGATGACGGCCTGGCCGATGCTGGTGCGCACGCCGTCGCCGTCCCGGGCGCCGCAGGCCTGGGCCGCCAGTCCGGTGGTGCCCATGCGCAGGAAGTTCACGCCGGTGTAGAGGAAGCTGAAGATGGTGGCGCCCACCGCCACCGCGCCGAGATACCAGGGCTCGTCCAGGTGGCCCATGACGGCGGTGTCCACCATGCCGAGCAGCGGCACCGAGACGTTCGAGAGGATCAGCGGGGCGGCGATGCGCCAGACGTCACCGTGGGTCGCCGGCCGCGGCTGGCTGGCGGCGGCCGTCACGGCGTCACTGTACCCACCGGGATCGCCGGGACGCCGCCCGGCGGGCGGCGGTCAGAAGGCATTGACGCCGGTGAGTTCCTTGCCGATCACCAGCTGGTGCACGGTTTCAGTACCCTCGTAGGTGATCACGCTCTCGAGGTTCAGCATGTGGCGGATGGGCACGTACTCGGCGCTGATGCCGCTGCCGCCGAGGATGTCGCGGGCGTCCCGGGCGACGTCCAGCGCCATGCGCACGTTGTTCCACTTGGCCAGCGATACCTGGCTCGGCTGCAGCCGACCGGCGTCCTTCAGCCGCCCGAGCCTGAGCGACAGCAGCTGGGCCGTGGTGATGCGCCGGGCCATGTCGGCCATGCGGATCTGGATGGTCTGCGTATGGTTCAGCGGACGGCCGAACATCTCGCGCTCGGCGGTGTAGGCGAGTACCTCCGCCAGGCAGGCCTGGGCGGCGCCGATGGCGCCCCAGGTGATGCCGTAGCGTGCCTGGGTGAGGCAGGACAGCGGCCCTTTCAGTCCCTTGACGCCGGGCAGCATGGCGGAGGCCGGCACCCTGACGTCGTCCAGGAACAGCGCGCCGGTCACCGACGCGCGCAGGGAGAACTTGTCGTGGATCTCCTGGGTCTCGAAGCCGGGCGCATCGGTCTCCACCAGGAAACCCCGGACGCCTTCCGGCGTCATCGCCCAGACCAGCGCCACGTCGGCGATGGGTGCGTTGGTGATCCACATCTTCGCGCCGTTCAGCACCCAGTCGTCGCCGTCCCGCCGGGCATGGGTCTTCATGTTCCCTGGGTCCGAGCCGCCGTGGGGCTCGGTGAGGCCGAAGCAGCCGATGGCCTCGGCGGAGGCGAGCGCCGGCAGCCAGCGTTCCTTCTGCTCCTCGCTGCCGTAGGCGTGGATGGGGTACATCACCAGACTGGACTGCACGGAGACGAAGCTTCTCAGGCCGCTGTCGCCGCGCTCGAGCTGCTGGCAGATCAACCCGTAGGAGACGCCGTTCAGGCCGGCGCAGCCGTAACCGTCGATGGTGCTGCCCAGCAGGCCGAGGGCGGCGATCTCCGGGACCAGATCGCGGGGGAAGACGTGCTTTTCGAAGCACTCGCGCATGATCGGCAGCACGCGGTCGTCGACGAAGCGGGCCACGGAGTCGCGCACCATGCGCTCCTCGTCGCCGAGTTCGGCGTCGAGGTCGCAGAGGTCGAGGGGGTCGAGCCCGCGGGATTTCGTGCCGGAGCTGAGGGGTTGTGTGCTGGCCACTGCCGGGCCTCCTGGTGTGCGGTTCGAACGGGCGAAGCGGCGGCGCTCCGCGACAGGAGGCAATTATACCAACGATAACGGCGGCGGCGGCCCGAGGCGCCGCCGTCTCAGTAAGGTATACGCAGGCGGCGGAAGGCGCCTGCCATCATCCAGACCGGACCGATCATCAGGTAGTGCAAATCCTCGAGCACCCGCAGCCGGCCGCTCTCCCGCAGATGCCCCAGGGCCTGCAGCACCAAAGCGGCCAGGAGAAGAGTGAGGGAGCTCTGCCAGAGCGCCGGCGAGAATCCGTCCACCGACAGTCCGTCCAGCCGTCCCAGGACGCCGGTGATTGCCAGCACGAAGGGCAGCAGTCCGATGGCCAGCGGGATGGAGAGGATGAAGTAGTAAACCACCGCCGCGAGCAGAAATGCGGTGCCCCAGTTCAGTGCCGGGGAGATCTCGGTAAAGGCCGCCGGAACGGGCAGGGCCCACAGCAGGCCGGTCAGCCCGAGTACTGCGAGCGGCACGGCGACGGCGTGCAGAACACGATTGAGTCGGTGACGGTGATGCCGGGAATAACGATCCAGCCAGAAGTCGGCCGTACGCATGGGTGTCTCCTCCTGCGGCGCATTCTACATGGCGCCTGCCGCCCGCCGGATTAATCCGGCGTTCAGGTTGAGCGCGTATACTGTGCCAGTGTCGGAGACTCCGGCGTGCCGGGGAGCGACATCCGGGGACCGCATCCCCGCAGGACAACCAAAGAGAGGTTCAACCATGGAATCCAGGAAACTGCTGGTGCTGGCAGCCGTCACGATGACGACCTTCACGCTGGGCGCCTGCACGACGCTCGACCCCTACACCCGTGAAGAGAAGACGGCCGGCGCCACCAAGGGCGCGGCCATCGGCGCGGCGGCCGGCGCGGTCATCGGACTCATCTCCGGGGACGACGCCGTTGAGCGCCGCCAGCGGGCGCTGATCGGCGCCGGGATCGGGGCGCTGGCCGGCGGCTCGGTCGGTTATTACATGGACCGCCAGGAAGCGGAGCTGCGGGCGGAACTGGAGGGCACCGGCGTCAGCGTCACCCGCATGGGCGAGAACATCACGCTGAACATGCCGGGTAACGTCACCTTCGCCCATGACAGCGCCGACCTGAATCCTGCCTTCTTCGACGTGCTGAACTCCGTCGCCAGGGTGCTCGACAAGTACGAGAAGACCGTGGTCGAGGTCGCCGGCCACACGGACAGCACGGGCAGCGAGGAGTACAACCAGCGGCTGTCCGAGCGCCGGGCCGACTCGGTGGCGCGTTTCCTCGAGTCCCAGGGCGTGATGAGCCGGCGCATCATCACCGTCGGCATGGGCGAGAGCCGTCCCGTGGCGGATAACTCCACGGCGGCAGGTCGCCAGTCGAACCGGCGCGTGGAGCTGACCCTGGTGCCGGTCACCTCCTGACGGAGTGACGGGCGGACGGCGCAGCAAGGGGCGCGGCAAAACGGGGAAGGGCCGTTCCGCTGCCGCGGCGGAGCGGCCCTTCGACAAGCGCGCGAGCGACGAGTGGGTGGAAGGCACCGGCCGCGTGGTGCGGCTGCTCGCCGACGACGACGAGAAAGGCCCGCACCAGCGTTTCGTGGTCAGGACCCCGGCGGGCCAGTCGCTGCTGATTGCCCACAACCTGGAGGTGGCGCCCCGGGTGCCCCTGGGCATGGCCGACCGCATCGGCTTCCGCGGCATCTACGAGTGGAGCGACCTGGGCGGTACGGTGCACTGGACCCACCACGACCCGCGCGGCCTGGAGGAAGGCGGCTGGGTCGAGTACCGGCAGCGGCGCTACAGCTGACCCGCACTGAAAGGCCCCCGAAAGAAGACGGCGCCCGCAGGCGCCGTCGTCGTTTCCGTTGCTCGAGCCGCCGCGGCTCCGCGGGGGCTTACACCCCCATGCGCGCCTTCAGCTTCTTGATGGCCGCACTCTCGATCTGGCGGATGCGCTCGGCGGAGACGCCGTAGTGGTCCGCGAGATCCTGCAGGGTCATCTTGTCTTCGCTCAGCCAGCGGCTCTCCAGGATGTGCCGGCTGCGCTCGTCCAGCGCGTTCAGGGCCTCCACGAGACGGCCCGAGGTCTCCTCCTCCCAGTCCTCGCCTTCCACGAGCACCGCCGGGTCGGCGTCCGGGCTCGGCAGGTAGTGGGCCGGGGTGTAGGCCTCCTCGTCGTCCACCGGCAGGTCGAACGCGCTGTCGCGGGCGGCCAGCCGTTTCTCCATCTCGGTCACCTCGGCGGTGCTGACGCCGAGGTCTTCGGCCACCGCTTCGGTCTCCTCCGGCGAGAGCCAGGCGAGGTTCTTCTTGGAGCGGCGCAGGTTGAAGAAGAGCTTGCGCTGGGCCTTGGTGGTGGCCACCTTGACCACCCGCCAGTTGCGCAGCACGAACTCGTGGATCTCGGCGCGGATCCAGTGCACGGCGAAGGACACCAGGCGCACGCCCACGTCGGGATCGAAGCGCTTGACGGCCTTCATGAGGCCGACGTTGCCTTCCTGGATCAGGTCGCTGAGGGCGAGGCCGTAGCCCATGTAGCCCTTCGCGATATGCACCACGAAGCGCAGGTGCGCAAGCACCAGCGAGCGGGCGGCGTCCAGGTCTTCCTCGTCACGGAACCGGCGCGCCAGGCTCTGCTCCTCGTCCTTGCTGAGCACGGGCACGGACCCCACCGCCTGGATATAGGCGTCGAGGCTGCCCACCGGACCGGCGAGCATCATTTCCTGTTCTCTGCGAGCCAATGCTGTCGTCATATTCCTCTTCCCTGCCTTTGCTGGTCGGGGCTTGATTCGAAAATATTAGCACTCACATCTATAGAGTGCTAAACCACCGGCGCCGTTCCTGCGGCCCGCAAGCGATTATTCGCCTTCATCCGGCCGCCGGATGCGGTGGGCCGTGCTGCCCACCGGCGCCATCTCACGTGCAACAGGATAGCACATTGTTGAATAATTATTCAAGAACGGCTAACCTATTGACTGCAAGGGGTTTGAGGGGCGGAGCACCATGCCACGACCACCATCTTTCGACCGTGCGGAAGTCATAGAGCGCGCTACCGAGGTCTTCTGGCAGCGGGGCTACGGCGCCACCTCCGTGAGCGACCTGGTCCAGGCCACCGGGCTCAAGCCCGGCAGTCTGTATGCGGCCTTCGGCAGCAAGAAAGGCGTTTTTCTGGAGGTCCTGAAGAGCTATCAGGCCGGCTCGGCCGAGCGGCTGGAGGATTCCCTGCGCGAGGCCGACTCCCCGCTGGAGGCGATCCGGCGCTTCTTCCTGCGCCTCGTGGACGAGACCCTGGAGGATTCCGGCCACCGGGGCTGTCTCATGGTCAACGCCATGCTCGAGTATTCCCGTCACGACGCCGACGTGCAGGGAGAGCTGGTGGGCGGTCTCCGCCGCATCGAGACCCTGTTCGGGCGGGCGCTCCGGCGTGCGAGCGAGCAGGGCGAACTCGACCCCCGTCTGGATACCGACGCCACCGCCTCGTTCCTGGTGAACAACCTCTGGGGCATCCGGGTGATGTGCCGGGGACGACCTTCCCGGGAGGCAGTGGAAGGCGTGGTCCGCACTGTGCTCGCCGCGCTGGCGGCCTCTGCCGATCAGCGCGGTTCGATGCGCCGCATGTGACGGGCTGCGGCGAACCAGGAGCCAAACCAACCCAGGAAGGCTCCCGTGCCGAGCACGATCAGGCTCTCGCGCCAGTCGAGTCCGCTCAGCCGGAAGCCGCTCCCGTACAGGCCCGCCAGGCGGGCGACGCCGTCCGCGGCGAGCCATAGCGACACCCCTACCAGCGCCAGCGCGAGCAGGCCGCCGCCGATGCCGTACCAGAGGCCGGCATAGAGAAACGGGCGGCGGATGAAGCCCGCGCTTGCGCCGACCAGCTTCGTCACCACGATCTCGTCCCGGCGGTTCTGGATGTCCAGCCGGATGGTGTTGCCGATGACGATGACGACCGCCGCGGCCAGCAGCACCGCGCTGATCAGGATCACGCGGCGGATCAGGTCCAGCGCGGCGTTGAAGCGCTGCACCCACGCGGTATCCAGCTGCACCAGGTCGGTCTCCGGCAGGTTCACCAGCTCCTCGCGCAGCAGCTCGATCAGCGCGTCGTTGCCTGCCACGGCCGGACGCACCACCAGAGTGTGGGGCAGGGGGTTGTCGTCCAGCGCATCCAGTGCGTCGCCGAAGCCCGAACCCGCCTTGAAGTCGTCCAGCGCCGCCGCCGCGCTGATGAACTCCACCCGCTCCACGTCCGCGCGGCTCTCGATGATGCCGGCGAGCCGGCGGGCGTCGGCCTCGCCGGTGCCCGTCCGCAGATAGACGGAGAAGTCCACGGCGCCCTCCCAGCCCCCGGAGAGGCGCGCGGCATTCTTGACGCCCAGATGCAGGCCGGCGGGCAGCGCGAGCGTGATGGCGATGACCAGCACCGTCAGCAGCGTGGACAGCGGCTGGCGCGCCAGCCGCCCGAGTGAGGCCACGGCCGTCTCGCCGTGACGGGCGAACCAGGCCGACAGCCCGCCGCTCGGCCCCCGCTCAGCCATCGGCCGGGGTCTCCTTCACCCACACCGGGCCGTCCGGCTCATCGTCGCCGGACTCCCCGGCCAGCATGCCGTTGTCCAGCACGATGCGGCGCCGGCCCATGCCGCCGATGAGGTGCAGGTCGTGACTGGCGATCATCAGCGTCACGCCCACGTCGTTGAAGCGCTCGAACAGGCGCATGATCTCCAGCGAGAGTTCCGGGTCCAGGTTGCCCGTGGGCTCGTCGGCGATCAGCAGCGTGGGACGGCCGACGATGGCGCGGGCGATGCCCACGCGCTGCTGCTCGCCGCTCGACAGCGTCTCCGGCATCTGCTTCTCCCGGCGCAGCAGCCCTACCTGATCCAGCGCGGCCCGTACCCGCCGGCCGATCTCGCGCGTGCCGGTGCCCGTGATGATCAGGGGCAGCGCCACGTTGTCGAAGACGTTGCGGTCGAACAGTAGCTTGTGGTCCTGGAACACCATGCCGATGTCCCGCCGGTAACGGGGGATGCGCCGCCGGCCTATCTTCGCGAGGTCCTGGTTGTTGACCACGATGCGGCCCCGGGTCGGTCGCTCGATGAGCGCGAGCAGCTTCAGCAGCGTGCTCTTGCCCGCGCCGGAGTGGCCGGTGACGAACACCATCTCGCCGGCATCCACGTCCAGCGTCAGCCGCTGCAGCGCATCGTAGCTGCCGTAGCGCTTGGTGATGTTCTCCAGGTGGATCACCGCGCCGGGCCGCCTCCCAGGTCCAGCAGCGCGTCGACGAACTGCTCGGCGTCGAAGGGCTGCAGGTCGTCCACCCCCTCGCCGACGCCAATGTAGCGGATGGGGATGCCCAGCCGGTCGGCGATGCCGAGCACCACGCCGCCCTTGGCGCTGCCGTCGAGCTTGGTGACGGTGATGCCGGTGACCTTGACCGCCGCGCTGAATTTCTCCGCCTGGGACAGTGCGTTCTGGCCGAGCCCGGCGTCCAGCACCAGCATCACTTCGTGGGGCGCCGTCTCGTCCTGGCGGCCGAGCACCCGGGCGATCTTGCCGAGCTCGTCCATGAGGCCGCCCTGGCTCTGCAGCCGGCCGGCCGTATCGGCGATCAGCACGTCGGTGCCGCGGGCCTTCGCCGCCGCCCAGGCGTCCCAGGCCACGGCGGCCGGGTCCGCGCCGGTCTGCTGCGCCACCACCGGCACGCCGTTGCGCTCGCCCCAGGCCTGCAGCTGCTCCACGGCGGCGGCCCGGAAGGTATCGCCCGCCGCCAGCATCACGGCCAGGCCCTGATCGCCGAGACGCCTGGCGATCTTGCCGATGCTGGTCGTCTTGCCGGCGCCGTTCACGCCGACCATCAGCAGCACCCAGGGGCGCGGCGCGTCCGGTATCTCCAGCGGCACCTCCACGGGCCGGAGTATCGCGAGCATGGCCTCGCGCAGGCCCCGCAACAGCGCCTCCAGGTCCTTCAGCTCCTTGCGGGCGAGCTGTTTCCGCAGCGACTCGATGATCTGCATGCTGGTCTCGACGCCCACGTCGGCCATCACCAGCCGGGTCTCGAGTTCCTCCAGCGTGTCCTCGTCGATCTTCCCGCCGGGAAACAGGTTGGCGAGGTCGTAGGTGAGCCACGAGTCGCCCCGGTTCAGCCGCTCCCGCAGCCGCTTGAAGAAGCCCTTGCGCCCGGCCTTGTCTGCAGCGTCTTTCATGTGCCTCGTTGTCAGTGCGTGCCGCCGCGGTATCCTGTCCGCGGACCCCGGCCCGGAGCGCGACATCTTAGCAGCACACCCCCATCTCCGGATGCCCTGCAGCGGGCGGGATGATCGCGAAAATGGCGCGGCGGCCTGAGCGTGACGCCCGGCGCCCGCCCGGCAGCGTCCGCATCACCGGCGGGCGCTGGCGCGGCCGTCGGCTGGCGGTGGCCGGGGCCGAGGGCCTCAGGCCCACCACCGACCGCATCCGCGAGACGCTGTTCAACTGGCTGCGGCCCCGGCTCGCCGGCGCCCGCGTCGCCGACCTGTTCGCCGGCACGGGCATCCTGGGCATGGAGGCACTGTCCCGGGGAGCGGCCTCGGCGCTGTTCGTGGAACGGGACCGCGGCCTGGTCCGTGCCATCGAGCGGAGTATCGAGACGCTGGACGCCGGCGGTTGCCGGGTGCAGGCGGCCGACGCCTACCGGCTGCTGGCCGGCGGCGAGCCGGAGCCCTTCGACGTCGTCTTCCTCGACCCGCCCTACGGTCACGGCCGGCTCGACGAATTGTGTACACTCCTCGCTGGCCGAGGCTGGCTGGCCGACGAGGCGCTGGTCTATCTGGAGCACGACCGCCGCGCGCCGCCCCGGCTGCCGCCGGGCCTGGAGGTCCGGCGGGAGAAGACCGCCGGCAACGTGAGATTCGTGCTGCTGGAGAAGACACAGCCGACTGGGGGAGCGCTATGAGCATCGCCGCCATGTACCCGGGGACCTTCGATCCCGTCACCCGCGGCCACGAGGACCTGTTGCGCCGGGCGTCACGCATCTTCGACCGCATCGTAGTGGCCATCGCCGCCAACCCGGGCAAGCGGCCCATGTTCGACCTGGGCGAGCGGGTGGCGCTGGCGGAGGCGGTGCTGGGAGACATCCCCGGCGTCGAGGTGATGGGCTACGAGGGGCTGACCATCGATTTTGCCCGCCAGCACGACCTGGGCGCCATCATCCGGGGGCTGCGGGCGGTGTCCGACTTCGAGTACGAGTTCCAGCTCGCGAACATGAACCGTCATCTCACCGACGAAGTGGAGACCGTGTTCCTGACCCCGACCGAGCGCTACACCTACATCTCCTCCAGCCTGGTGCGGGAGATTGCCATGCTGGGCGGCGACGTGGGCGAGTTCGTCTCGCCGGTGGTGGAGAAGGCCCTGCTCGAGCGCCGGCCGGCCGAGTAGCCCGGCCGCCTGCCGCCGGCCCTATCGCTGGCAGCGGGGGCAGTAATAGCTCGAGCGCTGGCCGATCACCCGCTGCCTGACCGGTTCGCCGCAGCCGGGACACGGCTCTCCCGTCCGTCCGTAGACGGACAGGCTCTGGCGAAAGTAGCCCGGCTGCCCGTCGCCGCCGTAGAAATCCCGGAGCGTGGTGCCGCCTGCGGCGATGGCCTCGCCGAGTACCGCCTTCACGGCTCCGGCCAGCCCGTCCAGGCGCCGGCGGGAGATGCGCCCGGCGGGCCGGGTCGGGTGGATGCCGGCCCGGTAGAGCGCCTCGCTGGCGTAGATGTTGCCGACCCCCACCACGACCTTCGCGTCCATCAGCACGGTCTTTACCGCAGCACGCCTGCCGGCGAAGGCCCGGCGCAGCCAGGCGCCGGAGAACGCCTCGTCCAGAGGCTCCGGTCCGAGGTGCGCGAGCAGCGGGTGCTCCGTGTCCTGTGCCACCCAGTGCAGCGAGCCGAACCGGCGCGGGTCGTGGAAGCGCAGCCGGTGGCCGTCGTCCAGGACCAGATCCAGGTGATCGTGGGCGCGCAGCGGCGCCTCCGCGGGCACGACGCGCAGGCTGCCCGACATGCCGAGGTGCAGCATCAGGCTGCCGGTCTCCAGCCGGATCAGCAGGTACTTGGCCCGGCGGTCCACCCCGGTGATGCGCTGGCCGGCCACCGTTGCGGCGATGCCCGGCGCCACGGGCCAGCGCAGCCGGGGCTCGCGTACGGTGAGTGCGGCGATGCGCCGGCCGGCGAGGTGGGGCGCGACCCCGCGCCGGGTGGTCTCGACTTCGGGCAGTTCGGGCATGGCGGGCAGGGCGTCGTCGGGGACGCCATGGTAGTGAATTTCGCCCGCCACGGCACCAATCGGACCGGCTGCGGTCGAAACTCACCTGCCGCGGTTGCGCCGAGTGTGAACCGCTCCTTTTTTGCCGCCAGGGTGTCCGCTATAGTGGGCGCCCCGAAGGGTATCCCGACAGGTATTCCGACGAATGGATGTATTGCTCGACCACGCCTACGGCCTCCTGAATCTCTCCTTCTGGGGCTACGTGCTCGCCGGTTTCGTCATGGTGCAGATCACCATGATGGCGGTGACGCTGTATCTGCACCGCGACCAGGCTCACCGCTCCCTGGACCTGCACCCTGCCCTGCGCCATTTCTTCCGCTTCTGGATCTGGATGACCTCGGGCATGCTCACCCGCGAGTGGGTGGCCGTGCACCGCAAGCACCACGCCTTCTGCGAGACCGAGGACGACCCCCATAGCCCGCAGATCTATGGTCTGAAGAAGGTGCTGCTGGAGGGCGCGGAACTCTACCGGGATGAAACCGGGAACGAGGAGACCATCCGGAAGTACGGCCGCGGCTGTCCCGACGACTGGATGGAGCGAAACGTCTACACCCGCTTCCCCTACGGCGGCATCATCCTGCTGATCGTGCTCGACCTGCTGCTGTTCGGCGTGCCGGGCATCATCCTGATCGCCACCTCGCTGGTATCCATGCCGCTGTTCGCCGCCGGCGTCATCAACGGCGTGGGCCATCATTCCGGGTACCGCAATTTCGAGTGCGACGACGCCGCCACCAATATCGTGCCCTGGGGGCTGCTGCTGGGCGGCGAGGAACTGCACAACAACCACCATGCGTTCCCGACCTCGGCCAGGTTCTCCGTGCGGCCGTGGGAGTTCGATATCGGCTGGATGTATATCACCGTCTTCCGGGCCCTGGGGCTGGCGAAGGTGAAAAAGGTGGCGCCGAAGCCGGTGGTGGCGGAGCCGGCGGAGAACGTGGACATCGAGACGCTGCGCGCGGTGATCGTCAACCGCATGCACGTGCTGCGGGACTACACCCGCCAGGTGACCCTGCCCGAGTTCCGCCGGCAGAAAGGCGACGACCCGCTCTGGCGCCGGGCGAAGCGGCTGCTGGTGCGCCAGCCGGCGCTGCTCGACGAGGCGGCGCGGGACCGGCTGCACTCGCTGCTGGAGCGCAACCCGCGGCTCGCCACGGTGTATCAGTTCCGTGAGCGGCTGCGCGAACTCTGGAGCGGAGCGACGAACGTCAGCAACGAGAAGCTGGTGGCGCAGCTGCGCCAGTGGTGCAACGAGGCGGAGGCGAGCGGCATCAAGGCGCTGCAGGACTTCGCCCGCAAGCTCCGCGGCTACGCCATCGCGCCCCAGCCCGCCTGACCGCGGGCGCGGCAGACAGGCATAAAAAAACCCGCCGATCCAGGGTGTGTCAAAACCCTGCGGGCCGGCACTAACGGCAACGCCCCGGAGCATT
>CAZRSA010000044.1:0-19953 GCA_964602525.1 uncultured Woeseiaceae bacterium
GGATTTCGCCGCACGGGTGGCGGCCGACATGGGCCGGCTGCCCGCCGGGGCGGCATCGTCCGTCGACGTGCCGCCGGCACCGCCCCTCGACGGGCGGCGCGCGCTGATCGTGCAGAAGCAAACGCCGGCGGTGGCCGTCTCCTTCGGCTTCCCGATAGACCTCAGGCGCGGCGACCCTGACTGGGTGGCCCTGTGGCTCGTGCGTTCCTGGCTGGGCGAGCATCGCTCCACCTACAGCCATCTCTACCAGCGCGTCCGCGAGGCGCGTGGCATGAACTACGGCGACTATGCATACATCGAGTACTTCCCCCGGGGCATGTCCCGGACCCAGCCGAACGCCAACCTCGGCCGCGAGCAGCAGATCTTCCAGGTGTGGATCCGCCCGCTACGGGACAACAACGACGCGCTGTTTGCGACCCGCACCGCCCTGTACGAGATGGACAGGCTCGTCGAGCAGGGCATGACCGAGACGGCGTTCGAGGCCACCCGCGAGTTCCTCGGCAAGTACGTCGCGCTTTTGGCGAAGAACCAGTCGCGCCAGCTGGGTTATGCGCTGGACAGCCGCTACTACGGCATCGGCGAGTTCTCCGGGTACGTGCGTCAGGGTCTCGCGGAACTCACCCTGGACGACGTCAACCGGGTGATTCGCGAGCATCTCGGCACCGCCGACGTGCAGTTCGTGTTCGTCTCTTCCGAAGCCGCCGGTCTGGCGGAGGCCATCGCGGCCAATGCGCCGTCACCCGTCGCCTACAATAGCGAGAAGCCGGCGGAGCTGCTGGCCGAGGACGAGATCATAAAGGCGCTGCCGCTCGGCATGGGCGCGGAGGACATCCGCATCATCGACGCCTCCGAGGTCTTCGAATGAGGCTATCCGCGGCGGGCGCCCGATGAGCCGGCTCTACGTCGTCAGGCACGGCCAGGCCCGTTTCTTCACGGAGGACTACGACCGTCTGTCCGTGCAGGGAGAGGCCCAGTGCGCCGCGCTCGCCCGCCACTGGCTGGGGCAGGGGCTCGAGTTCCACGCCGCGTGGTGCGGGAGCCTGGTGCGCCAGCGGCGCTCCGGCGAGGTGGTGCGGGACGTCTACCGGGAGGCCGGCAGGGATTTTCCGCAGATCCGCTGCATCCCCACCCTGGACGAGTACCCGGCCGACGACATCATGGACACGCTGCTGCCCCTGCTGCGCGAGAGCGTGCCGCCCATCGACGAACTGGCCCGGGCCTTCGAGGCCGCGACGGACGATCGTCAGCGTTACCGGGGATTCCACCGGCTGCTGGAAGCCGTGATGGAACGCTGGATCGCACGCGCCTATCCCGCCGAGGGTACGGAGGGGCTGCTGCCCTGGGACGAGTTCAGCGGCGGCGTGCGCGACGCCTTCCGCGACATCATGGCGAGCGCCGGGTCTGGCGAGAACGTGGCGGTGTTTACCTCGGGCGGCCCGGTCGGGATCAGCGTGCAGACCGTCCTGGGCGCCCCGGATCAGGCGGCGGCGGACCTCAACTGGCGCGTACACAACGGCAGTGTCACCTGCTTCACCTTCAGCGGAGCGCGGGTGAGCCTCGACTGCTTCAACGCCACCGAGCATCTGGAGCCGGAACTCCTGACCTATCGCTGAGGCTGTCTAATAAATGTTTATATCGTGTCTACTCAAAGAGTTGACACGCAGTGCGCGGCACGGGCAGGATAACGATCGAACCAGGCCGGTTTCTCGCAGTCCCCAACCCTCGCTGGCCGGCCTCGTTCGATGTCCCCAACCCGTCTCTTCTCCCCGGAAGAGAGCACTGGCCGGCGGCGCAAGTCGCCGGCTTTTTTTTTGGCGGGCCGGGTGGCAAGCTTTCAGAACGTTCGACAATGAGGTAGCAACATGTCTGACAGAACCGAACCGAAACAGCGCACCGACCGCCGCGCCTTTCTCCGCATGACGGCCACCGGCCTGCTCGCCATTCCGGCGGCAGCCCTGCTGCGGCCCGCGCCGGCCGGAGCCCAGGAGATGCCGAAGCTCTCGCTGGACAACCCCCAGGCGAAGGCGCTGGCCTACGTCCACGATGCGTCCAACGTGGACAAGAGCAAGCAGCCCCGTTATCAGGAAGGCCAGAACTGCGCCAACTGCGCGCTGTTCCAGGCCAAGGGCGACGAGGAGTGGGCCGGCTGCTCCATCTTCCCGGGCAAGCTGGTGAATGCCGCCGGGTGGTGCAGCGCCTACGCACCGAAGGGCTGATTCCGCTCAGTCCGTTTTCCGGCCGCCGAGCCGGATGCGTACGGGGCCGCGTGCGGTGGAGCCATCCACGACGCGGCCCCCTTGCGTTATCTCCACCCGTCCCCCGGCTGCCAGTCGCCGTGCGGCGGCGCGGGCGGGCTCCATCGATCGCTTCCAGTCCTTGCCGCCCACCGCCCTGGCCGCCTCCGACGGGCAGATGCTCTTGCCGCGTCCACGACCCTCGAGCAGCGTGACGATGGCTTCCTCCAGCCGGTGGTCCGCCGGACCCAGCCGGCGGCCGCGGCAGGCGCGGGAACAATAGCGCACGCAGTCCCAGTCCCGGGCCCACTTCCGCCGCCATTCGATACGGCGTCCACAGACGGCGCAGAACTTCTCGCCGTGGTGAGTCATGCACCGATCCTGGGCGGTCCTTTGGGCGGTCCTCCGGGCGGTTCTCTGGGCGATCCTGCGCGAGCCGTTCCCTGCAGAGCGAGCAGTCGTGCCGCGGCGGCTACTCCGGACAGCCAGGCATTCTCCACCCGGGAGCCGCCGGCACACCAGTCGCCGCAGAGCGCGAGGCACCGGCGCTCGTCCACCAGGGCGCCCGCGCCGAGGGGCGCCGGCGCCAGGGCGTAGCGCCAGCGGTGGTAGACCGCCGTAGCAGGGTCCAGCTCGATGCCGGCCAGCCCGCGGAAGCGGGTGCAGAGCGCGTCGATGACCGCGGATGCCTCCTCCTCGATCCGCGACCCGGACCAGGCCGCCGTCCCATGCAGCACCCAGACCGGGTGCCCGCCGCGGCCGGGCTTGCTGTGGTCCGCGGCGGCCCACGCCAGGGTGTCGTCTTCGATGAAGGCGGCTTCGAAGGGTGCGCCGGCGCCGCCCGCGGGACTCGCTGCGACGGCCAGGCAGGGCGTGAAAGACACCGCATCTGCCTGCTGCGCGAGTTCGGGCGCGACCGGGCGCACGAGTTCGGCGGCCTGGGGCGCGGGCGCGCTGATCACCACCGCGTCGTAGCGCGGCTCGTCGCCGCTGCCGCCGCCCGACTCATGGCGCAGACGCCAGCCCCGGTCGCCTCGTTCCAGGCCTTCGATGCGGACCCGATAGCGGACCTCAAGTTCGTCGCCCAGGTGGCGCGCGAGCGCATTCATGCCGGGGACGGCCGCGAGGCGGCAATGGTCGTCCCCGGGCGTCGCGCTTCCGCCTGCCGTGATCGTCACCGCCCGTCCGGCCCAGGGCGCCACCAGCCCGTCCCGGCGCCAGGAGCGGGCGTGGCGCCGGAAGTTCGGGTGGCGGGCCGTGAAATACTGGGCGCCGTGGTCGAACCGGCGCCCGGCCTCCCGTCGGGTGGCGGTGCGGCCGCCGGGGCCGCGGCTCTTCTCGAACACCGTCACCCGGTGGCCGGCGTCCGCCAGCTGGCGGGCGCATGCGAGCCCGGCAATGCCCGCGCCGATCACCGCCACCCGCAGCGTCCGGCCCGCGGTCGGGCGGTGGGCGCGCCGCCGGTAAGAGGCCAGGTCGAGCCGGCGGGCATGCGCCCCGGTACTGCGGGACCGGATGCGGCCGAGCACCGGGGCCGGCGGGGTGAAGGGCCGGTCCAGCGCGCCCAGCGCCCAGAGCAGTCCGGTGTAGGAGTTCGGGTCGTTGCCGTCCAGGGCGTAGCGGTGGTTCAGGTCCACCAGCGCCTCCAGCGCGGCTTCCGGGGTGCGCCGCCAGAGCGGGATGGCCTTGGCCCAGGTCATGCGCAGGTTGTTGTGCAGCTCACCGTGGCGCAGCAGCGACGTCTGGGCCGCATCCCAGAGCGGATCGCCGCTGCGGCCGCGGGCCAGCGTCTCGAGGGAGAGGTCCCGCGGCCGGGGATCGCGCCGCCGGGCGTTCAGCGACGCGCGCGCCCAGCGGGGCAGCGCATCCAGGGTCTCCAGCGCTGGCCGGTGGAAGCAGAAGTTGTGCGCCAGCTCCCGCCAGACCAGCAGTTCGTCCAGGAATTTTGCCGCTCCCCTGCCGCCCCGGGCGGCGGCCTCCCGGGCGAGGCGGAAGGGGGATATCTGCCCGTAGTGCAGATAGGCGCTCAGCCGGGAGACGCCCCGGGGCGGCGCCACCGCCGCGTCGTTCCTGAGGGCGTGATAGGCATCCAGTCCCTCGCCGGCAAACCGGCGCCAGCGCTCGGTCGCGGCGCCGGCGCCGCCGGGCGTGTGGAATACGGGCCAGACGCCGTGGTCGACATCACAGCGGCCGATTAGCTCCAGCAGGTCCCCGTCTTCGCGGGCGGCGAGGCCGTCGACCGGCTCCGCGTCGGCCATGACGTCACTGTCCGCGAGCCCGACGCTCGCGGGCGCCGCGGTGGGCCAGGGCGCGGCGGCGCGCTCGGCCTGCTCGCGGCCCACGGCCTCGCGGAAGCGGAACGCCCGGTCGTAGGCCCGGCCCACCAGCCTCATGGGGTAGACGCAGCGGGCATCCACGGCCCACGCGGCGCAGCCGATGCGCGCCGCCAGCGCCGGCTGCCAGCGGTCGAAGGGTGGCACCGGCATCTCCTCGCAGACGAGGGCCGCGGCCTCGGCGCACAGCCGGGGCAGGGGCGAGCGGGCGCCGCCGCGCCGGGGCAGGTGGAACACGTAGCGGATGCCGCTTTCGGCGAGGCGGCGCGCCACGTCCCGCGCTCCCTGCAGGATGAAGAAATGGTGCCGGTCGGAGTTGTAGCGATGGCGGCCCGCCAGCCCCTGGTAGACGAGCACCGGCAGACCGTGCGCCGCGCCGAGCGCGAGCGCGGCCTCCAGCGCCGGGTTCTCGTCGGTCCGCATGGCGTGGTGCATCCAGTACAGCACGTAGCGCCCGCGGCGCACCGGGGTGAAATTCAGCGGACGCATTCTCTCCGCGAGATGAGCCGGCAGTGCCGGCGCGGCAGGGTCCATGACTTGCTCCGCAGGCTATAGCAAGGGTCATCGGGCAGGCTAGCGCCGCCCTGCATCCGCTACAATCTCCCGGCCGGCGGAGCACTGCCCTGCCGAGCCCGTGACCAACAAGCTACTCCGGATACGAAGGTGATGACGTGCATGTGACCGCAGAAGACCTGGTCGGCGCCTGGAAACTCGAGCGCTGGGAGATCAGTTATCCCGCCACCGGGCGCGTGACCCGGCCTTTCGGCGAGGACGCCATGGGGATGATCCTGTACACGCCGGACGGCTACATGTCGGCCGTGCTGGCCGAGCGCGAGCGGGGTTCTTTCTCCACGCCGGTGGTGCCGAAGGCGCCGGATGCCGAGAAGGCGCGCGCCTTCGACGGCTACATGCACTACGCCGGGCGCTATTTCGTGGTGCAGGGCGACGTCCATCACGAGGTGGAATTCGCGCTGAACATGGACCTGATCGGCACCACCCAGATCCGGGAGGCCGAACTGGACGGCGACAGGCTCGTCCTGTCGGCGGAGGAGCCGCTGGAGGGCGGCGAGTTGCGCCGCCACCGCCTGCAGTGGGTCCGCGCGGTCCGCGCCGGGGGCCTGCCCGGGTGAGGATCGCGAGTTTCAGCCGCCGCGGCCGCCCGAGCTACGGCGTGGTGCGGGCCGGCGGCATCGTGGATGCGGGCCGCCAGCTCGGCGTCGAACTGCCGGACCTCGCGAGCGTGCTGGCGGCCGATGCCCTGGACGAACTCCACGCCCTGGCCGCCGACGCCGAACCCGAGCTGGCGCTGGCGGACGTGGACTTCCTCCCGGTCATCACCCGCCCCGACAAGATCCTGTGCGTGGGCATCAACTACCGTCCCCACGTGGAGGAGACGGGCCGCGACGCGCCGGAGCGCCCGGTGCTGTTCACACGTTTCCCCGGCTCCCAGGTGGGCCACCGCCAGCCGCTGGTGAGGCCGTCCGTGTCGCGCAAATTCGACTACGAGGGCGAGCTTGCCGTGATCATCGGCCGGCGCGGGCGGCACATCGCGCCGGAAGGGGCGCTGCGCCACGTGGCCGGCTACGCCTGCTTCAACGACGGCAGCGTGCGGGACTACCAGCGCCACAGCTCCCAGTTCACCGCCGGCAAGAACTTCGCCCGCAGCGGCGGCTTCGGTCCCTGGCTCACCACCGCCGACGAGATCGGCGACCCGGCCCGGCTGACCCTCGAGACCCGGCTGAACGGCGCCGCGATGCAGTCGGCGAACGTGGCCGACCTGATCTTCGACGTACCCGCGCTGATTAGCTATTGCTCCACCTTCGCCGAACTGCTGCCCGGGGATGTCATCGTCACCGGCACGCCGGGGGGAGTGGGCTACGTGCGCAAGCCGCCGGTCTACCTGCAGCCGGGCGACGTGGTGGAAGTGGATATCCCCGGCGTCGGCGTGCTGCGCAACGGCGTCGTCGACGAGGTGGATGCCCTGGAGAGGGGCGAGGCCGACTGATCAGGCGAGGTGGCTTCTCAGGAAGTCCGTGGTGCGGCCGAACGCGAGGCAGGCGGCTTCCGGGTCGTAGTCGTCGCGCTGGTCACAGTTGAAGCCGTGGCCGACGCCCTCGTAGACATGGACGACGGCCTCCGGGTTGGCGGTGCGTACCTGCTCCACCTGGTCCATGGGAATGTGCGCATCCCGGTCGCCGTAGTGCAGCATCACCGGGCAGGCTGGCGAGAGACCGGTCATGTTGTGGATGCCGCCGCCGTAGTAAGCCACCGCCGCCGCCACCGGCAGCTCCGCCGCGCAGCGGTACGCCTGCGCACCGCCCCAGCAGAAGCCGACCGCACCCACCTTGCCCGCACGGGTGGCATGCTCGACACCGGCCGCCAGGTCGAGGATGGTGCGGCGCGGGTCAAGCCGGCCGACCAGCTCGCGGCCGCGCTCGATGTCGGAGTACTCCACGGTGACGTCGTCGCCGAGCCGGTCGAATACGGCCGGCGCTACGGCGAGGAAGCCGGCCTCGGCAAACTGGTCGCAGACGTCGCGCATGTGGCTGTTCAGACCGAAGATCTCCTGGATCACCAGCAGGCCGCCCACGGGTTTGCCGGCCGGCGGCGCGATGGCGGCGGTGAGACGGTGGCCGTCGGCGGCCGTCAGCTCGATGTCGTGCGCCATGCTCAGGCCTCCACGACCTGCTGATCGATGGCGCCGAAGATGCTGTTGCCCCCGGCGTCGAACATCTCGATGCGCACCCGGTCGCCAAAGCGCAGAAAGGGCGTCTTCGCCGCGCCGTCCTCGATGGTCTCCAGCATGCGCCGCTCGGCAATGCAGCTCGAGCCCCGGCTGCGGTCGTAGTTCGAGATGGTGCCCGAGCCGATGATGGTACCGGCGCCGAGCCGCCTCGTCTTCGTGACGTGCTCGATCAGCTGCAGGAAGTTGAAGGTCATGTCGACGCCGCAGTCCGGGCTGCCGAACTTCTCGCCGTTCAGCGTGGTGACCAGCGGCAGCCGGATGGTGCCTTTCTGCCAGGCCTCGCCCAGCTCGTCCGGCGTGACCGCCACCGGCGAGAAGGCCGTGGACGGCTTCGACTGGTAGAAGCCGAAGCCCTTGGCCAGCTCGCCCGGGATCAGGTTGCGCAGAGAGACGTCGTTGACCAGCATCAGCAGCTTGACGTGGCCGCCGGCCTCGTCCGCGCCGGTACCCATGGGCACGTCGTCGGTGATCACCGCCGTCTCGGCTTCCATGTCGATGCCGTAGTCCTCGTCCGGCACCGGCACGTCTTCAAGCGGGCCCAGGAATTCGTCGGAACCGCCCTGGTAGACGAGCGGGTCGTGCCAGAAGGTCTCCGGCATCTCTGCGCCCCGGGCCTTGCGCACGAGTTCCACGTGGTTCACGTAGGCGCTGCCGTCCACCCAATGGTAGGCCCGCGGCAGGGGCGCATCGAGGTCTGCGATGTCGAGCTCGAAGCTGCCCTCGGCGCTGCCCTCGTGCAGTTCGTCGGAGAGTACCTGCAGGCGGGGCGCCGCCGTGTCCCAGTCGTCCAGCGCGGCCTGGAGCGTGGTGGCGATGCCGTCGGCGGCGACGGCCCGTTTCAGGTCACGGCTCACGACGATCAGTCGTCCGTCGCGTCCGCTCCTGAGGCTGGCGAGTTTCATTTGTATTCCCCTTTGAATTCCCCGTGACCTGGCAACGGGTGAATTGTCCGATCCGGGCGAAGCATGGTAGACAGGATGCCGTGCAGCCGCAATCGGACCACGACTTGGATCACGACTTGGACCACGACCCGACCCCATGAGCAGACAGGACGCGCCCTGGATCGTGGGCTGGCGCGAGTATCTCGACCTGCCGGACCTCGGCCTCACGCGCATCAAGGCGAAGGTGGATACCGGCGCGCGCACGTCCACGCTGCACGCGCTGGACATCGAGCATTTCCGGGAGGACGGCAGGGAGCGGGTACGCTTCCTGGTCCATCCGCAGCACCGCGCCGACGACCTGGAGGAGATCTGCACGGCGGACGTGGTCGACCGGCGCGGCGTGCGCAGCTCCATCGGTCACCGCCAGCACCGGGTGGTGATCGAGACGACGCTCGCGCTGTCCGCGGAACTCGCCTGGCCCATCGAGGTGACGCTGACCTCGCGTTCCGACATGCGTTTCCGTATGTTGTTGGGCAGGACGGCGCTGCGCGGACACATGCTCGTCGACCCCGGCCGCTCCTATCTCACCGGCGGGCGTCCGTCTCGGATAGACGCCGCCAGGCGGCGCAAGAGAACCGGCTGAACAGGCCGCCGGGTCGTGCCCCGGCGTTGGAGGAGGAGACGCAACTTGAAGATCGCAATACTCTCGCGCAGACGCTCGATCTACTCGACCCGACGGCTGATGGAAGCCGGCGAGGAGCGTGGCCACGAGATGCAGGTGATCGACCACCAGCGCTGTTACATGGACATCACCTCGCACAAGCCCTCGGTGCATTACAAGGGACAGACGCTCAAGGGGTTCGACGCGGTGATACCGCGCATCGGTGCCTCGGTGACCTTTTACGGCACGGCGGTGCTGCGCCAGTTCGAGATGATGGGCGTCTTCCCGCTGAACGAGTCGGTGGCCATCAGCCGCTCCCGGGACAAGCTGCGTTCGCTGCAGCTGCTCTCCCGGCGCGGCATCGGCCTGCCGGTCACGGGCTTCGCCAATTCGCCGGACGATACCGAGGACCTGCTGAAGCTCACCGGCGGCGCGCCGGTGGTCATCAAGCTGCTCGAGGGTACCCAGGGTGTGGGCGTGGTGCTGGCGGAGACGCGCAAGGCGGCCACCAGCGTCATCGAGGCCTTCCGGGGGCTGAACGCCAACTTCCTCGTGCAGGAATTCATCTCCGAGGCGGGCGGCTCGGACATCCGCTGCCTCGTGGTGGGCGGCAGGGTGGTCGCTTCGATGAAGCGTCAGGGCAAGGAGGGCGAGTTCCGCTCCAACCTGCACCGGGGTGGCTCAGCCTCGCTCGTGCGCATCACGCCGGAGGAACGCTCCACCGCCGTGCGTTCGGCGAAGATCATGGGCCTGAACGTCGCCGGTGTGGACATCCTGCGCTCCAACCACGGCCCCGTGGTGATGGAAGTGAACTCCTCGCCGGGGCTGGAGGGCATCGAGGCGGCTACAGGCAAGGACGTTGCGGGACTCATCATCGGCTTCATCGAGAACAACGCGAAGCCGGGCAAGACGAAGACGAAAGGTGTCGGCTGACCGGCGCGGGGTGACGGGCCGCCCCATCCAGATCGGCGGGCATACCGTGGGGCCCGGCGAGCGTGCGAGCATCGACCTGCCCGCGGCGGATCTCTATACCCACACGGAGATGACCATGCCCGTGCAGGTCATCAACGGCCGCCGGGCAGGCCCGGTGCTGTTCGTCGCGGCCGCGGTGCACGGCGACGAGATCAACGGCGTGGAGATCATCCGCCGCCTGCTGAAGCTGCGCACGCTGCGCAGCCTCCGGGGTACGCTGCTCGCGGTGCCGGTGGTGAACGTGCTCGGCTTCCTGAACATGTCGCGCTACCTGCCCGATCGCCGCGACCTGAACCGCTGCTTTCCCGGTAGCGGCAGGGGCTCCGCGGCGGCGCGGCTCGCGAACCTGTTCGCCACCGAGATCGTTGACAAGGCCGACTACGGCATCGACCTGCACACCGGCGCCATCCACCGCGCCAACCTGCCGCAGATCCGAGCCGACCTGGAGCACGAGGAGACCCGGGAGCTGGCCACCGCCTTCGGCGTGCCCGTCATGATCAATGCCGCCGTGCGCGAGGGCTCGCTGCGGGAGCTGGCCGCCAGCCGGGGGGTGCCCCTGCTGTTGTACGAGGCCGGCGAGGCGCTGCGCTTCGACGAGCTCGCGATCCGGGCGGGTGTGCGGGGCGTCCAGCGCGTCATGCGCCGGCTGGGCATGCTGGCGTCGCGGGAGCCGAAGCGAAGGGAGGCGAAGCCGGTCATCGCGCTGGAGAGCGGCTGGATCCGCTCGCCCCAGAGCGGCATCGTGCATGCCACCGTGCGGCTGGGCGACTACGTGAAGAAGGGCGACGTGATCGCCAACGTGCGCGACCCCCTGGGCTCGTCGGACACGGTCATCCGCGCCTCCGACGACGGCGTGGTCATCGGACTGTCGAAGCTGCCTCTGGCGCACGAAGGCGATGCCATCGTGCACGTCGCGGCCTTCAAGCAGCCCACCCGCGTCGCCCGCAGCGTCGAGGAATTCCACCGCGGCCACCGGGAAGACGAGGCGGAGAGCGGCTGAGGAGAGCGCCGGAACTTTCCGCGAGCGGGTCGCCCCTGGCAGTTGCCGATTATGTTGCACTGCCGCGACAATACAGCCTTTTCTCGAGGCTGAAGTTTGACAGTCCGTGGGGTTTCTGCCACCTTTCCCATCCCGAGAGTTTCATCGACCATCGCGTGCCGGGTAGACGACCTTCAGGTAGACACTGGGGCGGGGGAAAACGATGCACTGATCCCGTCACGCAGATGGACGCAGCGGCCCCACCGGGGCCGCTTTTTTGTGGCTGCAGCCCGCCCGTACACGGAATACGCCGCCCGTTTGAATTGCCGCCCGTGCCGGCGCAGAATCCCGCGGAACGCCGTCGGCAATAACGGGAGCGAGCGATGGGCAAGTTCGGCACGGGACAGGCAATCAGACGGGTCGAGGATCAGCGGTTCCTCACCGGCACGGGCCGGTATCTCGACGACGTGGCGCCGGCCGATGCGGCCGTGCTGTATTTCCTGCGTTCACCGTTCGCTCACGGCGTCATCAGCGAACTCGACCTGGACGAGGCCCGCGAGGCGCCGGGCGTGCTGGGCGTCTATACCGCGGCAGACCTGGCGGAGGCCGGCTTCGGCGACCTGCCGGGATCCGCGGTACCGAAGAGCGCCGGTCACCCCGGCCACGCGGCGGTGCAGCAGCCGCCGCTCGCCCGGGAAGTGGTGCGCTACGTGGGCGAGCCGGTCGTGGCGGTCGTCGCCGAGAGCCTGGCCGCGGCAAAGGACGCCGCCGAGCTCATCCTGTTCGACGTGGACGAGCTGCCGGCCGTGACCGACCTCGCGGATGCACTGGCCGACGGCGCGCCGCGGGTGCACGACGATGTGGACGGCAACCTGCTCGGGGTGATGACCCACGGCGATGCGTCCGCCACGGACGAGGCTTTCGCCGGTGCCGAGCGGGTCATTGAACTCGATCTGGTGAACAACCGGCTGGCGCCCACGGCCATGGAGCCCCGCGGCTGCGTTGCCGTCTACGACGACGGCGAGGACGCCTACACCCTCTATCAGGGCTGTCAGGGCGTGCACAACCTGCGCCGCCACGTCAGCGCGGCGACGGGCATTCCGGAAGAGCGACTGCGCGTCGTCTCGCCCGACGTGGGCGGCGGGTTCGGTCTGAAGATGTTCCTGCAGTGCGAGACCGTCGCCGCGCTGCACGCGGCGAAGGAGCTGGGTCGGCCCGTCAAGTGGCTGGCCGAACGCTCGGAGAGCTTCCTCTCCGACCTGCACGGCCGTGACCAGGTGTCCCGCGCCGAACTGGCCGTGGACGGCGAAGGGCGCTTCCTGGCCATGCGGGTGCGAACCGACGGCAACGTGGGTGCCTATACCTCCCAGGCGGGTGCGTTCATTCCCTGGTTCGGCGCCGTCATGCTCACCGGCGCCTATACCATCCCGGCGGCGTACGCCGAGATCCGCCTCGCCGTCACGAATACCGTCCCGGTGGATGCCTACCGGGGGGCGGGACGTCCCGAGGCCATCTACCTGATCGAGCGCCTGGTGGACAAGGCCGCGCGCGAACTGGATATGGACGCCGCCGAGATCCGCCGGCGCAACTTCATCCCGCCTGACGACTTCCCCTACCGGACGGTGACGGGGCAGGTCTACGATTCGGGGGAATACGAGCGGCTGCTGGAGGCCGCGCTGAAGCGGGCCGACTGGTCCGCTTTCGCCGGGCGCCGTGAGGACTCGGCAGCGAAGGGTCGGCTGCGCGGCATCGGCCTCAGCTATTACGTGGAGATCTGCTCGGCCATGGGCGGCGAGGACACCCACGTGCGCTTCGAGGAGGACGGCACCGTTACCGTGCTCATGGGCACCCAGTCCACCGGCCAGGGTCACGAGACCAGCTACGGGCAGATGGTGGCGGCGGGGCTCGGCGTGCCGCTCGAGCGCATCCGCGTGCTGCAGGGCGATACGAAGACCATACCCACGGGCCAGGGCACCGGCGGATCACGGTCCATGGCCATCGGCGGCTCGGCCCTTACCCGCACGGTGGAGACGGTGGTCGAGTCCGGGAAGAAGATCGCAGCCGGGCTGCTGGAGGCGGACGCCGAGGACATCGAGTTCGAGGACGGGGACTACCGCATCGTCGGCACCGACCGCACGGTGGCCCTGCCCGAGGTGGCGAGGGCCTCCTTCGACGACGCCGGCCGGCCGGACGGCGTGCAGCCGGGACTCGCCTCGACCGAGCATTTCACGCCCGAGGCCGGCACCTTTCCCAACGGCTGCCACATCTGCGAGCTGGAGGTGGATCCTGAGACGGGCCTGATCGAGATCCTCCGCTACACGGTGGAGGACGACGTCGGCAACGTCATCAATCCGCTCATCCTGGAGGGCCAGATCATGGGCGGCATCGCCCAGGGCCTCGGCCAGGCCCTGTTCGAAGAGGCCGTCTACGATCACGACACGGGCCAGTTGCAGACCGCCACGTTCATGGACTACACCATGCCCCGCGCCGATCGGCTGCCCGGCATCGACTTCCATTACACGGAGGTGCCCTCACCTCGCAACCCGCTGGGCGTGAAGGGGGCGGGGGAGGCCGGCACCATCGGCGCGCCGCCGGCGCTGGTGAACGCCGTCATCGATGCCCTCTCGCCGCACGGCATAGCCCACGTCGACATGCCGCTCACACCGATGAAGGTGTGGCAGGCCATCCGGGAGGTCCGGCCGGCCGCGTGAGCCGGGGGCCGTGCCACGGCACGGTGGCTTCGTATCCCCGCGGCGGCGGATGCTATCCTGCGGCCATTATGAAGACCGCAACGTATACGAGGAGTGCGGGGATGCCGGCCCGGCTGGCCGTCGCCGGCCTGCTGCTCGCGGCCGCCGCCGCCGCCGCCGCGGAGGAGTCCGCCGACGCTGACGAGGCACGCTACGTCTTCGGCTGGCCGTTCATCGACACGACGGAGATGTCGCCCCGCGGCGGCACGACCGAGGGGCCGGAGGTCACCGTCGACACGACGCCGAGCGCCGCCTGGCGGAAGCTCGGGGCAGAGGGTCTCGACAAGAGGGAGCGGGACCGGCGCGCCATCCTGGCGATGGCGGGTCCCTATCGTGCCAGCTTCGACTTCCTGGAGACGGTCGGTTTCTCCGCCGGCTTCGAGCCCGCGCGGCCGTTCCGCTCCTGGGGCACCGAGTACGTCTACGTGGTCGCCGACGAGCCTGACTTCGTGAGCCTGCAGCACATCATGGTCATGGTGTTCCGGCAGGACGACGGCACGCTCTCCGAGCCCATGGTGATCAAGCACTGGCGTCAGGACTGGCGCTACGAGGACACCGTCATGCACGTCTATGCCGGTGCGCGGCGCTGGCAGGAAGTGCGTCTCGACGAGGAGGCCGTCGAGGGCACGTGGACCCAGGCGGTGTACCAGGTGGACGATTCGCCGCGCTACGAGTCCTTCGGCGAGTGGGTGCACACCGACGGTTACTCGCTGTGGGAGAGCGCCGAGACCTGGCGCCCGCTGCCGCGGCGGGAGTTCAGCGTGCGCGACGACTACGACGTGCTGATCGGTACCAACCGGCACACCATCCTGCCGGACGGCTGGGTGCACGAGGAGGACAACCGCAAGGTGGTGCTCGAGTCCGCAGACGGCGCCATCGTGCCCGCGGATAGTCTGGCGCGGGAGGCGGGAGTCAATCGGTACCAGCGGATCCGCGGATACGACTGGTCTGCGGGAGACCGCTACTGGACTCGCACCGCGCCGTTCTGGCGGGAGGTACGCCAGATCTGGCGTGCATTGCTCCAGGAGCACGATGAATTGACGATCAGGAAGCGGGTGGATGGCGAGAGCCTGGTGATGTCCCTGTTCTCCCTGGCCGAAAGCGCGACTTCCGGCGATTTCGACCGGCAGGCGACGCGGGCGGAGGTAGAAGCCTTGCTGGAGCGCTATGTCTCCGCCGGGTCGACTTCATAGCGGTGCTTGCCGTGGAAAGAGTATGAGAATTAATTGCTTAGCTCATTTTTTTGGAGGTATTTACATAATATAAAGGTTTGGGTTAGCCTAGTAAGTGCCTGAAAACAAAAACACCTATGGTGTTCCCGATAACCACAACGAAAGGACGGGACTACCCCATGGCACACACGACCCCGGACTTGAGCGCCAAAAAGACTCCGCCACCGACCTCGGTATGGCAGTCCCTGCCCACACCGTCCATGCATCAGGCTTCCGAGATGCTCGAACGGGTCCTTCGCTCGCGTAACGTCATCGGCGTGCTGACGGGAACCAGGGGTGCCGGCCGCGAGGCTACCCTGCGGAGGTTCGCCGCCAACGTGAGGACTCAGGGCATCCCTGCCACGATAGTGGATGGCCGCGGTCTGGATCGGGCGGGCCTGCTGAGAGAGGTTCTTCGCGGATTCGGCTACCAGCCGGAAGGCCTGGCCGCGGACGACCTGTTCGGTATCCTGCGTGTATTCCTGATTCACAAGGGGCTCGCCGAGGAGCCTCCCTTCCTGGGAGTACTACACGTGGCGGAGATGCAGCCCTCCGCGCTCTGCGAGCTGTGTCGACTGGCGGCGATCGAAACCACCGGGGAGAAGCCGCTGCGACTGGCGCTGTCCGGCGACAAGCGGGTCGACTATCTGCTATCGGCGCCCTCGACCGACGCGTTACGCGACCGGCACGTCGAGCGGTTCGAGCTGCAGCCGATGGATCTGATCGATGCCGGCAGATACATAGCCAGCCGCCTGGAGACGGCCGGGGCAGGCTCGCAGCAAGGCTTGTTCACCGATAACGACACGGTGGCCTTGCTCTGGCGCGCCTCGGGTGGGCTGGCGGATAAGATGGACGCCCTGATCCGCAAGGTGCTGGAAGTCGGGGCCTCGAACGCGTTAGTCGTCGAGGAGATCGCCGGCCCTGAACTGGCGAGCGCTGAGGAGGCGGCACAGGCGCGGCCCCGATCCTCGTCGAGACCGGAATCGGTCGATGCTCGGCCGCGAGTGCTGGTGACGCTGGATGACAATACCGTTATCGACCGCTGCCTCGATGTGGGTCTCGCGCTCATCGGGCGCGAGCGCGACAGTGATATCTGCCTCCCGGGACGGTACGTCAGCCGAAGGCATGCAATGCTCGTCGTCGGTGACCACGAGGCCAAGGTGGTTGATCTGAAGAGTACCAACGGCATACTCGTCGGCGGGAAGCGCACCACCGTGGCCATTCTCCGTGACGGGCAAACGGCGCAGCTCGGTGGCTACCGACTGACTTACCGCTCGCGCCGGCATTCGAGCGTTTCCGTCGACGCCGACCGGCGGGACGACAGACATTCGTTGCACCGGCGGCGGTTTCTGGGAAGGCTCGGCAACCTGTCCGCATCGAGCCTGCCCATGACGCCTCGGGCGACCCCGCCCTCATTGTTCAGGCAGATGCCCGTCAACGACGCCGGCGGTCCTGGCGAAGAAGGACCGCGAACATTCTAGCGTCTCCAGAAGCCTTTCCAGTCGCGCTATCCGCACCTCACGGGATTCGCGGCCGACAGTCTCGAGTTGCCTCAAGGCCTCGGCGCGTCTTTCCGCGAATGCCTGGAGCTGGAAGTCCGACTCCCGGCAGACCGTACTGCCGGGCGGGAAGGACGAGCGCGCGAGGTGTTCGATTTCCTCGCAGCGTCTCCTCACGGTCCGTTCCAGGGCGAAGATCTCAGGGTCCGCGGGATTCGCTGGCTGGTCGTTCGGAATCTTGCTCAGGGCGCCGCTCCGGTCAGGGTGTTCGGCTCCGTGCACGTAGAGTCGCGGGAATTCCGGCGAAACGAGGAGGCCATGCGTCGATCGCTCCCGGTCAGACCGACAGGATCATTCGTCCGATCAGAATTATCACTGCCCAGAGGACGGCCCCTCCCAGCAACGCGTAGCGAAGCCCTGTCACAGGGTCACCCTCCCGCGGCGCCCCTTCGCCGTCGGAAGAACGCGTAAGCGCGGTCCTCACCGCCTCCGGATCGATTAGCGCTGAATCGGTTCCCGGGTAAAAACTGTCTCCCGCGAACCCGGTTCCTTCCTTGGATCGGATATCTGCCATCGCACTACTCCTTTTCCAGCGCGCAATAGTGTCCCGGAGCTGCGGCTCAGACGCCGTGAATACCGTCACAGACGCCGGCAGCGGTCGCATTATGAAAAACGTCGCGGTCTGGTTGGCACGCGGCGCATGCCGGGCCCGGATCGTGTCTCAGAGCGGACCGCGGTCCCAGGGGCCGGTGATCGCGAAGGTGACGCCGGGGGTCTGGATGTTGACGAACAGGGTCTTGCCGGACGGGTCGAAGCAGGCGCCGCACCACTCCTGGTCCCGGTAGTCGCCGGGCTCGATGAGCGGTCGACCCGGCAGGGCCGAGTCGATGATCATGTTGTTCTCCGCGAACGCCCATGAACCGCCGTCCGGCCCGATGCCGATCAGGCGGGTGCCGGTCTCGATCCGCAGCAGCCAGTCGCGGCTGCCGCCGCCGTCCTCGCACACGAGGATGCCGCCGGCGGGGCTGACCGTGAGGTTGTCGGGGTTGTCGGCGGCGGCCGCATCGGGCGAGACGAAGAGCACGTGCAGGGTCTCCGCCGCGGGGTCGTAGGCGAACACGGAACCCTTGCCGGCGCTGCCGCCCGTGGTGTCGACGAAGTAGATCAGGCCGTTGGCATACCAGCAGCCCTCGCCGCGGGCGAAGCGCGCGCCGCCGCCTTCCTCGCCCTGCCGGTAGGGACCCGACCGGCCTCGGCCCTCGATGCGAGGCAGGCCGTCCGGCGCGCGGAAGCCTTCCGGGTCGGCGTCGGGGTCCGAGATGCGGACCCACTCGACCGGAAAGGCATCGCCGGCCTGAACGTTCCGCAGGTCGGCGTTGGGCCTACCGGCGACCTTCAGCATGTCGAGCGTACCGCCCCGTTCCAGGGCGCCCACGCGGGCCGATGCATCCGTCGGCCGAAACCGGTAGAACCCGCTGTGCGACTTGTTGTCTTCTGTGAGATACACGCAGGAGCTGCGCGGGTCGACGGCTACCGCCTCGTGTTTCATGAGACCCATCGTCCTGATCGGCCGGGCGCTCGCGGGTGTGCCGCCGCCGGGCACCTCGTATACGTAGCCGTGATCCTGTGCCCCGATGTGCGAGCCGCGGATGATCACCTCCTCGCAGGTCAGCCAGCTGCCCCACGGTGTGGGACCGCCGGCACAGTTGACCAGCGTGCCGCCCAGCGAGGCCCGCTGGTCCACCAGCTCGCCGCCGCGGAAGGTGAGCGTGGTGGTGCCGCCGCCGAGCCCGCCGATCCTGCCCGGCACCCGGAAGCCGTCGTACACGGGTGCCCTGCCCGCGCCGATGACGGGGAGGGGCGCGTCTTCGGGGACGGCTCCGCGTTCGTGGTTGCGGATGAGCGTGATCTCCTTCGTCCTGCTCCCGCCGCGGGTTACGACCGCCATGCCGTCATGGCGGTCTGGCGTGGGCGTACCGTCGCTCATCGGGTCGCCCGTCCAGCCCCAGGAGGCGTAGCGGAAGCCCCGCGGCAGCTTCAGCAACGGCAGGCCGGTCGCGCGGTCCACGGCCGGCACCAGCTCGCCGTAGGGGCCGGAGGCGTCGGGGCCGGCGGCCGGGTTGTGCGCGAACGCCGTCAACGTGGCGCCGACGCCACCGAGGGCGGCAACGCTGCCCGAGAGCTTCAGGAAGTCACGGCGCGATGGATTCTGTCGTCTGCTGTGGTGCATAGATTTCCGCTTCCGGGGGGCAGGATAACGCGAGCCGGCATTTTCCGGCAGCGCGTAACAGGAGTTTGTCGATTCCGTGACAATCGTGTTTCCGTGCGGCGCGGTGGGCGTCGGCGGCCACGCGAGGGAATGAGCAGAGTGGTTTCTGCTGCAACCTGTGCTATTTTTCCGGACGGAAAACGGGTAATTCCTGCCCGTTGCACTGGGAGAGACTCCATGAGAACAATGAAAAAAGCGTTCTGTGTCGCCGCGCTCTGCGCCTCGTCCATGGCCGTCGGCACCACGGCCTCGGCCGCCGAGGAATGGCCGTTCGTGTCGGGTGACTACTGGGAAGTGACCGGCATCGACATCAAGGATGGTGGCGGCTACAAGTATGCGAAGTGGCTGGCCAGCGAATGGCGGGAGAATCTCGAATTTTCCAAGTCCAAGGGGTGGATCAAGGACTACATGATCCTCGCCAATGTGTACGAGCGCAGCGACGAGCCCACGATCTATCTGATCCGGGTCATGGAGGACGTCCCGACGGGCGCCGAGGGCGAGCAGCGCCAGAAGGAATACATGGCCTGGCGCAAGAAGAGCATCGAGCAGATGCAGGGGGAGAGCGGTAATCGCGCAGAGTACCGGGAGGTCATGAGCAGCTCGCTGCTGCAGGAACTGAACTTCCGGCAATAGTCGCCGGGTCCTGGCACCCGGCCTCCGGGCCGGGTGCTTCTTCCCACCCGTACGGCCCCACCCGCAGCCGCGGTGCATCGGGCTCTTCACGCGGCGCCGAATTCCGCTAGACTATCGCGATGCCTCTGCTGCGCCGACAATTGCTGACCCGCTCTGCTGCGATCGCGCTGTTCGCGGTCCTGGCCGGGCAGTTCGCCGTCGCCGGTCACGCCGCCGCCGCGGATCACGGCGTCGGCGAGCAGTGCGAGGTCTGTGTCAGCGGCGAGCGCCTCACCTACGGCCTTGCCCAGGCGGCGGCGGAAGCACTGCCGCCCGCCCCGCCGCCGGCCGCATCCGCGCCGGCCCCGGCGCTCTGCCCCCGTTTCCTGCTCCGCCACCGTTACGCGCGGGGACCTCCCTCCGTCTGATCGTCAGCCGACCGCCGCGCCGCCCGCCTGCCGGCCGACGCGGCATCTGCCGATTCGACAGCCGACCGCATGGCTGGATCGACGGCTGTATCGACTGGAGGATTCAAGACATGCGAGTTTCGAAACTGGCTGCGGCGCTGCCCGCGGCATTGTTGTGTGCCGCTCCCTTGACGGCGCAGGAGACGGAAGACGCCGTCATCGAGGAGATCGTGGTCACCGCGGCGCCACTGGGCGACGTGCTGCAGCCCACCAGCGTGTTCGATGGTGTGGGGCTGTTCGCCGACCGCGCGCCGACGCTGGGCGAGACCCTCGCCCGGCAGCCGGGGGTGAGTTCCAGCTATTTCGGGCCGGCGTCGTCCCGGCCCATCATCCGCGGCC
>CAZRSA010000045.1:0-19681 GCA_964602525.1 uncultured Woeseiaceae bacterium
CCTCTGACCCTCTGCCGCCCCGGGCGGGCGCGCCCGGGGCGGCTCCTCTGCTCCCCTTTCTTCCCCTCCGCGGACCGCGGCATGCGGCGTTTGCCCGCCGGCATTGAATACCGGCCCCTGTCTGTGGCAAATAGGTCTCAGGGAACTCTGCGGCGGTTCAGCGCCTCGAATGCTATTCGGGAGGCCTTGACGCCGCTCCCGGCACTTGGTCCGGACACCGCCGCACCTGCCCTGCAGGGCAACCACGAGGAAGCAATGAGCAGCACGCGACACCTGACCCCGCCACTGTTCCGACTGCCGGTTCGGCCGTTTATCCGATTGTCGGCCCTGGTCCTCTGCGCGGCCGTCCTGATGCTGGCCGGCGGCTGCGCCTCCACCTCGATGAGCAGCAGCTCGGGCAGCCCGAGCAGCAGCTCCGGCAGTCCGGGGAGCCCCAGCAGCGGCTCCAGCGGCTCGCCCCCGGGTTCTCCTTCGGGCTCGCAGTCGCAGTCGGGCTCCCAGTCCGGGTCGCAATCGGGCTCTCAATCCGGATCGCAATCCGGATCGCAATCGGGATCGCAAGCCGGCTCGCAGGCCGGATCCGGGGCCGATTCCCCGGCGGGGTCCACGGGATCCGCCGCCGGGTCGGCGAGCGGCGGCATGGCGGGCAGCGAAGGCAGCCGCAGCGGCGGCATGCCAGGCGGTGCGTCGGGTGGCATGCCCGGAGGCGAGCAGCCCGGGGCTGCCGGCGGTGGGGGCGGCGCGGACGGCGGCAGCACGACGACCGGCGAGGGCGGCGCCTACGGCACCGTGGGCTCGGTCGGCGAGCGCGCAGCCGGTCCCGGCGGCACGCCGGACGGTTCCGGGGACGGCGGCCGCCAGGGTTCCCTGGAGGACGAATTCGACAGATCGCTGGGCGACTTCGACGATTCGCTGCTGGAAGAGCAGCAGAAGGTGGCCGAGGTGAGCCGGGACACCGACGCCTTCGAGAGCGGCGGCGGCCAGGGCGGCGGCGGCGTGGTCGGTCTGGGTGAGCAGGCGGGCGAGGCCGGCGAGGGCACGGGCGGTAACGTGGGCGTCGTGAACAACTCCGCGGGCGGCGCCGGCGGCAGCATCCGCCAGGAGCCAGGCTCGGTGGACCAGCTCACCGAGGCGCAGATCGGGGAGCGTACGCCGGAGGACATTCCGTCGGACGTCAACGACGACATCGTCGCCAAGCAGTTGCGGGAGGCCGCGCTGGCGGAAGAGGATCCGGAGCTCCGCGAGCGTCTCTGGGACGAATACCGCAGCTACAAGGGGCTCTGAGGCACGCCTGAATCCATGATGCGCAATGCTGAAATCCGAGCCCTCCGTCCGGCCTATCCGGCGCTTCTGTTGCTGGCCGCGTCGGTGCTGGCCGGCTGCAGCATGGCGCGGGTGGAGAGCTCCGGCGAGCAGGTGGACCTGACCCGGGCTGCGGTGGAAGTGCCGGAGGCACGCCTGCTGGACGTCGGCGTAATCGAGTTCGCGCCCGGCATTGAGGAGGACAACGAGCCGGAGAAGAGCGGGATCTACCCGGAGATCCGCCGCGCCGAGGCCCGTTACTTCGCCTATCACCTGAAGAACACGCTGCAGCGCACCGGCTACTGGGGCGCGGTGCGGGTGCTGCCGAGCCGGGACGTCTATACCGATCTCTATCTGACCGGCGAAATTCTGGAATCCGACGGCGACACGGCGGAACTCGAGGTGGTCGCCTTCGACGCCACCGGCCGTGAGTGGATGGAACGGCGCTACAAGACACGCATGGGCGCCGCGGACTATTCCCGTAACCGGGACCGGCGCAACGACCCATACCAGAGTATTTACAACGAGATCGCGAACGACCTGAAGAAACTGCTGGACGAACTTTCCGCCGAGGAGGTGGGGCGCATCCGCACCGTCGCCGAGCTCCGCTTCATGGAAGACCTGGCGCCGCGGGTGTACGACGACTATGTTGTCGAGACCGACAGGGGCCGCTACGAGATCCTTCGCCTGCCGGCGGAGAACGACCCCATGCTGCGCCGGCTGCGACAGGTCCGCGAGCGGGACAATCTGTTCGTCGACACGCTGAACGAGCACTACGCCAACTTTTACTACGGCATCGCCATCCCTTACGAAGGTTGGCGCAAGGCTGCCCGTGAGCGCGCCGTCACCTACCGCGAGATGCGCCGCTCGGCGATCATGCGCGGCCTGGCAGGGGTCGCCGTGGTGGCCGGCGCAGTGGCCGCGGACACCGACAGCAGCAGCGGCACGGCGCGGCGGACCAAGCGGGCGCTGCAGTCGTTCGCGATCCACGGCGGACTCGAGATGATCGGCTCCGCATTCCGGCGTAACGCGGAGGCGCGACTCCACAAGGAGTCCATCCGGGAGCTGGCGGACTCGTTCAGCTCCGAGGCGGCGCCGATGGTGGTGACGGTGAAGGGCCAGACCCGCCGCCTGACCGGCACGGCCGAGGCCCAGTACGAGCAATGGCGCCGGCTGCTGCACGAGATCTACGAGGCGGAGACCGGGCTGCCTGAAGAGCTGCAGGTCGGCCCGCCCTCGCGGGCGGTCACGCCGACCGGCTGACCGTCCGGCCGAGCCCGCCGCCGGAGCCGACCGCGCCGTACCGCCCGCCCGGACAGACACCGGACAACCACCGGATAGCCACCGCATTACCACCGGACAATGACTGAGCTGAATTCCGGCCTGCGCCTGCTGGACCGATACGAACTGCGACGCCGCCTGGGCGCGGGCGGCGAAGCCGAGGTATGGCTGGCCCGGGACCACCGGGCGGGTTCCGCCGTGGCGCTCCGGCTGCTGGGCGACGGCCTGCGCGGCGACCCGGCCCAGCGCCAGCGCTTCGAGGGCGGCTGGCGCCGGATCCGGCCCCTGAACCATCCTCACATCGTCCGCGTGTTCGAGTACCACGCGGAGCCTAGGCCGTTCTACGGCATGGAATACGTGGATGGCTCGGATATTGCCGCCTTCGCGGACCGGCCGCCGGCCGAGTGGCTGCGCGCCATCGCCTGTGCGGCGGCGGCGCTGGTCTATGCCCACAATCGCCAACTGCCCCACGGCGACGTCTCGGCCCGCAACGTCCTGGTAGACTCCGCCGGCCGCACCGTCCTGACCGACTTCGCGGCGTCCCGGACTGCGGCCGGCACGCCGGCCGCAGTCAGCCCGGAGCGCGGCGTCGACGGCCCGCCCTCCGAGGAAGACGACGTCTACGCCCTCGGCGTGCTGATCTTCGAGCTCTGGCACGGCCGCGCGCCCTCCGAAGCCGGCCCGCGCTGGCCGGCCCGGGACGACTTCGAGGTTGCCGGCCTGCGCGATCTGACCGAGGTCATGCTGGGCGAGGCGGAGAGACGGCCGGATGCGGAGGCCGTGGCGGATGCCCTCGGCGGTCTGGGTATTTCGGCAGGCCTGCTGCCGCGGGAGCAGAGCCGGGTGCGCGCCGTGCGCCCGGCCGCGGCACAGCCCCTGGCGGACGAGCCGGTGGAGACGTTTACGCCCCGCCGCCGGGGCGCCCCGGCACCGGCCGCCGCGCCGGCCCGTCGCCAGGGCGTGTCTGCTACGGTCGTCGGTGTTGCCCTCGCCGTGCTGCTGGCGGCGGCCATCTGGGTGGTGGCGTTCCTGCCGGACCGGGTCGAGGAGCGGCGTGCTGCGGCGCAGACGGAAGCGGTTCCCGCGGCCCCGGTGCAGGCGGAGGATCCGGCGGACGAGTCGGAGAGCGGCGCGGAGGAAGCGGTCGTCCGCTTCTCCGAGAACCGGGTGGACGACGCCGCCCGCGACGAGGTGGTGCGGGCGCGGAACCGGGCCGACCGGGCACTGGGCGAACTGCTGACCAAGCTCGAGGTGCTGGAGCTCCGCGGCGTGGAGCGCTGGGGCGGCGAGGACTACGCGGCGGCGCGCGCCGCCTACGAGCAGGGCGATGCGGCCTATCTGGCGAAGGACTACGACCGCGCCGAGGCGCTGTACCGGCAGGCCAGCGACGGCCTGGATGGCCTGATCGGGCGAGTGGATGCGGTGTTCGAGCGGGCGCTGGCGGCCGGTCGGGCAGCCCTGGCGGCTGAGGACGTGACCACGGCCAGGCGGCAGTTCGAGCTCGCACTCGCCATCACGCCGGGCAACGAGGACGCCGAGCGCGGGCTCGCCCGTGCCGCCAGCCTGCCGGAGGTGATCGAACTCACCGACGAGGCGCAGGCCCTGGAGCGGCAGGGCGAACTCGCGGCGGCGGCGGAGCGGTTCGGGGCGGCCACCGATCTCGATCCCCGCTACGCCCGGGCGAGCGCCGGGCTAGCGCGGGTGCGCGCCGCCCTGGAGCGGCGCCGCTTCGAGGAGCGGATGACCGCCGGCTTCGAGGCGCTGGCCGCCGGCGGGTTCGAGGCGGCCAGGCAGGCTTTCGAGGCCGCGCGGGAGATGCGGCCTTCTTCCGCGGAGCCCGGGGACGGTCTGCTGCAGGTGGAGCAGGCGGTACGGCTGCGTACCATCGAGCGCCTGACCGCGGAGGCGGAGCGCCAGGAGGCGGCCGAGGACTGGCAGGGCGCGCTGGCCACCTGGGGCGAGGTCCTGGAGCAGGACGCGAACCTGGACTACGCGCGGGAGGGCCGGGTGCGGGCGCGCCGGCGGCTGGCGCTGGATCGCCAGCTCCAGGACTGGATCGCCGAGCCGGACCAGCTGAGCGAGCAGGCGACGCTGCGGCGCGCGTCCACCCTGCTCACCGAGCTGGCGAAGATGGACGGCGGCCCGCGCCTCGAGAGCCAGCGCCGCGAGCTGGCCCGCCTGCTGAAGCGGGCGGCGACGCCGCTGGAGGTGGAGCTCATCTCCGACGGCGAGACCCAGGTCACCGTCTTCCGGGTCGGGCGTCTCGGCACCTTCGAGCGGCGGGAGCTTGAACTGCGCCCCGGCACCTATACAGTCATGGGCTCCCGGGTCGGCTACCGGGACGTGCGCATCGATTTCCGGGTGGCGCCCGAAATCGAACTCGAGCCGATCGTCGTCCGCTGCGAGGAGCCCATTTGAGCCTGAAGATCGTCGTCGTCACCGAGGTGGGCGAGCGCGAATACGGCGGGTCCGACCTGCCGCTGCGCATCGCCACTGCGCCCGGCAGCCAGATACCGGTCCCAGGCCCGGCCGCGGCGCTGCCGCTGGCCGTGGTCGACGTGCTGGACGACGCCCCGTTCGTGCAGCCGGGCGGCGCCGAAGCGGATGTCACGGTCAACGGCGAGCCGCTGACCGCCGCCCGGCGGCTGCGCGACGGCGACGAGATCGAGGCTTACGGCACACGTATCCGGGTCGCGCGGGGCGACGAGACGCTGCGCCTCGAGCTCGCCCTGGACGAGAGCCGCTACGTCACGGCGCCGCCGGTCGTGGAGGAGAGCGGCGATGACGGGGGCGCCGGCGAGATCGCGCCCATTGCCTATCGGCGGCGGGAGATCGAGCAGCAGCGGGCCGCGGAGCGCCGCGGCATCCCCTGGTACGGGTGGGTCGGTGCGGCCCTGGCCGTGCTCGCCGCGATGGCCTGGCTCCTGTTCACTTCCACCTCGGTACGGCTGGACACGGTTCCCGCGGAACCCGGCACGGTGGAGATCAGCGGTGGCTGGTTCCGCCTGCCGCTGGGCGAGCGCTACCTGCTGCGCCCGGGCGTCTACACCGTGACCCTTCGCAGCGAGGGCTACCATCCGCTGGAACGGCGCTTCGAGGTGGGCGAGGAGGACAGCCTGACCCTGGAACTCGCCCAGGAGCGCATGCCCGGTCGGCTGGTGGTGGACTCCGTGCCCGTCAGCGGAGCCGCGGTATCGATCGACGGCGAGGAGGTCGGCGCCACACCCCTGCCGGCGCAGGTACTCGAACCGGGCGAGTACATCGTCCGGGTGCGTGCCGAGCGCTACCTGCCCTGGCAGGCCCGGCTGCAGGTGCCCGGCCTCGACCGCACCCAGACGCTTACGGTCGATCTGGTGCCCGCCTTCGCGCCGGTCACCGTCACCTCGCGGCCCGCCGGTGCCACCATCCTGGCCGGCGACGAGCCCCTCGGCGAGACACCGGCCACGGTGGAGTTGCCCGAGGGCCGCAACGAACTCTCGCTGGTGCTGGAAGGCTACAAGCCCTGGGAGGGCCGCGTGGTGGCCTTCGCCGACACGCCGATGACCCTGCCCACCGTCGAGCTGGAGCGGGCGGACGGCGTGCTGCGCGTGCTGAGCGAGCCGGTGGGCGCCAACGTGACGGTGGACGGGCGCTACCGGGGTCAGACCCCCGTGCGTATCTCGCTGGCGCCCGGCCGGCGCTACACAGTCGGCCTGTCCAAGGCCGGTTACCGCGGCTACAGCCGCAACGTGGTGCTGGAGGCCGCGCAGGGCGAGACGCTGGAGGTGGACCTGACGGCGCGTATCGGCGAGGTGCGCTTCTCGGTGACACCCGGCGATGCGGAGATATTCCTGGACGGGCGCTTCGTCGGTAAGGGCGACACCCGGCTGGAGCTGCCCGCCGAGCCCCAGGCAGTGGAGGTGCGCCGGGACGGCTTCGAGACCTGGCAGGGCGAGGTCACGCCGAGGCCCGGCTTCCCGCAGACGGTCAACATCCGGCTGCGCACGCTGGAGGAGGCGAGGCTCGCGTCCATTCCCCAGCGCGTGACCACCTCCCAGGGGGCCGCGCTGCGCTACGTCACCCCCGGCGAGTTCATGATGGGCGCCTCCCGCCGCGAGCCGGGCCGGCGCGCCAACGAGAACCTGCGCCGGGTCAGGGTCACAAGGCCGTTCTACATCGGCGTCAACGAGGTCACCAACCGGGAGTTCCTGGCCTTCAGAGAGGCCCACGACTCGGGCGCGGACACCCACCCGGCGCTGGCGGGCGACAACAATCCCGTGGCCAGCGTGAGCTGGCAGGACGCCGCGGCCTTCGCCAACTGGCTGAGCAGCAAGGAAGGCCTAACCCCCGTGTACGAGGAGAAGTTCGGCAAACTGGTCCCCATCCGGCCGCTGCCGGACGGCTACCGTCTGCCCACCGAGGCCGAGTGGGCCTGGGCCGCGCGCTACCAGGGCGGCGCCGGCAAGCTGAAGTATCCCTGGGGCCAGGAGATGCCGCCGCCCGAGGACTCGGGCAACTACGCCGACCAGGCGGCGAAGGAGATCGTGCCCACGGTGCTGCCCCGCTACAACGACGGCTTCGCCTCCAGCGCCCCCGTGGGCACGTTCCCGGCGAATGCGCTCGGGCTGCACGATACCGGCGGCAACGCGGGCGAGTGGACCAACGACTATTACGCCGTCTACACCGGGCCCGCGGACGACGTGGCCGTGGACCCGCTCGGGCCCGACAGCGGCACCCACCGGGTCATAAGGGGTTCGAGCTGGCAGCACTCCGGCATCACCCAGCTCCGGCTGAGCTTCCGCGACTTCGGCACCGACCCCCGCACGGATGTGGGCTTCCGCCTGGTGCGCAACGCGCCGGAGTGAGGCCGGCGGAATAATTCGCCGCCCGCGCTGTCATACTCGTGGATTCTGGGACAATGGGACCGGGAGACGTGCCGATGAATTTGAAGACCGCGAAGACCGCCAGGGTTGCCGCCGTTGCCGCCATGCTCGCGCTGCCGGGCGCCGCGGTGTGGTTCGCCCCGCCCGCTGTGGCCCAGGAGGAAGCCGCGGCCGCGGAGGAATCCGGCAGCGATGCGGACGGCGCCGAAGAGCCCGGCGGCGGCGCCGATGCCGCGGACGAAACCGACGGCGGCATGACGGAGGAGGAGCAACGGCTGTCCGAGCTGGTCGGTGCCGGCGAGGAAGGCGCGAGCGGCGATTACGAACAGGAAGAGGACGACGACTTCGTGCCCACCCAGGAGGTCTCCTCGGACCAGTCAGTGAATTTCCCCGTGGACATCTGAGGGACCCATGCAGAAGAAGAACATCCCCTTCGAGTTCGTCTATCAGCTGTTCGCGCTGATCATCGTGATCATCGTCGTGCACACCTTCTACGTCTCGGTGGTGCGCCCGAACGCGGCGGAGGTCATCGTCGAGCAGAACCGGCTGGTGGAGGAAGATCCCGACTACGTTCGCGAACGCTCCGTGTGGGTGCTGATCAAGGACTTCGAGCAGGAGGCCTGTTTCATACTGATGTTCTGGGCGCTGGCCATCATGGGCTACAAGTCGGTGCGCATCCTGCGCGAGCGCTCGCTGCTGGAAGAGGAGCTGGTACCGGTGGCCGAGGGGATGCGGATACTGCCGGAAGATACCCGGGAATACGCCCGCCAGATCCAGGCACTGGACGACGACCAGCGGCGCATGCTGCTGCCCCGCGCGCTGCTGAACGCGCTGCAGCGCTTCAACTCCACCCACAACGTGCAGGACGTCGCCTCGAGCACCCATACCATCTGCGAGTCCGAGGCCGAGCGGCTCGACTCCGAGCTGGCGATGATCCGCTACATCTCCTGGGCCATCCCGTCCATCGGCTTCATCGGCACGGTGCGCGGCATCGGCGAGGCGCTGGCCCAGGCCGACCGGGCCGTGGAGGGCGACATCGCCGGCGTCACCCAGAGCCTCGGCGTGGCCTTCAACTCGACCTTCATCGCGCTGCTGCTCTCCATCGTGCTGATGTTCCTGGTCCACCAGGTGCAGCTGTTCCAGGAACGGCTCGTGTTCGATACCGAGAGCTACGTGGACCAGCAGCTGATCCGCCACATGAAGTCCGACTGACGGAGACGGTTTGACGACGCTCGCGATATCCCTGAACGATGCCGCCATCACGGCGGTGACCGGCTCGCGGCTGGTCTACCGGGAGCCGGGCTACGCGCTGCTCGCCGACGGCGAACTGATCACCGGCCGGCGGGCCATGGGCGAGGCGCGCCGCCGCCCGCGCAGCGTGGTGAACCACTACTGGCGCCACCTGGGGGTGGAGCCGGTGCAAGAGCTGAAGTTCCGCCACCTGACTCCGGCGGATCTGGCCTCCCGCCAGCTGGAGGAGCTTTGGCGCGGCGAGCGCTCGGCCGCGGACGGCGTGGTGATCGCGGTGCCTGCCTGGATGGAGCGCGAGAGCCTGGGCGTGCTGCTCGGCATCGCCGGGGAGCTCTCGCTGCCGGTCACCGCGCTGGTGGATGCCGCGGTGGCCTGCTCGCGGCGCGCCTATCCGGGCCGCTCGCTGCTACACGTCGACCTGTCCCTGCATACGGCCACCGTCAGCCGCATCGCCCAGGACGACGGTGCGGTGACCGACCGGGTGGAACTGGTGGACGCCGCCGGGATCGTGGCGCTGCGCGACACCTGGGTGGCGGTGATCGCGGAAGCCTTCGTGCGCCAGAGCCGTTTCGACCCGCTGCACACGGCGGAGTCCGAGCAGCTCCTCTACGACCGCCTGGAGGCCTGGCTGGAGACCGCCGGGCGCAGCGGCGAGGTGCGCATGCAGCTGGAGTTCGGCGGCCACGTCCACGAGGCGACGCTGCCGCTCATCACCTTCACCGAGGCGGTCAGCGGCATCTATCAGAACCTCGCCGGCCACGTCCGCTCTCTCATCCGCGCCGCCGAGGTGCCGGCGCTGCAGCTCACCCGGCACACCGCCGGCCTGCCGGGGCTGATGGATTTCCTGGTGGCCCGCGCCGGCGGCGAACCCTTCGTGCTGGAGGAGGCCGCCGCAGCCCGCGGGGCGCTGGCCCGGGCGCCGGCGGCGACGGCGGGCGCAAAGCGTCTCACCCGGCGCCTGCCCTGGGACCAGAGTCCGGTGGAGGCCCCCGCCGCACCGGCGCGGGAGGCCGGTGAGTCTCCCACCCATCTGCTGGACGGTCATCGGGCCCGGGCGCTGGACGAGGCGGGTCTCGCCATCGGCACCAGCCTGGGCGGCGAGCCGGGCATTACCCTGGACGCCGACATGGCCGGCGTCTCCCGCCGCCACTGCGTGCTGCGCCGGGAGAACGGCCAGTACATCGTGGAGGATCTCAGCCGCTACGGCACCTGGCTGAACGGCAGCCGTATCGACCGCTCGGCGGTGCTGCAGGCAGGCGACAGTCTGCGGGTGGGCACGCCGGGGCAGGAGTTCCGGCTCATCCGGGTGGTGGAGAGCGATGACGCGTAAGCGCCGCCGCACGGAAGCCATCAGCCTGTCGTTCCTCGACATCATGAGCTGCGGCTTCGGGGCGGTGGTGCTGTTCTTCATGATCATCAATGCCACCGTCTCGCGCAACGCCGATACCGAGACCGCCGAGCTCATGAGCGAGACCAATCGTCTCGAGGAGCAGGTGCTGGAAGGCCGCAAGGACATGGTCAAGGTGCGCAACGTCCTCGAGGAGGTGGAAGAGGAGCAGGTGCGCACCGAGGGCGAGGCCGAGCGGGTGCAGCGGGAGATCGAGCGTATCCGCGAGGAGCTGTCCGAGTACGAGGACACCACGCTCGCCCGCATCGAGCGCATCGAGAAGCTGCGGGCCGACATCGAGCAGCTGGAAGCCGAGAAGAAACGGCTGGAGGCGGCGGCGGCCGAGCGGGAGGCCGCGCTGGGCGACCAGGTGCGCGCCTTCCGCGGCGAGGGCGACCGCCAGTATCTCACCGGGCTGAAGGTCGGCGGCGAGCGCATACTGGTGCTGGTCGATGCGTCGGCGAGCATGCTCGACAAGAAGGTCGTGAACGTGATCCGCCGGCGCAACATGGCCGACGAGGAGAAGCTGCGCGCGGCGAAATGGCGCCAGGCCATCGCCTCGGTGGACTGGATCACCACCCAATTCCGGCCCGATGCGAAGTTCCAGATCTACACCTTCAATGACACGGTCGAGCCGGTGCTGGACGGTAGTGACGGTGTCTGGCTGGACGTGGGCGACGGCCGCAAGCTCGCCGAGGCCGTCCGGCGGCTCCGCATCACGGTGCCGCAGGGGGGCACGAACCTGCAGGGCGCCTACGAGGTCATACGAAACATGAACCCGCGTCCGGACAACGTCTTCCTGCTGGTGGACAGTCTGCCCACCCGCGGCAACAAGCCGCCGGCCCGACGCACCATCTCCGGGCCCCAGCGCCAGGCCCTGCACGCCCAGGCCGTGCGCGAGGTGCCGAGCGGCGTGCCGATCAACATCATGCTGTTCCCGATGGAGGGCGACTACGCCGCGCCCATCGAGTTCTGGAAGCTGGCGTACCGCACCCGCGGTTCGTTCATGAGCATCAGCAAGGACTGGCCCTGAACCATGGCGCGACGCAGGAAAAGAGACGCGGAGGGCTTCAGCCTCTCGTTCCTGGACGCGATCAGCTGCGGTTTCGGCGCCGTGCTGCTGCTGCTGGTGCTGACCAAGATCTACGAGCCCCAGACCATTGAGCGCACTCAGCAGGAACTGGAGGCGCTTATCGCCCGCCTCGAGCAGGAGCTGTTCGACATCCGCGGCGAGACCGTCGTGCTGAACCGGGAGCTGGACGACGCGAAGGAGCAGGTCTCCGAGTCGAAGGAGAAGCTCGCGCGTCTGTACGGCGATCTCTCGAGGATCGAGGGACGGTATGACGCCACCGCGGGCGACGTGAGCATCCCCACCGTCGACGAGGGCGACCTGCGCGCGGCGCGGCAGCGGCTCACCGAGGAGATGCGGCGACTGAACGCGGACTACAATCGGCCGGAGGACGCGCCGGTGGGCGGCATCCCGGTGGACAGCGAGTACATCATCTTCATCATCGACACCTCGGGCAGCATGCAGGAGTTCAGCTGGAACCTGGCGCGGCGCAAGCTCACCGAGACCCTCGACCTGTATCCCCAGGTGAAGGGCATCCAGATCATGAACGACAACGGCCGCTACATGTTCGAGAGCTTTGCCGGCAAGTGGATCCCGGACACGCCGTCGCGCCGCCGGGCCATACTCACTGCCATGGCGAACTGGCGGCCGCTCAGTTTCTCGACGCCGGTGAACGGCATCCAGACCGCCATCCGCACCTTCGCCGCGCCCGACAAGAAGGTGAGTCTGTACGTGTTCGGCGACGAGTACACCGGCCAGTCCGTGGAGGCCGTGGCGGACACGGTGGATCGGCTGAACCCGGAAGGCCCGGACGGCCGGCGCCTAGTGCGCATCCATGCCGTCGGCTTCCCCTACCGCTTCGGCGGCCCTGGCAATATCCAGAATTCCACCATCCAGTTCGCCGCCCTCATGCGCGAGCTGACCCACCGCAACGGCGGCACATTCGTCGCGCTGGTCGACGACAACCGCTGAGGCGCCGGGCGCGGCAGACTCCGCCGCCACAATTCGTCATTTTTCGTCCTGATCCGTCACCGCGGCTCCACGGCGCCGCCCGGCTACGGCGCTTGAATGGCAACCGTAGCCAACGGACGCGGCGAAGGCCGCAGGAGAAACGACGATGAAACCCTTAACGAAACCCCTCGTCCTGTTCACCAGCCTCGGCCTCGGCGCGATGGCAGTGGCCCAGCCCGCGGCGGCGGACAGCGCCTCGCGCCAGGAGACCATCGGCTTCGGCACCGGCGCGGTCGTCGGCGCCGCCGCGGGCGGTCCGGTCGGCTTCCTGGTGGGTGCCGCCCTCGGCGCGAAGCTGGGCGACATGTATCACGAGAAGGACGCCCGCAACGAGGCCATGAGTGCGGAGCTGTCGGCCGCGCGCCAGCGGCTCGACGGGCTGGAGGCCGAGCTGGCCGCCACCGACGGCGACCTGAGGAAGGTGGGAGCCGAGCTGCAGGCGCTGGTCGCGAGCGGCGCCCCCGAGATGCTGGAGCTGATGAAGACCGGTATCGAGATGGACCTTCTGTTCCGGACTGAGGCCGACGAACTCGGCGCCGAGACGGCCGCCCGGGTGGAGCAGCTGGCCCGGGTGCTCGCCGCGCTGCCGTCGGTGCAGATCAGCCTGGACGCCTGGGCGGATCCGCGCGGCGAGGCGGATTACAACCAGTCACTGTCGGAGCGCAGGGCGGAGCACGTCGCGAGCCTGCTTGCCGCCGGTGGCGTACCCGCTTCGCGGGTCAGCGCCAGCGCGCACGGCGAGACCGCAGGCGAAGCCGGCGATCCGGACCGCAACGCCCTGGACCGCCGGGTGAGCCTGACGCTCTACGTGCCCGGTGACGGTGCGCAGCGGGTCGCCGAGAGCCGCTGACGGTGCGGTGGCAGCTGTCCGCGGCGGACAGCTGCCACCCTTCCTGCGGGTGCCGGGTTCAGTCGGCGTCCGACACCTCGATGCGCTGCCCGGCCCCCTCGCTTGCCGCGGCCTTTGCGGCGTCGATCTCCAGCAGACCGTTCTTCAGTTTCGCCTTCACCTTGCCGACGTCGATCGGCGCCGGGAGTTCGATGCGGCGATAGACGTGGTTGCTGCGGAACTGCGACCAGCGGACATCCGATTCCTCTTCCCCTTCCTCCGCGGGGCTCTTGCTTTCGGCCTCGTGGGACGCTTTCACGATCAGCTCCCGCGGGCTGGCCGTGACCTCGACGTCTTTCGGTTCGAAGCCGGCCAGCGCCACCTTGAGCTCGAATTCGTCGTCCTCCTCCTCGAGTTCTGCCGCCGGCCAGCAGAATTCGCCCTCGGCCCGCAGCCAGTCGTCCAGTTCACGGCCACCGTCCCCGCCGCGCTCGCGGAACAGGCTGTAGGCGCGCTCGCGGATCCGGTCCATCAGTTGATCGACCTCGCCGAATACCGGCAGCGTGCGGTCTTCGGCCGTCGGGGCTTTCTTTACTTCTACCTTCGACATGATTCCCTCCTTGCAGGCGTCCTCCCGGACGCATCGTGGTCGCGGCACCGGCAGGCTGCCGCGTCGTCTTCCCTGAGTTCCCATTCGCCGGCAGCCCCGGCCCGAAGGCGGGCTCCGACACGGGGCAGTAACATTATGTCACTGACTTCACGAGGAAATTCTGGCTTCCGTCGAAGGGTGGCGAAATAGGTATTTGCCGGGAGTCGCGCCGCGCTGGCGGCGGCGGGCACCTGCTCAGAGCAGCGTTGAGCGGCCCTTGTGGCCCGACCATTTCGGCAGGTCGTCATCCACGTCGATCACGCGCAGCCCGTAGAAGATATGGCAGGTGGGGTGGAAGGCCGCGGGAATGCGCCGCGGGCGGCCGAAGTCGAACAGGGCGGGGAAGGCGAGCCACATGCGGCGCCCCTCGTCGGCGATGGGAGTGCCGCAGCGGCCGCACGAGACCTTGCAGGGCAGTGTGCGCTCGGCCCGGCCCGGCCCGCTGGCGTAGAACCGCAGGCAGTCGAGGCCCGCCGTCAGGCGGACGTCGCGCTTGTGAAATATCGCCGCCCACTGCATGGGGGCGCCGTGCAGCACCTGGCAGTCGCGGCAATGGCAGATCTTTGCGTCCACCGGATCGGCGCGCACCTCGTAGCGCACGGTACCGCAGTGGCAGCGGGCGCTGTAACGGGCCGTGAAGATCGTATCCCGGGGTGATGCGTACGCCGGTCCGAACGTGCCGGCGTCACCCTGTTCCGATCCGCCCATGTTCCGATCCGGTGGTCGCTCCCGCCCGGCCATGCTAGCGAAACCGCGCGGAGCGCGATACGGTCACAGCCGCGGCCGTGGCAGTGAGCAGGACGATTGGACCGATGGGCAGGAGTGATCCGGGACGACCTTCGCTGGAGACGCCGCGCCTCCTGCTGCGCCCCTTCGAGCACGCGGACGCCGCCGAAGTGCAGCGGCTCGCCGGCGAGCGGGCCATTGCCGATACCACCCGGAACATCCCGCATCCCTACGCAGACGGCATGGCGGAAGCCTGGATCGAGAGCCAGGAGCGCGGTTTCGCCGCCGCACGGCTGGTGAATTTCGCGATCACGCTGCGCGGCGAGCGCACGCTGATCGGCTCGATCGGTCTGACCCTGGACCCGGAATCGTCCGGCAATGCGGAGCTCGGTTACTGGGTCGGCGTTCCTTACTGGAACCGGGGCTATTGCACCGAGGCCGCCTGTGCGGTGGTCGACTACGGTTTCTCCCGGCTCGGCCTCGAACGCATCCATGCCCACCACCTGGTGCGAAATCCTGCTTCGGGACGCGTGCTCGCGAAAACCGGCATGCGCGAGGAGGGCTTCGCGCGCGAGGTCCTGGCCGAGGACGGGCCGCCGGAAGACATCGTCCTCTACGGTATCGGCCGCGCCGACCGACGCCGATCCTAGCCGGACAGCCCCGGTGCCGGCAGGTTTTCGGCCCTGCGATATGCTAAAAACTGTTGCGGTGCGTCACGACGGCAGCCGAGGGAACGGAAGAACATGAGCGATCAGGCACTGACCAGGCACACGACCCTGCGGGAGATCTTCTCCAATTTCGGGCTGCTGCTGGCGCCGGAGCGTAATTACTACACGCTCGCCATCGTCTACGGCATCGGCATCGGCGTACTGTCGCTGGCGGTGCCGATCTCGGTGCAGATGCTGGTGAACACCATCGCCTATACCGGGCTGACCGCCCCGCTGGTCATGCTCTCGCTGACGCTGTTTGGTCTGCTGCTGGCCTCGGGGTTGCTGAACGCCCTGCGCATACACCTGATGGACCTGTTCGGACGGCGCTTCTATGCCCGCATGGTGTCGGAGATCGCGGTGCGCTCGGTATTCGCGCTGAACCCCTTCTTCCAGCATTACAGCAAGGGCGCGCTGTTCAACCGCTATTTCGACATCATCATCGTCCAGAAGACCGTCCCGAATCTGCTGGTGGGCGGTTTCACCGTCGTCCTGCAGGCCGCGGTAGGCTTCGTGCTGGTGTCCATGTATCACCCGCTGTTCCTCGCCTTCAACCTGGTGATCATCCTGTTCATCTGGGTCATCTGGCTGGTCTGGGGCGGCAGGGCCATCAAGAGCGCCGTCGAGGTCTCCAACAAGAAGCACGCCACGGCCGCCTGGCTGGAGGGGCTCGCGGCGTCGAACGGTTTCTTCAAGTCCGAGCGCCATATCGCCGAGGCCTTCAGCCGCACCGACGCGGTGACGGCCGAGTACATCGACCGGCACATCGCCCACTTCCGCCATCATTTCGCCCAGACACTGGGATTCCTGTTCCTCTATGCCGCGGCGAGCGCGGGATTGCTGGGGCTCGGCGGCTGGCTGGTGATCCAGGGAGAGCTGTCGCTGGGGCAGCTGGTGGCGGCCGAGCTGGTCCTCTCCGTGGTCTTCTTCGGGCTCTCCCAACTGGGGATCTATCTCGCCTATTTCTACGAGCTGTGCGCCGCGCTGGACGAGCTGTCGCTGTTCTACACCGTCGAACAGGAGGATCCGCCGGAGGAGGCGATGCCGTACGAGGGAGGCTCCTCCGTGGCCTTTGTGGAGGCCAGGGGCGACGCCCGCGGGCTGATCACGACGCTGTCGTTCGCCATCCCCGGCGGCACGCGGGTGCTCGGCGTGGCCGAGGCGCACGGCGTGCAGCGGGAGGTCACCAACTTCCTGAAGCGCCACATCCGCCCCTCCGGCGGCTACGTGACGCTGGGTGGTAACGACATCATGGACATCCCGGTGCACGAACTGCGCCAGCAGATCATCGTCCTCGACCGGCCGAACACGGTGGAGATGACCATCCGGGAATACCTGCATCTGAGCGGCGACGGCGCCTCCTCCGCGCGCATCCTTGCAGCGCTGGACACCGTGGGCCTGAATGCCGCCATCTCGCGCCTGGAGGAGGGTCTGGACACGCGGGTGGCGGCGACGGGCTGGCCTCTCACCATTACCGAGACCATGCAGCTGAAGCTCGCCGCCGCCATGATCGCCAAACCGCGGGTGCTGGTGCTCGGCCAGCTCTTCGACACCATGACCGACGATTGCCTGCGCCGCTCCCTCGACGTCCTGCAGGAGGAGACGCCGACCACCGTGCTGTACTTCTCGAGCCGGCCGCGGGAGCTCGGCTTCGATCACTATCTGTATCTCGGCTACCGGGAACAGCAGCTGTTCGGCAGCCTCGGCGAACTCGAGAAGCGGCTCGCCGGGACCGACGATCGACGGCAGGGCGCCGCCGGCATGCCGGGTACGGTGCCTGCCGGCTAGGGAGCGAGACATGCCTTTCCGCAAACAGCACATCGGCTATTTCAGGACGCTGCAGGCCCAGAAGGTGCCGCGGGTCATGGGCGTGATCGGCTGGATCATCACCATCGGTACCGCGGCGGTGGCACTGTTCCTGGTATTCGTGCCCTGGGTACAGACCACCGAGGGTGCGGGCACCGTCACGGCGCTCAATCCCAACGACCGCCTGCAGGAGATCAACGCGCTGGTGCCGGGACGGATCCAGGAGTGGTACGTGCGCGATGGCAGCCACGTGGCGGTGGGCGACCCGATCGTACGCATCGCCGACATCGACCCCCAGCTGCTCGAGCGGCTCCAGGCCGAGCGTGACCAGGTGGTGGCGAAGCTCGCGGCCGCCGACTCGGCCATGCAGACGGCTGAGATCGACATGCGACGCATGCAGGAGCTGTACGAGCAAGGTCTCGCCGCGCGTCGGGACTATGAACAGGCCCGCATCCGCGTGGATGAGCTGCGTTCGCGTCTGGCGGAGGCGGCCGCCGAGCTGAACCGGCTCGACGTCAGCCTGTCCCGCCAGTCGGTGCAGATCGTGCGCGCGCCGCGCGCCGGCGTCATCCTGCGGGTCAACGCGGGAGATGCCGCCACCTTCGTGAAGGCCGGCGACGTGGTGGCCACCTTCGTGCCGGACAACGCCGAACGGGCGATCGAGCTTTTCGTCGACGGGCGGGACATCGCACTGGTCCGTGAGGGTGCGGACGTACGACTGCAGTTCGAGGGCTGGCCTGCCGTGCAGTTCAGCGGCTGGCCGTCCGTGGCGGTGGGCACCTTCGGCGGCAAGGTGGCGGCCGTCGACCCCACGGCGCAGGCGAACGGCCGCTTCCGCATACTGGTCACGGAGGACCCAAACTTCGAGACCCCGTGGCCCGACGAGCGTTTCGTGCGCTTCGGCTCCACGGCGCGCGGCTGGGTGCTGCTGGACACGGTCGCCGTGGGCTACGAACTCTGGCGACTGCTGAACAACTTCCCGCCCAGGCTGCCGGCGGGCGCCTCGGGCGGAGGCGGCCAGTGACGAACCGGCTGCGCGCGGTCTTCTGCGGCCTCCTCGCGCTGGCGGCGTCGCTGACGGCCGCGCGGGCCGACGAGCCCGTTTCCGGGTTGCGGTTGCAGGACGTCCTGGACTCGGCCCGGGTGCACTATCCGGGCATCGTGCAGGGTCTCGCCGCCCGGCGTGTCGCGGCGGGGCGCTTGACCGAGGCAGCGGGCGAGTTCGACCTGGTCTTCGCCGCGGAGGGCTTCAGCCGTCTCGGGGGCTTCTACGACGGCACCGCGGTGGAGGGCACCGTGCGCCAGCCGCTGCGTCCGCTCGGCGGCAGTCTGTATGCCGGCTACAAGCTCTCCGACGGTACGTTCCCCGTCTACGAGGACGAGCGCTTCACCAACACCGGCGGCGCGGTGAAGGTCGGCCTCCTGTTCTCGCTGCTGCGCGACCGCAACATCGACGAACGCCGCTTTCGGCAGGCGGACGCCTACCTGGAGGCGCGCGAGGCCGACTTCGACCTGCTGCTGACCCGGATCGGGGTGCAGCAGCGCGCCCTGGAGGCCTACTGGCGCTGGGTCGCCGCGGGCCGGCAACTGGCCGTATACCGGGATCTGCTGCGCATCGCCCTGGAGCGGCGGGACGGGCTCACCGAACAGGTGGCACGGGGCGCTCGGGCGCGCATATTCCTCACGGAGAACCAGCAGAACATCACCCGCCGGCGCATCCGGGTGATGATGGCGGAACGCGACCTCGCAATGGCGGCCAACCGTCTCTCGCTTTACTACCGCGACGAGTCCGGCGCGCCCGTCGTGCCGTCCTATGCCGCGCTGCCCCCGACCGAGGTGAACGCGCCGTCCCGCGGGCTGCCGCCGCCTTCGGGCGCGGTCTCCGATGCGCTGAACCGGCGCCCCGAACTGGAACTCCTGCGCCTGGCCATCGAGCGCGAGCAACGGCGCATCGAGCTCCGGGCCAACGACCTGAGGCCGCGTCTCGACCTGAACCTGGAGCTGCGCCAGCCCCTCGGCTCCGTGGCCGAGGGCGGGCCGTCCCGGGACACCACGGACACGGTACTCGGCTTCACGTTCTCCGTGCCGCTGCAGCAGCGCCGGGCCGAGGGCCGACTGCTGCAGTCCCGGGCCGAGGTGGATGCGATGCGGGCGGAACGCCGGCTGGTGGCCGACCGGATCGAGCTCGAGGTGCGCAACCTGCTGCTGGACCTCGAGGTTTCCGAACGGCTGCTGTCGCTGGCGGAGCAGGAGGTGGAGCAAGCCGAACTGCTGCGCAAGGCCGAAGTGCGGCGCTTCGAGAGCGGCGCCAGCGATTTCTTCCTGGTGAACCTGCGCGAGGAGGCGGCGGCCGACGCCCGCATCCGCTATCTCGATGCGGAACTGACGGCGCGGATTGCGCGCGGCAGCTACGACGCCGCCACCGTGAACCTGTCCCGGCTCGGTCTCGAAGCTGCCGCATCGGCGCTCTGAGCGTATGCGCTAGACTCCGCAGCCCGGCTTCCCGACAACGTGAGGATTGCGCATGAGTGAACTGGCGGAAAGACACTGCAGACCCTGCGAGGGCGGCGTGGAACCGCTGAGCGCGGAGCAGGTTCGGGCCCTGATGAGGGGCCTGGACCCGGAGTGGAACCTCTCCGGTGACGGCAAGTCCATCAGCCGGGATTTCGAGTTCACCGGTTTCGCGCGCACCATCGCGTTCACCAACGCGGTGGCCTGGGTGGCGACGGTGGAGGGCCATCATCCGGTCATGGAGGTGAGCTACGGCCGCTGCCTGGTGCGTTTCACCACCCATGCCATCG
>CAZRSA010000046.1:0-19624 GCA_964602525.1 uncultured Woeseiaceae bacterium
CCCGAACGCACTCACCTGCTGGTGGGTTCGAAGGCCAACTGGGTGCCCGTCCAGGCGGAGGAACAGGACAAGATGTTCGACGGCTATCCGGACGAGTCCATCGCCGAATGGCACCACCGCCTGGGCCTGGACGGGTAGGAGGCGCCTTCAGGTCAGATTCTCCAGGTATTCCCGGTGGCCGTAGTAGCGGCCTACCTCGCCGCGGTAGGGATTCTCCGCCTGCTGCCGGGTTCCCGCGCCGTCGGGGTAGCGGCCCATGCCCGACAGGATGCAGTACCAGGAATAGGGTGCATAGGACGAACCCTGGATGTGGCGCTGCAGGACGGAGTGGAAGTCCGGCGCGTCGCTGTCCCAGCCCTCGATGACCCCGCGCATGACGTCGGAGATGTTCTCGTTGGCGGCGCAATCCCGCCAGTAGGGCGTGTCGGTGCGCGTCGTGAGCTTGTAGTGCATCTGGATGTAGTCGAGCGTGGAGTCGAAGGCGTCGTTCACGATGCGGTTGAAGTGATCCCTGTAGGTGGGCTCGAAGTTGCCCCGGGCAAACTGGGTGACAAACCGGTTGATGCTAAATTGCACCAGGCCCAGCGCGGTGGCCTCCAGCGGTTCGATGAAACCCTGGGACAGCCCGATGGCCACGCAGTTGTTCTTCCAGTGCTCGGAGACGCGCCCCGTCTGCATCTTGAGATGCCGGGCGGTCTGGTCTTGCGCCGGCGTACCGATCAGGTCGCGTAACTCCTGCTCGGCGTCCTCGGCCGAGATGTAGTCAGAGCTGTGCACGTAGCCCCAGCCGATGCGGTTGGTGAGCGGAATACGCCAGGCCCAGCCTGCGCTGAGCGCACGGGATTCGGTGTAGGGCGGAATGTCGCCTTCTTCGGGCAGCGGCGTGCGCAGGGCCACGGCGCTGTCGTTGAACAGGCGCGGCTTGTAGGGGGTGAATTCGGCACCCAGTTTCTGGCCCAGCAGCCGGCGTGCAAAACCGGTGCAGTCGACGAAGAAGTCGGCATGCAGTTCCCCGCCTTCCTCGGTCACCAGGTGGCTGATGTCGCCGTTTTCGGTCACCACCACGTCGTTGACGTGGTCGACCACGTGGTTGATGCCGTTGGCGAGGCAGCGCTGCTTCAGAAATTCGGCCAGCAGTCCCGCATCGAAGTGATACGCATAGTCGATCTTGTCCGGCGAGTGCGGTGGCGGCCCGGCAGGCGCCTTGCGCTGGGCCGCGAGTTCCGCAGCGAAGAAGTAGTGGTCGGGGTCCGTGTCCGCCGCCTCGCCCTGGCGCCGGAGGTTGCAGGCCTCGAAGAACGGCTGGTCATACTGGCTGAATGCCTGGGAGGCGAACGGATGGAAGTAGCTCGCGAACTCCTCGCTCGACGTCCAGTCCGGGAACTCGATGCCGTGTTTGTAGGTGGCGTTGCAGGCTGCCATGAATTCGGCTTCCGGGATGCCGAGGAAATTCAGGAAGCGCTTGAACAGCGGCGTCGTGCCTTCGCCCACGCCGATGGTGGGCACGTTGCTCGACTCGATGAGGCTGATGCGGCTGCCCTGGCGGCCGAAGCTCGCCAGGAAGATGCTCGCCGCCATCCAGCCGGCGCTGCCGCCGCCGACGATCACGATATGTTCCGGGGGTCTCGCCATTTCCGCTCCGTGTCAGTTTCGCCGGTCGGGCCGGAAGAGCCGCGTGGCATTGTTATACAGGATGTGGCAACCGGGCGCCTCGCCAGGCGATGTACGCCCCTTGCTGCTTCCGCCCTCGTCGCATCGGGTCGGAATTTATCAGAGGTCCGTCTCCGGGCAACGCCGGCCCCGCCTCAGACGAACGCGGCGACGCCGAGGATCACGACCATGATGCCGCCGATCACCATCTTGGCGACCGTGCCCCAGAAGCGGCCCACGGCCGCTCCCTTGCCGGCCTCGACGCTGTGGAATACGGGCCGCCCCGCCCAGAGGTCGCCCAGGATGGAGCCGGCGAAAGCGCCGATGCAGGCGCCGATGAGCGTGCCCAGCAGCGGCAGTACCGGGGTGCCCAGAATGGCACCGATCACGCCACCGACGATGGCCAGGGCGGCGCCCCGCCGCGACCCGCCCGCCCCGCGCGCGCCGGCCGCACCCAGGACAAACTCGAGAATCTCCCCGAGAGTGGCCAACCCGGCGCAGGCCAGCAGCACGGTCCAGCCGAACATGGGCGCGTCCGCCAGCCACCAGTCGGCCGCCGCGGCACCGAGCAGCATGAGCCAGGTGCCCGGCAGGCCGAACAGGATGGAGGCCCACCAGACCAGGTTCAGCAGGATCAGCAGGGTGGCGAAGACGGCGGTCACCGGGGCTCGCCTCCGGCAGCGTGCGCCAGGAAGCCGAGCATGTGAGGTGCCACTTTCTCGGGATGGGTCATGTTCATCGCGTGAGCGGTGTCCTCGATCTCCGTGAGCTGTGCGCGCGGCACTAGCGAGCCGATGGTGCGAGTCAGGGCGGGCGCCCATCGTGTCATCGCGGCCGCGCAGCAGCAGCGTCGGCGCCTCCGGGACGCCCAGGGCATCGTAGCATTCCCGCCGGTTGCCCGACACACACAGCCCGGCTTCGCTTTCAATCCGTTGAAACGGCTATTGAGACGGTTCCCGGGCATCCCAAAGTGAACAAGTGAAGGCCATGGAAACCGGAAGGAGTCAGCAATGAGCGACCAGGATATCTACGACCTGTTCACCGAGGCGCTGGACGTCACCAACCGGGCACTGGACGCCAACCGGGATTCGGCGTTCTACGGCATGCTGATCTCCGGTATGGACAAATACCTGGACGGCCACAAGGCCGCCGTAGCCGTCTACGACGACGACCCGCAGGAGCCATTCGACTACTTTACCGTGCGTTACCTGAACGGCAAGTTCGAGATCCTCGCCCGCGGCAAGTCCGAGCACGACACGGAATGGCGGGTCTCCCGGGAGTACCTGGACTCCGTGGCCCGAAATCCCGATGAATACATCGAGCATCCCGCGAGGCTCGACATCGACTGGCTGCGGCACCTGCTGCCGGACAGTGTCAATACGCTGCTGAAGAAGGCCGGCTGACCCGTCTGCAGCGCCCCGGCCGAAAGCCGGGGTGGCTGCGCGTCCGGGCGGTCATTCGATCGCCAGGGATTCCTTCTCCACCGCTTCCTCGGCCTCTTTCAGGGTCTTCTTCTTCTGTTCGGCCTCGACGATTTCCGGAGCGGTGCCGGCACCGTTGAACAGCGTCTCCCCGCCGAAGACGCCGCCCGGCAGCACGAAGAACACGCCGAGCAGGTAGCCCACGGCCCAGCCCCGGTTGATCTCAACCCGGCGCCCGAGCCACTCGGCGGAGCGGATGGGCAGCTCGCGCAGCACCGGGATCACCAGGAAGGTGAAAACGCCGACCAGGTTGTACAGGAGGTGCACCAGCGCGATCTGCAGGGCCACCATCTCGTAGGGCCCCGAGATGGCCGTGGCCGCCAGCAGCGCCGTGATGCAGGTGCCGATATTCGCGCCGAGGGTGAACGGATAGATCTGGCGCGTGGTCAGGATGCCGGCGCCGGCCAGCGGCACCACCAGGCTGGTGGTCGTGGAGGATGACTGTACCAGCACGGTGACCACGGTCCCGGATGCCACGCCGGCGACGGGGCCGCGACCGATGGCCCGGTCCACGACGCCCTTGGCGCTGCCCATCATGACCGCGCGTAACAGCCGGCCAGATAGATCACGGAGGCGATGACCATCGCCATGCCCAGGGCAATGGTCAGCGTTGCGCCGACAGTCGTCGGCAGCGCCTTGAACCCGCCGGTGATCGCCGCCGCCACCGGTTTGGTGATGGCCCCCAGGAAGTTCAGATCGTCGATGGAGGCACCGCCGCCGCCGCCGAACCAGCCGGCGGCCACGCCGGCCGCGCGTTCCAGCGGGTGGAACAGCATCTCGATGGGCAGGAAGATGAGGATGCTGTAGAGGTTGAAGAAGTCATGGACGGTGGCGGCCTGGAAGGCCCGATTGAAGGCCGCCTTCTCCCGCAGACTACCCAGGCTCACGATCGTGTTCGTGATGGTGGTGCCCATGTTTGCGCCCATGATCATTGGCACGGCGATGGACACCGGCACGCCGCCGGCCACCAGACCGACGATGACCGAGGTGACCGTGCTCGAGGACTGCACCAGGGCGGTGGCCAGGGTGCCCAGGATGACGCCCACGACGGGATTGCTCGCGAAGGCGAAGATGCGCTCGGCGCCCTCGGCGCCGCCGGACAGCCACTTGAAGCCGTCGCCGATGACACCGACACCCACCAGGAGTGTGTAGGCGAACAGCGCGACTCCGATCCAGGTCAGGGCGTGACCGGAGGACCGGGGCTCGCCGGCAACTGGCGGCTCTGCGGTCATGTGCTGTCGGGGGATGGCCGAAACGGCCCGTAATGTTCTCGCGAGCGCCGGCCCCGCGGAAGACGCGTAACAAAAAATTAATATTGGCGGCTGCCGTCCGCGCTCCGCCCCGGCGGGCGTTGCCGCTACACGAAGGCGGCCGTCAGCGTCGCCAGCTGCCCTTCCCGGATCAGGCGTGCCGCCTTCCCGATATCCGGCGCGAAGTAGCGGTCGTGATCGTAGAAGGGTACCGCCGAGCGAATCAGCGCCTTGGCTTCTTCCACCTTCTGGCTGGACTTCAGCGGCGCGCGGAAGTCCAGGCCCTGGGCGGCGGCCAGCCACTCGATGGCCAGGATGTTCTCGGTGTTTTCGTAGATGTCCGCCAGCCGCCGGGCGGCGAAGGTGGCCATGGACACGTGGTCCTCCTGGTTGGCGGAGGTGGGCAGCGAGTCCACCGAGGCCGGGTGGGCCAGGGTCTTGTTCTCGCTGGCGAGAGCCGCGGCGGTGACCTGGGCCACCATGAAGCCGGAGTTCACGCCCTCGTTCTCCACGATGAAGGGGGGCAGGCCGCTCAGGCTGGAGTCGATCAGCAGCGCCATGCGGCGCTCGGACAGGGCGCCGATCTCCGCCAGCGCGATCGCCAGCATATCCGCGGCCATGGCCACCGGCTCGGCGTGGAAGTTGCCGCCGGAGAGGATCTCGCCGGTGTCGGCGAAAACCAGCGGGTTGTCGGAAACCCCGTTCGCCTCGGAGAGCAGGATGCGCCCGGCGTACTCGATCTGCTGCAGGCAGGCTCCCATCACCTGGGGCTGGCAGCGCAGAGAATAAGGATCCTGCACCTTCTCGCAGCCCTCGTGGGAGCGGCCGATCTCCGAGGAGTCGCCGAGAATTTCCCGGTAGCGCCGCGCGATCTCGGTCTGGGCCGCCTGGCCGCGGATCGCGTGGATGCGCTCGTCGAAGGGAACCCGCGAGCCCCGGGCGGCTTCCACCGACATGGAACCGATGAGCAGTGCGGCTGCCAGCGCGTTCTCCGCGTGGAACAGGCCCTCGAGCCCGTAGGCGGTGGAGGCCTGGGTGCCGTTCAGGAGCGCGAGGCCTTCCTTCGGCGCGAGCGGCGCCGCCTCGATGCCGGCATGGTGCAGGGCGGCGTCTGCGGGCACCAGTTCGCCGTCGATAAACGCCTCGCCCTCGCCCAGCAGGATGGTGCTCATGTGCGCCAGTGGCGCCAGGTCGCCGGAGGCGCCCACCGAGCCCTTCTTCGGAATGGCCGGGTACGCGCCCGCGTTCACGAGCGCGACCAGACGGTCGACCAGCTCCGGGCGCACGCCGGAGTAGCCTCGTGCCAGGGACTTGATCTTGAGCACCATCAGCAGCCGGACGGTATGGGGCGCCATGAAGTTGCCGACGCCGGCGGCGTGAGACAGTACGATGCTCTTCTGCAGCGTCTCCAGCGCTTCGGGCGGGATCTTCGTATTGGCGAGCCGCCCGAAACCGGTGTTCACGCCGTAGACGGTGCGTCCCTCGCCCAGTACCCGGGCCACGGTCTCGGCCGAGCGCGTCATGGCCTCGCGGCAGGCGTCATCGATGACGAGTTCCACCGGGTCCGCGCTCACGCGGCGGAGTTCTTCCAGGGTCAGGTCCCGCGCGGTGATGTCGACAGTATTCATGGTGCCTCGCCTCCCGTGTCCACCATCGGCAGGTCCAGCCCGTTACGCCGGGCGCAGTCCACGGCCAACTCGTAGCCCGCGTCGGCATGGCGCATGACGCCGGTGGCGGGGTCGTTCCAGAGTACACGCGCGATGCGGCGTGCGGCGGCCTGGCTGCCGTCGCAGACGATGACCAGCCCGGCATGCTGACTGTAGCCCATGCCCACCCCGCCGCCATGGTGGATGCTGACCCAGGTGGCGCCGCTGGCCGTATTCAGCAGCGCGTTCAGGAACGCCCAGTCGGACACCGCGTCGCTACCGTCCGGCATGCCCTCGGTCTCCCGGTTGGGCGAGGCGACGGAGCCCGAGTCGAGGTGGTCGCGGCCGATGACAACGGGCGCCTTCAGCTCGCCGCTCGCCACCATCTCGTTGAAGGCGAGGCCGAGGCGCGCGCGGTCGGCCAGGCCCACCCAGCAGATGCGGGCCGGCAGGCCCTGGAAACTGATGCGCTCCCGCGCCATGTCCAGCCAGTTGTGCAGGTGTGCGTCGTCGGGGATGAGTTCCTTCACTCTCGCATCGGTCGCGTAGATGTCCTCGGGGTCGCCCGACAGCGCCACCCAGCGGAACGGGCCGATGCCCTCGCAGAACAGGGGTCGAATGTAGGCCGGCACGAAACCGGGAAAGGCGAAGGCATTGTCCACGCCCTCGTCCTTCGCCATCTGGCGCAGGTTGTTGCCGTAGTCGAAAGTGACGGCGCCCTGTTCCTGCAGCGAGAGCATGCCGCGCACGTGGAGGGCCATGGATTCCATGGCGGCGCGTACGACTGCGTCCGGCTCCTTCTCCCGGGCGGCTTTGGTCTGCGCTAGCGACCAGCCCCGGGGCACGTAGCCGTTCAGCGGGTCGTGGGCGCTGGTCTGGTCGGTGAGGGCGTCCGGCACCACGCCCCGTTCGGCCAGCTCGGGGACCGCGTCGGCGGCGTTGGCCAGCAGGCCGACGGAGACCGCACGCCCCTCGGATTTCGCCTGGTCGATCAGGCGCAGCGCCTCGTCCAGGGAGCCGGCCTTGCGGTCCAGGTAGCCGGTGCGCAGGCGAAAGTCGATGCGGCTCTCGTCCACCTCCACGGCCAGCATGGAGAAACCCGCCATGGTGGCCGCCAGCGGCTGGGCGCCGCCCATGCCGCCGAGGCCGGCGGTGAGGATCCAGCGTCCGCCGGCGTCGCCGTCGAAGTGCTGCCGGGCGACGGCGCCGAAGGTCTCGTAGGTGCCCTGGACGATGCCCTGGGAGCCGATGTAGATCCAGGAGCCCGCGGTCATCTGGCCGTACATCATGAGGCCCTTGCGGTCGAGTTCGTTGAAGTGCTCCCAGGTGGCCCAGCGGGGCACCAGGTTGGAGTTGGCGATCAGCACCCGGGGAGCGTCGGCATGCGTGTGGAAGACGCCTACGGGCTTGCCGCTCTGCACCAGCAGCGTCTGGTCGTCTTCCAGGCGACGAAGCACTGCAACGATGCGGTCGTAGGATTCCCAGTCCCGGGCCGCGCGGCCGATGCCGCCGTAGACGACCAGGCCCTCGGGGTGTTCGGCCACGTCCGGATCCAGGTTGTTCATCAGCATGCGCAGCGGCGCCTCGGTGAGCCAGCTCTTCGCGGAGAGCGCGGTGCCGGTCGCGGCGCCGATCAGGCGTTCGGGGTCGTATCGGTTCATGTCTTTACCCTGGTTCCTTCCGTCGAGGTGTCTCCGGCCGCTGCAGTCGGCGGGCGGAAATCGAGATGGCTGCCCAGGCGGTAGCGGTTGCCCGGGTAGGTCAGCCGGGCGAAGGTCACCACCGCCCGGCGGCTGAAGGTGCGGCGCGTCACCCGCAGGCAGGGCGCCTGCGGGCGTATCTCCAGCGCGCGGGCCACGGCCGGCATGGCGGTAGTGGCCTCGATTACGTGGTCGGCCTCCGCCAGCGGCGCCACGGCGGTGAGGTACTCGTTCGGCGTGCGGCCGGCGAAGTCCTGGACGAGATAGTCGGGCGCGCAGAGCGGATTCACGTAGCGGTCCTCGTGCTGAATGGGCACGCCGTTCTCCCGGTGCACCAGCACCGAGTGGTAAAGTTCGTCGTCCGGCTCCAGATCGAAATACCGGCCCAGCTCCTCGCCGGCGGTGACCGACTCGAGGCTCAGCACCTCGGCGCTGTGGCGGTGGCCGCGTTCGGCGATCTCGTCGGCGATGTTGCGGACCGCGAGCATCGAGCTCTTGGGCCGGGAGTCGGCCACGAAGCTGCCGAGCCCGCGGGTGCGCAGCAGGAAACCCGCATGGGCCAGCTCCTGCAGCGCCCGGCGGGCCGTCATGCGGCTCACGCCGAAACGGGCCACCAGCTCGTTCTCCGACGGTACCCGCTCCCCGGCCCGCAGGCGGCCGCTCTCGATGTCCTCGAGCAGTTCGTCGCGAATGAGCCGGTAGCGTGGTTTGGCCATGGCGGGTGAGTCGGCGGGGTAATCCCGCTTGCTGCAGGTTGTATATACAACTAAAATTTTCGCAAGCATAACGGCAGGGAGGCGGCCGTGGCAATCTTCTGCGATACCCTCATTCACAATGTGAATCTCGCGCTGCCGGGACCGGACCGGCGCGGCACTGCGGGGGGCACCCGCGGGGCAGCGCGTGTGGCCATGGCCGACGGCCGCATCGTCTACGTGGGCGCCGAGGCCGACGGGCAGGAGATGGCCGCGGACACACACGTGGACGGGCGGGGCGGCTGGCTCACACCCGGGCTGGTCGACTGCCACACACACCTGGTCTGGGGCGGCAGTCGGGCCGACGAGTTCGAGCGCCGGCTGCAGGGCGAGTCCTACGAGGCCATCGCCCGCGCCGGCGGCGGCATCCGCGCCACGGTGCGCGCAACCCGGGCAGCCGGCGAGGACGAACTGTTCGAGGCGGCTTCCCGGCGTCTCGCCCGCCTGCTGGAAGAGGGCGTGACGACGGTCGAGATCAAGTCCGGCTACGGCCTGGATACGACCACGGAGCTGAAACTGCTGCGGGTGGCCCGCCGGCTCGGCGAGTCCCGTCCCGTGACGGTGCGCACTACCTTCCTCGGCGCCCACGCGGTGCCGGAGGAATACGAAGGACGCTCGGACGACTATATCGAACATGTCTGCCGCGAGATGATCCCCGCCGTGGCCCGGGAAGGCCTGGCCGATGCGGTGGACGTCTTCTGCGAGGGCATCGGCTTCAGTCCGGCCCAGTGCGAGCGGGTGTTCGAAACCGCCGCGGAACACGGCCTGGCGGTGAAGGCCCATGCCGAGCAGCTCTCCGACCGGAAGGGCGCGACGTTGGCCAGCCGCTACGGCGCTCTGTCCGTCGACCATCTGGAGTATCTCGACCCGGCGGATGCGCCGTCGCTGTTCCAGGCCGGCACGGTGGCGGTGCTCCTGCCGGGCGCGTTCCATTTCCTGGGCGAGACCCGCCTGCCGCCCATCGATGCCCTGCGCGAGGCAGGCGTGCCCATGGCGGTGGCCACCGACCTCAATCCGGGCACCTCGCCGCTGGGTTCACTGCTGACGGCCATGAACCTCGCCTGCACGGCGTTCGGACTGACTCCTGCCGAGGCCTTGCTCGGCGCCACCCGCTGGGGCGCGGCTGCGCTGGGGCTGGAGCGCAAGGGCCGCATCGAGGAGGACGCAGATGCCGATCTCTGCCTGTGGGACGTGGACTCGCCGGCCGAACTGGCGTGGGGCATCAACCTCGTGCGGCCGGCGGCCGTGTGGCAAGGTGGTAGGCGTGTGGACACCCGCTGACCTTTCACTCTGGAGCGGTCGGATCGACCCCGGCGACGCGGCGCTGCGCTGGCACCAGCTGATGGCCGGGCCGGACGACCATGCCCCCGGCACCTGCCTGCTCGGTTTCGCCTCGGACCTGGGTGTGCGCCTGAACCATGGGCGGCCCGGGGCGGCGGAGGGTCCGGATGCGCTGCGTCGGGCGCTGGGTAACCTGCCCGCGCGGGCGGACGCCCGCCTCTACGACGCCGGCACGGTGATCGTGGCCGACGACCTGGCGGCGGGCCAGCAGGCCTACGCCGACCGGCTGGCCGCCCTGCTCGGTGCCGGCCACACCGTCATCGGCCTCGGCGGCGGCCACGAGATCGCCTGGGGCAGCTACCGGGGCCTTGCGCAGCACCTGGATGCGGGCGGGGAGCCGGCCCGCATCGGCATCGTGAACTTCGACGCCCATTTCGACCTGCGCGAGCCGCGGGAGGGCGGCACCTCGGGCACGCCGTTCCGCCAGATCGCCGACGACTGCGGCGGCCGGGGCGCCGGCTTCCACTACCTCTGCCTTGGTGTAAGCGAGGCGGCGAATACCAGGGCGCTGTTCGACTTCGCGGACGCCGCCGGCGTGCGTTATCTCACCGACATCGACTGCAGCGAGGAGCGGGCCGCGCCTTTGCTGGAGGCGCTGGTGGCGGAGGTGGACGCGGTCTACGTCACGGTGTGCCTGGATGCCCTGCCGGGGGCCGTGGCGCCGGGCGTGAGCGCGCCCGCCGCATTCGGGCTGAGTCTGGAATTCGTGATCCGCTGCCTGCGCCGCCTGCGCGCCATGAGCCCCGAGCGCCCCTGGCCGGTGGCCGACATCGCCGAGCTGAATCCGCGCTACGACGCGGACGGGCGCACCGCCCGCACGGCCGCCCGCCTCGTCTGGGAACTGGCCGGCTAGCGCGCCGCCGCTACTTCCGGCGCCACTGCCCGCCGGCGTCCCGGTAGTACCAGCCCGTTTCGGCCTTCGCGATCCAGCGGTCGGCGAACACGTCGCGGATCTCGTCCTCCCACTCGGGGTGGCCGTTGATGCGCGCGATCTCGCGGTACAGCGCCTCCCAGTCGGCGTTCTGTTCGGCTACCAGCTGCCGTACGCGGTTGCGCTCGTTCAGCGGGATCAGGGAACGGTCCCTGATCTCGATGGTGCCCCGGGCGGTCAGCCCGATAGCGCCGGAGTCGTAGTAGGGCTTCAGCTCCGGGAACCGCTGCTTCAATGACTGCTCCAGCGCGCGCTTGGTCGGCGAGGAAGCGTCGAAGTCCGGCTGTCCCTGGGCGTGGGCGGCGGGAACGAGGAAGTCGGCCACCGCGGCGGCGAAGCGGGCGGGCATCGTCTCGAGCGGCAGCCGGCCGGTGGCGTCCTCTCCGTCGGCGGCAGCACCACCTCGCACCTCGTCGATGATGCGGTCGGCTGCCCGTTCGGCCTCGGCCGCCGGGAAATACACGTTGATGGTCACGCATGCGGCGAGCAGCAATGCGGACAGCGACAGCCAGACCGCCGGGCGGGCTGCCGGGCGGACGATGGCGCGGGTCTTGGCTCTGATCATCTGCGTTCCTCGCTCTGCGGTGCGGTGGACACTTCCCTGGACCGGAGCGCCTCGGCGATCTGCGCTACGAGTCTCGGCCAGTTTACCTCCCGGGAATGGCCGATGACATCGATGCGGGGCAGACCGCTGCCTTTCACCAGGTAATAGCCCTGCTCCGCGGGCATCACGCCGCCCATGCGGCAGACGTCGCCCTCCAGCACGCAGCGGATGCCGAGCCTGGCGTAGCGGAATTCCTCGAACAGGCCCAGGAAGCCCGCGGAGAGCGCGGCGGTGCCCGAGCCGGCGATCTCCGAGATGTTGCTGAGCGCCCGCCGGCTGATGCGGCGGGCGCTGTCGTCGTCCGCCGGCGTGTAGAAGCTCGCGTCGAAGGCCACGGGCCGGCCCTGCAGCATCTCCAGGCCGCGGACGGCGCCGTCCAGCCGGCCGGTGATACGGCCGAAGGTGAACACGTCGGTGACCAGCGCCAGGTCCAGGCCGTCCAGCGTAACGTCGGCCGAGGTGCGCCGGTTCGCTCCGAACGGCTGCTCGATCCGTAGCTCCGAGACCCGCGCGATCCCGTCGAATACCCGGGCGACCAGGCTCCCGCCCAGCGTGACCTCGCCCTCGCTGACGCTCAGCAGCGGCAGCTCGCCGGAGAGTTTGCCGGGCAGGGCGGGCCAGCCGAGCGCGGTGGTGATGCCGGCGAGACTCACGGGTTCGAGCCGGGCGTCGAAGGCAAGCGCCGGCCGTTCGCCGGCCAGCCCCTCGGCCTCGAGGGTATCCACGACGAGGGCGCCGTCCAATACCGGCACCCGCAGGCTGTCGTCCAGCGTCACCCGCTCGGCCGTGGAGGAGAACGCCGCCGTGCCTGCCCCGAAGCCGAGCCGATAGACGAATCCGCCGTCCCAGGCCACGCGCGACGAACGGGGCGCGGAACCGGCCGCGGCGTCCCAGCGTACGTTGCCGCGGACGCCGTAGAAGGCCAGGCGCTCCTCGGCGTCGTCGGCATACATGTCTTCGAGACTGAGTTCGACCGCGGAGAGCCGGCCTTCCTCGAGAGTCACGCGGCCGCGGACCCGGCCCCGGGTCTCCAGCTTGGCGAGCGGCGTGCCGGTGAGGAAGCCCTGCAGATAGGTGGTGTAGACGCCGGGAAAGACGGCCTCGGTGACGTCGATGGCCGCCTGCTCGACCGCGGGCCCCTCGTCGGTGATGGTCAGCAGGGCATTGCCGCTTGCGTGCAGCGCGCCCCGGTGATCGAGGCGAAGGCTGTCGATGCGCACCGTGTCGCCGGCGAGGTCCACCGCGCCCACGGATTCGATGCGCAGCGGCGATGTGGAGATGTCGAAATAGGCGGGCTCCAGGTAGGCCTCGCCGGCCCCGGCGGCCAGCGTCGCCGTGTATTCGAACCCTTCGCCGGATGGCGCCAGGTCGGCCCGGGCCTCCAGCGTCAGTTCCAGCCCCTCGGCGGCCAGGCTGCCGGAGGCGTTGGAAAGGCCGAGGTTGTGCACGTCGATCCTGGCGGCGGCCCGGGACGGGCCGGCGTCCCGTCCCTCGGCGCGCAGCCGCACGTCGGCCGTGCCGCCGGCGATGCCGATCTCCGGAAGGGTCGTGGTCAGCGCGGTCACGGCGCCGTGCAGGACACCGGCGTCGAGGCCGACGCCCTCGGCCGTAAGCTTCCATCCCGCCGCCGCGAGAACGGCGGAGACCTGCAGCCTCATGGTCCGCCAGGGCAGATCCGGCGACGCGAGGGTGAGGCGCCCGTCGGCGCGGCGGTACTCCGCCGACACGGTGAACGGCACCGGGTCCAGTGGCGATTGCCCGGCCAGCACCCGGCCGCGCTCGCAGCGATAGGCGGCGGCGGTCACCGTCACCGCGTCGCAGCGCAGGGTAATGTCGCGCAGCTCGCCTGCCGGCCCGGGCAGGGTCAGCCGTTCGATGCGGAGCGAGGCGGCGATGTTGTCGGAGGCGGCATCGGGGAAGAGGCGCAGCTCCATGCCGTCGGCGGACCAGCCGGCGCCGGTAACCCCTTCGACGTCCAGCTCCAGCAGATCGACGGCGAGCAGTGCCTGGGCCGGGCACAGCAGACAGAGCAGCACCGCCGCCGCTGCAGGCGGCCAACGCGAAGCGGCAGATGCGTGGACGTCCATGCTGGCCGCATTGTGCCCCGGCCGGACGGGCCTTTGACAGCGCGCTGCGGCCGTCAGGGCCGGGCGCGGGAGCGGGCGAGGCGCTCGATCGCCGGTGACGGCGCCGAGCCCGCCGGCAGAGCCGGATCCCCCGCCGGTGCCCCGAACCCGTGCTCCACCGGCACCACGCCGGCCCAGACCGGCAGCGCGTAGTCTTCGTCCTCGTCCTCCGGGGGCCCCGCCGTCACTTTCGCCGAGGCGGATTCGATGGGCAGTGCGACGACGCCGGTCATCTTCAGCTCCCGGTCGTGGGGCGGGCGGAGTTCGTCCCAGCGTCCCGGCATGAGGTGCTCCGAGACGAGCCGCAGGGCCTGGACCTTCTCCGCCTCGCCCTCCACCAGCCGGGGATGGCCGTATACGGTGACCGAGCGGTAGTTTACAGACGAGTTGAAGGCCGAGCGGGCGGCCACGAGGCCGTCGATCAGGGTGACGTTCAGCGCCGCCTCCGCGCCGGCCTCGAGCAGGCGCACGATGCGGGCCTTGCGTGCGCCGTGCAGGTAAAGGGTCTCGCCGTCGCGGGCGCAGATCATGGGTACGATCACCGGTCGGCCCTGCTCGCAGAACGCCACGTGGGCGGTCAGCCCGGCATCCAGGATGGCATGCACCGTGGCCCGGTCGTAGCGGGCGGCCGCGCGGACGTCGCGTACCCGGTTGCGGTCGCCGACTGCGTACTCTCCGCCGTTTTCCGTCTCCATCTTTGATCCCCCCCGCCCCTGGCGGCAGTATAGCCGCACCGGCGCCGGCCCCTCGCCCGGTACGCCGCTCTGCCTCCATAATGGGGGCATGGCAGCGAAGCGGAATCGGGACCGGGACCCCCGCGGCGACGGCATCACCCGCCGCGACTTCGTCCAGGGCATGGCCCTGGCCGGTGCGGCGGCGGGCCTGCCCGCCACCGCGCGCGCACAACTGTTCGGCTTCGGCGAGGAGGAATACTACCCGCCGGCGCTCACCGGGTTGCGCGGTGCTCATCCGGGTTCGTTCGAGGTGGCCCACGCGCTCGCCCGGCGGGGCGAGCGTTACCAGGGCGCGAAACCCGCCGACGGCGGCCGGGTCTACGACCTGGTGGTGGTCGGCGGCGGCCTGAGCGGGCTGGCGACTGCATGGTACTACCGCCAGCAGGCCGGCGAGTTCGCCCGCATCCTGATCCTGGACAACCACGACGACTTCGGCGGCCACGCCAGGCGCAACGAGTTCCTGGTGGCCGGCAAGAACCTCATCGGCTACGGCGGCAGCCAGTCCATGGACACGCCTTCGGCCTGGAGCGCGCCCGCCCGAGGGCTGCTGGATGCGCTCGGCGTGAACCTCGATCGTTTCTACTCCGCCTACGACCAGGGCCACCGGGAGCGCTTCGGTCTGAGGCCCGGCATCTTCTTTGCCGACGCGCCGGAGGGAGAGCGGCTGGTGCGCACCGACGGCGGCCGCGGTGCCAGCCGACTGCCCATCGGCTCCGACGCCGAGGCCTGGGTGCGCTCGCTGCCCCTGGGCGATGCGGACAAGGTGACGCTGTTCCGCATCCTGATCGCGCAGCCGGCGGACCTGCCGGCGGCCGGCCGGGACACGCTGGAGAAGATCCTCCGCCGATTGAGCTACAACGATTACCTGCGCCGCCACTTCGATGCGGGCCCGGCTGTCATCGAGTTGTTCCAGAACTCGAGCAACGCGTTCTGGGGCCTCGGCACCGACGCGCTCTCCGCCCTGGAGGCCCTGCGCATGGGTTATCCGGGTTTCAGCGGACTCGGGCTCGGCCCCTGCCGGGTCAGCGGCGCCTACGAGGGCTGCGAACACGACGAGCCCTACATCTTCCACTTCCCCGACGGCAACGCCTCGCTGGCCCGGCTGATGGTCCGGGACCTGATCCCGGCTGCCGCGACGGGCGACGACATGGAGGACGTGGTCACCGCGCGCTTCGACTACGAGGCGCTGGATCTGCCGGACGCCTATGTGCGCCTGCGCCTGAACGCCACGGCGGTACGTGCGGTGAACCGGACGCTGGAGCCGGGCCGCGAGGGCGTGGCCGTGGACTACGTGACGGAGGAGGGCACCTTCCGGGCCCGGTCGCGTCACGCGATCCTGGCCTGCAACAACCTGATGGTGCCCCACCTCTGTCCGGAGCTGCCCGGGAACCAGGCGGAGGCGATAGCACGCATCCCGCGGGCGCCCATCGTGTACGTGAACGCGGCCATCGAGAACTGGGAGGCCTTCGCCGAACTCGGCATCGAGAGCGCCTATTTCCCCGACGAGTTCTACCACAGCGTCTCGCTGGACTTTCCGGTCAGCCTGGGCCGCTACCGCTATCCCTCCACGCCGGACCAGCCGATGGTGTTGCACCTGGTGCACGTGCCGACCACACCGGGGGAGGGGCTGACCCCGCGGGAGCAGTTCGCCCGCGGCCGCTACGAGATCCTGCGCAGAGCCTTCGCCGACTACGAACTCCCGCTGCGCCGGCAGCTGGATGCGCTGCTCGGGCCGGCGGGTTTCTCGTCGCAGCGGGATATCCGCGCCATCACGGTGAACCGCTGGCCCCACGGTTACGCCTACGAGAAGAACGACCTCCACGACCCGGACTGGCCGCCGGGCGAGGCGCCGTGGGAGGTCGGCCGCCGGCCGGTCGGGCGCATCGCCATCGCGGCGTCCGATTCCGAGGGCCGGGCCTACGCGGATGCGGCCATCGATGCCGCCTGGCGGGCGGTGGGCGAGACGTTCGGCCACCCGGCCGGCGTGCCGGACGCGCAGACGGAGGTCTAGAGGACCGGGAGCGTCCCGGCAGCAACCGGACTGCCCGGCCTAGGGCACCAGCACGGCGGCGCCGGACAGCCGGCTGTGGCGCAGGTCCTCCAGCGCGGCGTTGGCGTCTTCCAGCGGGTAGGTCGTCACCTCGGTGCGCACGCCGGCCCGGGGCGCGAGATCCAGGAACTCCACGGCGTCCTGCCGGGTGAGGTTGGCCACCGAGCGGATCCGGCGCTCCTCCCACAGGATACGGTAGGGGAAGCTCGGGATGTCGCTCATGTGGATGCCGCCGCAGACCACGATGCCGCCCTTGCGCACAGCCCTGAGCCCGGCCGGCACGAGCTCGCCGACGGGGGCGAACAGGATGGCCGCATCCAGTTCCACCGGCGTCGGCTCGTCGGAGCCGCCGGCCCATTCCGCGCCCAGGCGCCGCGCGAACTCCTGCGCCTGCGTATCGCCGGGACGGGTGAAGGCATAGACGCGCTGACCACGGTGCAGGGCCACCTGGATCAGGATGTGGGCCGCCGCCCCGAACCCGTACAGGCCCAGATTGCGGCCGTCGCCGGCCATCCGCCAGGAGCGGTAGCCGATGAGCCCTGCGCACATGAGCGGGGCGGCCTCGGCGTCGTCGTAGCCGGCGTCGATGGGGAAGCTGTAGCGGGCGTCGGCCACGAGGTGGGTGGCGAAACCGCCGTCCCGGTCGAAGCCGGTGAAGGCGGGCTCGTCACAGAGGTTCTCCATGTCGTGCTCGCAGTACCAGCAGTGCCCGCAGGTGGCGCCCAGCCAGGGCACCCCCACCCGCTGGCCCGGGCGGAATCCGTCCACCGACCGGCCGCATTCCACGACCCGGCCGATGACCTCGTGGCCGGGCACCACCGGCAGTTTGCCGCCGGGCAGCTCGCCGTCCACCACGTGCAGGTCGGTGCGGCAGACGCCGCACGCGCTCACCTCGATCAGCAGCTCGGCGTCGCCGGGCGCCGGCGCATCGCCGTCCACCGCCTCCAGCGGTCGCCCGACTTCCTTCAGAACCATGGATTTCATGCCCCGAGCATAGGCCATTCGGCGCCGGCCGCCGATCGTGGAAAGCGCCGACGGTCGCTCAGCGCGGGCGGCGGTACTTCGGCAGGCTGAGGCCGGTGACGATGGCGACCGCGCGCAGGCCGAAGCCGGTGGCGAGCGCGGCAAGCGTGGCGGCGGGGCCGGCCAGGCCGGCGGCGTCCAGCCCGACGTATACCCCCGCGCCCGCCAGCGCGGCGGTGGCGTAGATCTCCGAGCGCAGGATCAGCGGGATGTCGTTGCACATGATGTCGCGGATGAAGCCGCCGAAGGTGGCGGTCATCATGCCCATGCCCGCGGCGATGATCGGCGAGACGTCCTGGGCCAGCGCCGCCTGGGTGCCCGTGACGGCGAACACGGCCAGCCCCGCCGCGTCCATCCACATGAGCGCCCTGAGACGGGAGGCGAGCAGACGGGCGCCGGCGAAGGTGAGGACAGCGGCACCGACGCAGACGCTGATGTAGACGGGCTCGGCGATCCAGAATACGGGCGTGCTGCCGAGCAGAAGGTCCCGGAGCGTGCCGCCGCCGATGCCGGTGACCGAACCCACCAGCACGAAGCCGAGCAGGTCCATCTCCCGGCGGGCCGCCTCCAGTGCGCCGGAGACGGCGAACACCGCCACTCCGGCCAGGTCCAGCCAGCCCATAAACTGGGCAACGAACTCGGCAGTTGCCGGCAGGCTCATGCGCTCTCGCCGCGGCCGCGGCGCGGCAGGGTCCGGTTCAGCAGCGGATGACCGGCCAGCAGCAGGCTGTCGATCCACCACGCCTCGCGCAGCCGCGCCCGGCGGCACTCGGCCACGAAGGTGCAGCCGCAGGCCCGCTCGCAGGCCACGGCCTCGATGAGGCGCATGCCGGGTGCCTTGTCCTCGGCGGCGAGCAGGGCGAGCCACTCTTCCAGCACCCGGGGATCCCGGGACGGGTGCACGCGGCGGAAACGCTGCGGCGGCTCCTCCCAGAGCGGCAGCGGCCGCTGCAGGTGCACGGCCCGGGGACGTTCCGCCAGGCTGCGCAGCCACACCCGCCCGGCGCGGATGTGGCCCAGCAGCCGCGCCCGGGGGCGGCGGGTCTGGCCCACGTAGCAGACGAGTCCGCTGTCCGGCTCGGCCAGCACGTAGAGCAGGGCGCCCCGGCGGGGCGGCGGGCTGCTCACCTCAGGCAGCCGACTGACCGGGCCGGCGGCCGTCACGCCTGCCTCTCCGGCGACGCTTCCAGCAGTTCTTCCAGCAGTTGTTTCGTACGGCTGACCGTATCGGCCACGTTGAAGTGCCGGTGGAGGCGTTCCCGGGCGCGCCGCCCTATGAGTGCGCGCTCGGTCGGGTTCTCGTACAGGAAGCGGATGGCATCGGCGATGGCGCCGGCGTCGCCCGGCGCCACCACGAGGCCGGACTGGCCGTCCAGCACCAGTTCCGCGCTCCCGCCGGTGTCGGTGACGATGGGCGGGACGCCGAAGGCCATCGACTCGATGACCGTCTTCGGCAGGCCCTCGCGTTTCAGCGATGGCAGCACGGAGGCCGAGCAGGCGGCCACCAGCGCGGTGGCGTCCCGGCGGAAACCGGCCACGTGAATGCGCTCGCGCATTGGGCTCGCGCCGATGAGTTTCGCGAGGTCTGCCTCCTCCAGCCCCCCGCCCGCCAGCAGCAGGTGGATGTCGGCTTCCCGGGGCAGCCGGTAGGTGGCCTCCACGAGTACGCCGACACCCTTGCGGGGGCGGTTGTTGGCGACGCAGATGACGGTGAAGGCACCGGACGGGATGGCAAACTCGCCGAGGTCCGCGGGCTGCTCGCGGTACCACTCGAGGCTGTGGCCCTTGTAGACCGTACGCGCCCGGCCCGGACGCCGGTGCTGGGCGCGCAGGCTGTCGCGGACTGCGTCGGCCACGCAGAGGACGAGATCCACCCGGGGGTTGAGGTGGGTGAGATAGACGCTCGGGTCCCAGCGGTGGATGTTGCCGGTCTGCCCCCGGTAGGTGACCACCTTTACCGGCAGGCCCAGGGCGGCGAAATTGGTATTCGCGATCGCCTTGTTGTTGAAGGCGTAGACCACGTCGATGCGCCGCTGCCGCAGCTCGCGGCGGATACGCCGTACGGCCGCCGGCGAGAACTTGCGCCGGGGCACGAAATCCACCACCTCGATGCCGGCCTCGCGCATGGGCCCGGCATACACCGAGTCGCCCTGGGTCATCACCGTCACCGCGACGCCGGCCTTCTGCAGGCCGATGAAAAGCTCGGCTTCCGGGCGCACGCTGTTCAGCGTATCACCGTGGGAGGTGATGCAGAGCAGCCGCATGGCTCAGCCGTCGCGGTGCCAGAACAGGTCCACGTGCCGGTCGCTGGCCAGCAGTTCCTCGCGCGTGACCGG